>JBJTWK010000042.1:0-40904 GCA_046081705.1 Actinomycetes bacterium | reverse complement strand
GCGCCGGAGCACCCGCTCGTCGACGCGATCACGCCGGTCGAGTGGCCGGGCTCGCAGTTCGACGCGCAGCACTCGGAGATCCCGATGGCCTGGCGGGGCATCTTCGGCGACGGCGTCGCGCCGGCCGCCGCGGTGCGGGCCTACCGGGCCTTCGCCGCGCAGAAGTCCGAACTCGAACGTCAGGCCGAGGGGCATGTGAAGACCGGGGTGTTCACGGGAGCCTTCGCGGTGAACCCGGTGAACGGCGCCCGCATCCCGGTGTTCATCGCCGACTACGTGCTCATGGGGTACGGGACCGGGGCGATCATGGCCGTCCCCGCGCACGACGACCGCGACTTCGCGTTCGCGCGGGAGTTCGACCTGCCGGTCGTCCCGGTCGTGCGGCCCGACGGCGCGTGGCTCGCCGAGCACGCCGTCGTCGCCGACGACGCGTCCGACTGGCCCGAGGCCTTCACGGGTGTCGGGGTCGCGATGGCCTCGGCGAACGACGGCGTGACGCTCGACGGACTCGACACCCCTGCGGCCAAGGGCGCGATCAACGACTGGCTGGCGGCCGCCGGCCTCGGGGCACCGACGGTCACGTACAAGTTGCGCGACTGGCTCTTCAGCCGCCAGCGCTACTGGGGCGAGCCGTTCCCGATCGTGTTCGACGACACGGGCCTCCCGATCGCGCTGCCGGAGTCGGCGCTGCCGGTCGAGCTCCCCGAGGTCTCGGACTTCGCGCCCCGCACCTCCGAGGACCCCGACGCGCTGCCGGAGCCGCCGCTCGCCCGGGCCGAGGAGTGGGCCACCGTCACCCTCGACCTCGACGGTCCGGCCTGGGCCGGGTACGGCGGGGGGCCGCGGACCTTCCGGCGCGAGGTCAACACGATGCCGCAGTGGGCGGGATCGTGCTGGTACTACCTGCGGTACCTCGATCCCGAGAACGACGCCGCGCTCGTCGACGCCGGGGTGGAGCGCTACTGGATGGACGGGGTGCGCGGCGACGGGTCGCCGGCGGCCGGGGGCGTCGACCTCTACGTCGGCGGGGTCGAGCACGCGGTGCTCCACCTGCTGTACGCGCGCTTCTGGCACAAGGTGCTCTTCGACCTCGGGCACGTCAGCACGGTCGAACCGTTCCAGCGCCTCTTCAACCAGGGCTACATCCAGGCCTACGCCTACACCGACCAGCGCGGCGTGTACGTGGAGGCCGGGGAGGTCGTCGAGCGCGACGGCCAGTGGTACCTCGGCGACGAGCCGGTGAACCGCGAGTACGGGAAGATGGGCAAGAGCCTGCGGAACGTCGTCACGCCCGATGACATCTACACCGAGTACGGCGCGGACACGCTGCGGCTCTACGAGATGTTCATGGGCCCGCTCGACGCGAGCCGCCCGTGGAACACGACCGACATCGTCGGGGTGCACCGGTTCCTCCAGCGGCTCTGGCGCAACCTCGTCGACGAGGACACCGGCGAGGTGCACGTGGCCGACGGACCGGCCGACGACGAGACGCTGCGGTTGCTGCACCGCACGATCGATGCCGTGCGCACGGACATGGAGACGATGTCCTTCAACACGGCGATCGCCCGCCTCTTCGAACTCAACAACCACCTCACCCAGGTGGTCGCGGCGACCGGCGTCGCCCCGCGGGCGGTGGCCGAGGCGATCACGCTCATGGTGGCCCCGCTCGCGCCCCACATCGCGGAGGAGCTGTGGTCGCGCATGGGGCACGCGGGCTCGCTCGCGTACGAGCCGTTCCCCGATGCGGATCCGGCGCGGCTCGTCGTCGACTCGGTCGAGGTGCCGGTGCAGGTGAACGGCAAGGTCCGCGGCCGCATCACGGTGCCCGTCGACGCCGACGCCGCGGCCCTCGAGGCGGTCGCCCGGGCCGACGAGAGGGTGGCGGGACTGCTGGCGGGCGCGACGGTGCGCAAGGTGATCGCCGTGCCCGGCCGACTCGTCAACTTCGTCGTCGGCTGAGCCGTGGTGGCGCGGGTCGGGCGCCTCGATGTGGATGCGGTGCTCGCGGCCTTCCACCACGTCGCGCCGATCGACGCGCGGCGGGCCCGGGTGGTCACCGTGCCGTTCCTCGTACCCGGCACCGTCGGCCTGACGCTCGGTCGGTGGATCCTCCTGCGTCGGGGTCGGGACGGGGACGGCGCGTTGCTCGCGCACGAGCTCGTCCACGTGCGGCAGTGGCGGGAGCAGGGCGCGCTCCGGTTCGTGGCCTCGTACCTCCTCGCCTACGGGCGCGGCCGTGCGGCCGGACTGCCGCACGCCGAGGCGTACGCCGCCATCCCGGCCGAGGTCGAGGCCCGAGCGCTCGCCGGTCGCTGACGTCCGACGGGATCGCTACGATCTCGCCCGTCCGGCCTCCCCGGACCTCGCCCGGCCCGGCGCCGGGCCGCCCTTCCCCGATGCGCACCGACGCGCGCCCGATTCTCTCGGCGCGCCCGCATCCCGGGAGGGCCCATGGCCACCGACCCCCGCACCTCCGACGCACCGGCGTCCCCGGTCCCGGCGTCTCCGGTCCCCACGTCACCGACCGCTGCGGCCCCGATCGACGCCGCCGAGGCCCCACCGACCCCGCAGCCCGGGCCCGGGGCACCGGCGCGCCCGGACCCGAACCCGCCACGGCTCGTCGATCGCCTCCACGCGTACCGCCACGATCCGAGGGTCGTCGCGGGCGCGCTGGTGCTCGTGGGCCTCGTCGCGGCGCTCGTCTGGAGTCGGACCGCGGTCCCGCGCGGTGGACCCGCCCGCGGCACGGCCGCAGTGGCCCGCGCCGATCGGCTCGCCGCGCGGGCGGCGGCGACGCACGACGAGCGCGTCGTGGTGGCCCAGGTCGCCGGGGCGGTGACCACGCCGGGGCTCGTGCGGCTGCGCGACGGCGATCGGGTGGCCGACGCGATCGCCGCAGCCGGCGGTGCCCGGGCCGACGCCGACCTCGACGCGGTCAGCCTCGCGGCGCGGGTCGCCGACGGGGAACGGATCGTCGTGCCGGTGCGGGGTGTCGCGCCCGACCCCGCCGGGTCGACGCCCGGCGATGCCGATCCCGGACCGTCGACGGGGCCGGTGCACCTCAATACCGCCACCGCCGAGGAACTCGAGACCCTGCCCGGCATCGGACCCTCCCTCGCCGCGGCGATCCTCCGGGAGCGCCGGGCCCGCGGGGGGTTCCGGTCGGTGCAGGACCTCGACGCGGTCCGGGGGATCGGGGAGGCGCGCTTTGCGGAGCTCGAGCCCCTCGTCGTCCTGTGATCGTCCGCGCGACGCCCGCGATCATCCTCGTCGTGGTCCTCGCCGGCGGGGCGATCGGGGGTCGGGTTGATGCGGATCCGATCGGACCGCTCGTCCTGACGGCCGCGTCCGCGGCGGCGGGCGTCGTGCTGCTCGCCGCCGGGCGCCGTCCGGCCGCGGGGATCGCGGCGCTCCTTGCGGTGGGCGCGTTCGCCACGGGCTCGGCGGCGCGCGCCGTCGACGGTCTCGAGCGGTCGGGCCTGCGGGCGCCGTCCGAGGCGCGCAGCCGCGGCGCACTCACCGGTGCCGTGGTCGGCGATCCGGTGGCGACCGCCTGGCGCGTCGTCGTCACCGTCCGGTCCGCGACCTGGACGGGGGAGCGTTCGGGTCGGCGCACGGCCGTGGTCCGCTCGGTGCTCGTGGTCGCCGCTGCGGCGGACCAGTCACGCTTCCGGTCCCTCGTCGCGGGGGACCGGGTCGCGGTCCGGGGTCGACTCGGTCCGCTCGACGGCTACGACGCTCGGCTCCGCGTGCGTCACGTCGTCGCGCGTCTCGACGACGCGACCCTCGTCGACCTCGGGTCGCCCCGGGCGCCGGTGCTCCGGCTCGCGAACTCGATCCGTTCGCTCGTCGCCCGGGGCGGTGCGGGCCTCCCGGCGCGCGAGCGGGGGGTCCTCGCCGCCTTCCTGCTGGGCGACGAGCGGGCGATCCCTCCGGACACCATCGCCACGTTCCGGGCCGCCGGCATGAGTCACCTGCTCGTCGTGAGCGGGGCGAACGTGGCCGCCGTGCTCGCGCTCGTCGGACCACTCACCCGGCGGGCGCCACTGCTCGTCCGGGCCGTCGTCGGGGTCGGCGTGCTCGCGCTCTTCGGCGCGGTGACCCGCTGGGAGCCCTCGGTGCTGCGGGCGATCGCGATGGCGACGACGGTGCTCGTGGGCACAGTGCTCGGGCGTCCCGTACGCGGCGCGCGGGTGCTCGCGCTCGCCGTCGCGGCACTCCTGCTGGTGGACCCGTTCCTGGTCCGCTCGGTCGGGTTCCGCCTGTCGTGCGCCGCGACGGCGGGGATCGCGATCCTTGCGACCCCGATCGCGGACCGGCTCCCGGGACCGAGGGTGCTGCGCGACGCGTTCGGCGTGACGACCGCGGCCCAGGTCGGTGTGGCGCCGGTGCTCCTGGGCACGTTCGGCGCGATGCCCGCCGTCGCGATCCCGGCGAACCTCCTCGCCGCGCCCCTCGTGGTGCCGATCACGGTGTGGGGGCTCGGCGCCGGCCTGCTCGGCGGTCTGCTGGGCGGGGTCCCGGCGCAGGTGCTGCAGATCCCGACCCTCGTCGCGCTGCGCGCGGTGGAGGGGCTCGCAGCGCTCGGCGCGCGCCATCCGGGGTCGCTCGACGCCCGGGCGCTCACCCTCCTCGTTGCGCTCGTCGCGACGACGGCCGGGGTGGTGCGCCTCGCACGGATCCGGCGCCCACCCGGATCCGGGGTCGGCGTCGGGGCGCGGCGGTAGGGTCGCCCCGATGTCCGCCGAGTCCCGCGTCGCACCCACCCGCGCTCCGCAGGTACTCGCGCGCCTCGCCGGATCGACCGGTGGCCCCGCCGGCGTGGAGCGCGCGATCGCGGCCGGTGCCGCGCTCGTCGAGATCCCGCTCGAGGTGCTCGCCGCGTCCGGTGCCCCGGTCGGCGCGGGGTGCGTCGTGCCGGTCCACGACCTCGCGGGTGCCCGACGGGCCGTCGCGCTCGGTGCCGCCGGGTTGCGCGTCGAACCCGTCGGATCCGACCGCGACGCGCTCGTGGGCCTCGCGGTCGAGCACGGCCTCCTCGCCCACGTCCCGATCGGGCGCGGGGTGCCCGAGGCCGCGTTCGTCGACGTGGGTGACCTCGACGCGGGGAACGGCGACGACCTCGTCGGCCGGCTCGCCGCCCTCGCCGACCTTGCGGCGGCGGGGCGATCGGTGATCGCGTCGATTGCCGCGGTCGGACCGGACGACACCGCGACCCTCGCGGCACTGGCGACCGAGCGGGGTGCGGCGGTGCTCCGCGTCGTCGAGGTTGCGGCCGCAGCACGGGCCGCCGCGGTGCTCGCCGCCATCGGCGGCCGCGCCTCGGGTCGGTCCCGGTGAGCCTCTACGCGGTGAAGGGGACCGACCCGGTCCTCCGATCGCGGGCCCTCGCCGAACTGCTCGACGAACTCCTCGCCGGCGACGACCGGAGCCTCGCGGTGGAGGACCTCACGGTCCCGGGTCGGGGGGACGACGGCGGCGGGGCCGAGGGGAGGGAGGCGGTGATCGCCGCGGCGGTGGGCTCGGCGCAGAGTCCGCCGTTCATGACGGCCCGCCGGATCGTGCTGCTGCGGGACTACGAGCACCTCACGACCGAGGAGGCCGGACCGCTGCTGGCGTACCTCGAGGATCCGCTCGACACCACCGACCTCGTCCTCGTGGCGGGTGGCGGTGGCCGGGTGGTGAAGGGGCTGACCGATGCGATCAAGCACGGTCGCACCGTGGGGCCGGACTCGGAGAAGACCCTCGACGTCCTCGGGGAGTCCCTCGGGGCCGCCGGGGTGGAACTCGACGGCCGCGCCGCGTCACTCGTCACCGATCACCTCGGCGAGGACGCGGGCCGGGTCGGTGCACTCGTCGAGGTGCTCGCCGCGACCTACGGCGAGGGTGCGAGCCTCGGCGTCGAGGAGGTCGAGCCCTACCTCGGCGAGGCCGGCTCGGTGCCCGCGTACACACTCACGAACGCCATCGAGCAGGGCGACACCGCGGCGGCCCTGGCGATCCTCGATCGGCTGCTCACCGTCACGAGCCCCCGGCAGCCCAAGCCGATGCATCCGCTCCAGGTGCTCGCACTCCTCACCGCTCGGTACCGGCGCCTGCTGCGCCTCGACGATCCGAGCATCACGAACGACGCACAGGCGCACGCCGCGCTCGGCGGCAAGGGGTCGACCTTCCCCGCCAAGAAGGCGCTCGAGGCGGTGCGCGGTCTCGGGTCGGACGGCCTGCGGCGGGCGGTCGACCTCCTGCACCGCGCCGACCTCGAGCTCAAGGGCGCGACGGCGCTCGACCCGCAGGCCTCGATCGAGGTGCTCGTGGCCCGACTCGCCGATCTGTCGGCCCGGTCCCGCAGCGGGGGCCGGGCGGACGGCGCTAGGAGGCGTTCTTCGCCGCGGCCCGCATGAGGCGCGACGTGCGACGGGCGGCCGCGTTCTTGTGGATCACGCCCTTGCGACCGGCCTTGTCGAGGCGCTTCTGTGCGGCCTTGAGCGCCTCCGGAGCGGACTCGGCGCCCTCGGAGATGGCGGTGCGGGCGGTCTTGACCCGGGTGCGCAGCTCGGACCGCACGCCCTTGTTGCGGACGCGACGCGCCTCGTTCTGGCGGTTGCGCTTCTTCTGGCTCGCGATGTTCGCCATGGTGCGTGTCGGTCGCTCTCTCGGGTCAGCGTGCTGGGCCGGGTGAGGTTAGCAGGGGGCGCCCGGGACGCGCCCGTCCGGGGCTCCGAGGGCCTCGCACCGGGCTCGGGAGGACCCGGCACCATGACCGAGGTTCCCAGGGTCGGCGGTCGAGCGGCGAGAATGCCCGGGTGACCCCGCTCGAGCAGCTGCGCTGCCTCAGCATCATCGCCCACATCGACCACGGCAAGAGCACGCTCGCGGACCGGTTCCTCGAGATCACCGGCGCGGTCGACGCCCGGGACATGCGGGCCCAGTACCTCGACTCGATGGACATCGAGCGCGAGCGGGGCATCACCATCAAGGCCCAGAACGTGCGCCTCGACTGGAACGGCCACGTCATCAACATCGTCGACACCCCCGGCCACGTGGACTTCGGGTACGAGGTGTCGCGCAGCCTCGCCGCGTGCGAGGGCGTCATCCTGCTCGTGGACGCGAGCCAGGGGATCGAGGCCCAGACGCTCGCCAACTGCTACCTCGCGCTCGAGCACGACCTCACGATCGTCGCCGCGATGAACAAGATCGACCTGCCGGCGGCCGAGCCCGACCGGATCGCCGGCGAGATCGAGCGGGTGCTCGGCATCCCCGGGGAGGAGGTCCTGCGCATCTCGGCGAAGACGGGCGCGGGCGTGCCCGAGCTCCTCAACGCGGTCGTGGATCGCATCCCGCCGCCGGTCGGTGACATCGACGCGCCGCTGCAGGCGCTCATCTTCGACTCGATCTACGACGCGTACCGCGGCGTCATCTCCTCGGTGCGCGTCGTGAACGGCCACCTCGACTCCGGCGCGCGGCTGCGGTACGTCCAGACGAACGCGCCGCACATCGCCGAGGAGGTCGGCGTGCGGCTGCCGGTGCCGACGCCGGTCGCGTCGCTCGGCCCGGGCGAGGTCGGGTACCTCATCACCGGGATCAAGGACGTCGGGCAGGCCCGGGTCGGCGAGACGGTCACGACCGCGAGCGACCCGGCACCCGCGCTCGAGGGTTACCTCGAGCCGAAGCCGATGGTGTTCTGCGGGCTGTACCCGGTCGACGGTGACGAGTACGCGGAGCTGCGCGAGTCGCTCGAGAAGCTGCGGCTCAACGACTCCTCGTTCACCTACGAGCCGGAGACCTCGGGCGCGCTCGGGTTCGGGTTCCGCTGCGGGTTCCTCGGCCTGCTCCACATGGAGATCGTCCGGGAGCGGCTCGAGCGGGAGTACAACCTGTCGCTCGTCGCCACCTCGCCGAACGTCGAGTACCGGGCGAACATGGTCGACGGGTCGGTGCGGGTCGTCGACAACCCCTCGGCGATGCCCACGTCGAACGAGGTCGAGAGCATCGAGGAGCCGTACGTCGGCACGACGATCCTCACCCCGACCGAGTACGTCGGTCCGATCATGGAGCTGTGCCAGCAACGGCGCGGCGAGATGAAGAAGATGGAGTACCTCTCCGAGGAACGGGTCGAGTTGCAGTACGACCTGCCGCTCGGCGAGGTCGTCATGGACTTCTTCGACCACCTGAAGTCGCGCACGAAGGGCTACGCGAGCCTCGACTACGAGCCTGCCGGGTACCGACGGTCGCAGCTCGCGAAGGTCGACATCCTCCTCAACGGCACTGCGGTCGACGCGTTCTCGTCGATCGTCCACCGTGAGCGGGCCTACGACTACGGCCGTCGCATGACCGAGAAGTTGCGCGAGCTCATCCCGCGCCAGCTCTTCGACGTGCCGATCCAGGCCGCCATCGGCGGGCGCGTCATCGCCCGTGAGACCGTGAAGGCCAAGCGCAAGGACGTCCTCGCGAAGTGCTACGGCGGTGACATCAGCCGGAAGCGCAAGCTGCTCGAGAAGCAGAAGGAGGGCAAGAAGCGCATGAAGCAGATCGGGCGCGTCGAGGTCCCCCAGGAGGCGTTCGTCGCGGCCCTGCGTCTCGACGACTGACGCCGGAGCCGTGCCGCGGCTCAGGTGTCGCGCGGGAGGCCGAGCACGCGCTCGCCGAGGATCGAGCGCTGCACCTCGCTCGTCCCGCCCCCGATCGTGAGCGCGGGCGAGTAGAGGAACCCGTACGCCCACATCGGGTCGGGATCGCCGAGCGGGCCGTGCTGGGCGAGCAGGCCGTCGCTGCCGGCGAGTTCGAGCGCGAGTGCCATCACGTGCTGGCCGTGCTCGTCGGCGAGCGCCTTGCGCACGCTCGCCTCGGGTCCGGGCTCGAGGCCGCGCAGCATCGCAGCGACGCTGCGCATGCGGATGTAGCGGAGCACCTCGCCCTCGATGTGGACACGGACGAGGCGTTGCCGCAGCACCGGGTCGTCGAGGCCGCCGTGGTCGCGCACGATGCGCACGAGGTCGCCGGCGGTCGGGCCGCGACCCCAGAGCGCGCCCTCGCCCGACAGCGAGACCCGTTCGTTGCCGAGCGTGACCTTCGCGAGGCGCCACCCGTCGTGCACCTCGCCGACGACGTTGGCCGCCGGGACGCGCACATCGGTGAAGAACACCTCGTTGAACTCGTGCGTCCCCGTCATCTGCACGAGTGGGCGCACCTCCACACCGGGTGCATGCATGTCGAGCACGAAGTACGTGATCCCGCGGTGCACGTCGGCGTCCGGATCGGTCCGGGCGAGGAGGATGCCCCACCGGGCGAAGTGACCGATCGTGGTCCACACCTTCTGGCCGTTCACCACGAACTCGTCGCCGTCGCGCACCGCGGTGGTGCGCAGGGACGCGAGGTCCGAACCGGCCCCGGGCTCGCTGAAGAGCTGGCACCAGAGCTCCGAACCGTCGAGGAGGCCGGGGAGCCACCGTTCGTGCTGCTCGGGGGTGCCGGCGACGAGCAGGGTCGGGCCCGCCCACCCGATGCCGATCGGGTTCATCGGTCGGGGTGCACCGGCCGCCCGGAGCTCGGCGTCGATGGCGAGTTGGGCGGCGGGGGAGGCCCCCCGGCCCCACGGCGCGGGCCAGTGCGGAGCCACGTACCCGGCCGCGGCCATCCGGCGGTTCCAGTCCGCCGGGAAGACCCCGCCGGGCGCGACCTCCTCGAGCAGGGCCCGGACCTCGGCCCGCGCCGCGGCGGCCTCGGGGGACTCGGCGGGGGACTCGGCCATGGTCGCGAACCTAGGCCAGCGCCGCCGGGCCGGGCCCGACGGGGCCGCCCCCACGGAATGGCCGTCCACCACCACGAGTGATCCGGAGTGGTGCTCCGCCCCGTAGGCCACAATGATGCGCATCGAAGATCTCCGCGAGGCCAGTGACGCCAAGCTCGTCGTGGCGATCGGGCGGTACAGCCAGGAAGCCCTGGCCGAGGCCTACCGACGGCACGGCGGAGCCGCGTTCGGACTCGCCCATCGCCTCGTCGGCGATCGGTCCATGGCCGAGGAGGTGGTGCAGGAGGTCATCCTGCGGCTCTGGAATGATCCGGAGAAGTTCGACCCGGACCGCGGCACGCTCCGCTCGTACCTGCTCGCGCAGACCCACGGTCGGTCCGTCGACCTCATCCGCTCGGAGAGTTCCCGGCGGCGGCGCGAGGAGCGCGAGGCCCGGCTCAACGCCGAGTCGGGGTACGACCTCGAGCGTGAGGTCATCGACATGGCCGTGGGCGATCAGATCCGGGCCGCCCTGTCGACGCTCGCCGACGGCGAGCGCGAGGCGATCGAACTCGCCTACTTCGGCGGGCACACCTACCGCGAGGTCGCAGCCATGCTCGGCGTGCCGGAGGGCACGATCAAGAGCCGGATCCGGTCGGGCCTGACGCGCCTGCGGGGCGCGCTCGTGGAGACGGGGGTGGTCGGCAGTGGCGCGTGAACGCACCCCCGCCGAACTCGAGGACCTCCTGGGCGCCTACGCCCTCGACGCGGTCGACGCCGACGAGGCCGAGCAGATCGAGCGCTACCTCGAGGCGCACCCCGAGGCGCGGGCCGAGGTGGCCCAGTACCGCGAGACCGCTTCGATGCTGGCGTTCGCCGGGGCCGACGCGCCCTCCGGCCTGTGGCACTCCATCGTCGCCTCGCTCGAGGACGAACCGCCCCGGCTCGTGCTGCCGGTCGCCGACCCGACGACCGACCTGCCGCCGCTGCGCATGCCGGAGATCCCGGACCGCTCCCTTCCGGCCGTCGACGCATCGGCGGAGGCTCGGACCCATGAGCCCGCCGTCGTCGTGGTCCCGATCGATGCCGCCCGGGAGCGTCGCACCCTGGCGATGCGGGTCGTCGCCTCGCTGGCGGCCGCGGCCCTCGTGGTGGTCGCGCTCATCGGGCTCGAGGTCGGTCGCCAGAGCCGGCAGGTCGAGGAGCTCACGTCGGCGCTCGACCGCAACGCGATCGACAGCGCGGCGGCGCTTGCGGCGCGCACGCCCGGCGCCCGCACCACCGAGATGCGCTCCCAGATCGGCGGGCGCAGCGCGCGCATCGTGCTGCTGCCGGACGGGTCCGGGTTCGTGACCGAGTCGAACCTCGAGCGGCTGCCCGCGGACCGGACCTACCAGCTCTGGGCGCTCGTCGGCGACGCCGCCGACCCCACGGCGATCTCGGCCGGCGTGCTCGGATCCTCGCCCGACACCGTGCCGTTCCGGTTCAGTGGTCCGGCGATCGGGTTCGCGATCACCGACGAGGTTCGGCCGGGCGTGGTGTCCTCCGAACAGGCCCCGGTCGTCGTCGGCACGTTCTGACCCGACCGGCGTCGCCGGGCGATGATGCGGTGATGACCACGACGCCGTCGACCGAGCGCGAGGCGTACGGGGTGTACGTGCACGTGCCGTTCTGCTCGGTGCGGTGCGACTACTGCGACTTCGCCACCTGGGCGGATCGGTCGCACCTCATCGCCGACTACGTCGACGCGGTCGTGACCGATCTCGAACGGCAGCGGGCGGCGGGGGCCCCGACGGCGACGACGGTGTTCCTCGGCGGGGGTACCCCGTCGTTGCTCGACGGACCGCAGATGGCCCGCATCCTCGCCGCGATCGACCGTGCGCCGGGTGCGGAGATCACGATCGAGTGCAACCCGGACGCCGTCGACGCGGGCCGCCTCGACGCCTACCGGGCGGCGGGTGCCGATCGCCTCTCGTTCGGGGTCCAGTCGATGGCGCCGCACGTGCTCCGGGCCCTCGGCCGCACCCACGATCCCGACAACGTCGACCGTGCGGTCGCGCTCGCCCGCGCCGCCGGGTTCGCGCGCATCAACCTCGACCTCATCACGGGCACGCCGGGGGAGTCCCTCGACGACTGGCGGCGCACGCTCGACGCGGCGCTCGCCCTCGACCCCGAGCACCTCAGCGTGTACGCGCTCACCGTCGAACCGGGCACGCCGCTCGGGCGTCGCGTCGCCCGGGGCGGGGCGCCCGACGTCGACGAGGACGACCAGGCCGACGCCTACCTGCTCGCTGACGCCGCGCTGGCGGCCGCCGGGTACGAGTGGTACGAGATCTCGAACTGGTCGCGGCCGGGCGAGGAGTGCCGGCACAACCTCGGGTACTGGCTCGGGGGGGAGTGGGGCGCCGCCGGGTGTGCGGCCCACGGGTACCGCGCGGGTCGCCGGTGGTGGAACGTCCGCACGCCCGAGCGGTACATCGAACGCATCCGGGACGGAGTCGACCCCGCGTCGGGCGACGAGGTCCTCGCACCGGGGGGCGTGGCCGAGGAGGCGTTCGGGTTGGCGCTGCGGACGCGGTCCGGCGCGGCGGTCGACCCGGCCGCCGACGAGGAGGTCGCCACCCTCGTCGTCGGCGACCTCGTGCGCCGCACCGGGGACCGGGTGGTGCTCACCCCGACCGGGCGCCTCGTGGCCTCGGACATCACCGCCCGCCTCGTGCTCGCCGGTGGGGTGCCGGTCGTCTGATCCGCCGTCCGCCGCCGGGGCCGGTCGGCTGGCAGTCGGTACACTCGACTGCCAGCACGTGACCGGTCGGACCCGAGGCCACCCGAGGAGGGTCGTGGACGTCGACGAACGGCGGGGCGAGGTCCTCCGGGCCATCGTCGAGGAGCACATCCAGACCGCGCAGCCGGTGAGCAGTCAGGCCGTGGCGCGCTCGGCCGGCCTCGGCGTGTCGAGCGCCACCGTGCGCAACGACATGACGGCGCTCGAACGCGACGGCTACGTCACCCAGCCGCACACCTCGGCCGGACGCATCCCGACCGACCTCGGGTACCGGTACTTCGTCGACCGTTTCGCGGACCCGTCGGCCGTCCAGGGCCTCCAGGGCGACCAGCAGCGCGCGGTGTCCGAGTTCTTCCTGGGCGCGCACGCCGCGCTCGAGGATCTCCTCCACGAGACGAGCGGACTGCTCGCCCGCATCACCCGGCACGCTGCGGTCGTCGTCGGCCCGCCCACCGAGTCGGCCCGGGTCCGGCGCATGGATCTCGTGCCGCTCCAGCCCGGTCAGGTGCTCGCGATCGCGGTCCTCTCGAACGGTGCGGTCGAGCGCGAGATGCTCACCGTGGACCCGGACCTCTCGATGGACCAGGTGGCGCTGGCCGAGAAGGTGCTCGCCGCCGCCCTCGTCGACGCCACCCTGCAGGTGCCGCCCGCGCCGCGCCCGAGCGGCGACCCCGCGTCCGACGCCCTCGCCACTGCGGCGCACCTCGCACTGCACCGCCGCGCCGAGGCGAGCCACGATCCGCTCTACGTGGGCGGCGCGAGCCGGATCGCGGCCGAGCAGGACGCGTTCGCCACCGCGCGCTCGGCGGCCACGCTGCTCGAGCTCCTCGAGCAGCAGGTCGTCGTCGTGTCGTTGGTCCGTGACCTCCTCGACCAGGGGGTGAGCGTCAGCATCGGCTCGGAGCACCGGATCGACGAGTTGCGCGACTGCTCGCTCGTGCTCGCGCCCTACACGATCGAGGGTGAGGTGGCGGGCACCGTCGGGGTGCTCGGCCCGACCCGCATGGACTACCAGCAGGCCCTCGCGGCGGTCTCGACCGTGTCGGCCCAGCTCGGCAACCTGCTGTCGCACTGACGATGGATCCGTACTCGCTCCTCGGCGTCGCGCGCGACGCGACCCAGGACGACATCAAGCGGGCCTACCGGCGCCTCGCCCGCGAGTGCCACCCCGACGCGAACCCGGGCGACGCCGCGGCCGAGGAGCGGTTCAAGGAGATCACCCGCGCCTACGAGCTCATCGGGGACCCCGAGAAGCGCCGACGGTTCGACACGTTCGGCGACACGGGGGCCGGGCCCGGCGGCGGCGCCGGCGATCCGTTCGGGTTCGGGGACATCTTCGAGGCCTTCTTCGGTGGTGGCGACGCGTTCGGCGGCCGGCGGGGCGGCGGGCCGGCCCGCGCGCCGGACGCCGAGGCGGTCATCGACCTCGACCTCGTCGAGGCGGCGTTCGGCGTCACGAAGCGGGTCGAGGTGGAGCTCGCGACCGCGTGCGAGGTGTGCACGGGCTCGGGCTGCGCACCCGGGACCCATCCCGAGCGGTGCGCCACGTGCGGTGGTGCGGGCGAGGTGCGGCAGGTCCGTCGATCCATCCTCGGCCAGCTGGTGACCGCGGCCCCGTGCTCGACCTGCCGGGGTCTCGGCACGGTCGTGCCCGATCCGTGCTCGGGCTGCTCGGGTGGTGGCGTCGTGCGGGGCACGCGCACCCTCGAGGTGGAGGTGCCCCGCGGCATCGACGCGGGGCAGCGGCTCCGCCTCAGCGGGCGCGGTCCGGCGGCGCCGCGCGGCGGAGCGCCCGGCGACCTCTACGTGACCGTCCGGGTGCGTCCGCACCCGACCCTGCGGCGCGAGGGCAACGACCTCGTGCAGGTCTGTCGCATCCCGATGACGAGCGCGGCGCTCGGCACGACGATCACGATCGCCACGCTCGAGGGCGAGCTCGACATCGAGGTGCCCGCCGGCACCCAGCACGGCACGGTGTTCCGCGAGCGCGGCCAGGGTGTGCCGGTGCTCCAGGGCCGGGGGCGCGGCGACCTGCTCGTGCAGGTCGACGTCGAGATCCCGCAGCGGCTGTCCGATGAGGAGGCCGAGATCCTCCGAGCCTTCGCCGCGCTCCGGGGCGAGGAGATCACCGACGCCGCCGAGCACGGGTTCTTCTCGCGGCTGCGTTCCGCGTTCCAGTGAGTCCGGCCCCGAGCTGGTGCGCTGCGACGCCGGCCGCCGCGCACGCGTTCGTCGGTGAGCGCATCGCCGACGAGGTGATCCGCATCGACGGGCCCGAGGGTCACCACCTCGCCCGTGTCCGTCGCCTCGGGGTCGGTGAGGTCGTCACCGTGGCGGACGGCGCCGGCCGCTGGCGGGTCGGCACGGTCGACGCGGTCGACGGCTCGGCGCTCGTCGTGCGGGCCGCTGGTGCCGTCGAGTCCGAGCCGGTCGCGGGCCCCCGACTCGCAGTGGCGTTCGCCCCGACGAAGGGGGACCAGCCGGAGCGTGTGGTCGCCGCCCTCACCGAACTCGGCGTCGACGAGATCCTGCCCGTCATCACACGACGCAGCGTCGTGCGGTGGTCCGGGGACCGCGCGGCGAAGCAGGGCGCGCGCCTGCGCCGGATCGCGCACGAGGCCGCCGCGCAGTGTCGGCGGGCCTCGCTCCCGGAGGTCGTCGACCCGGCCCCCGTGGCCTCCCTCGCGGCCCGACCCGGGGTGGTGGTCGCCGACCGCGACGGGGGACCGGCGACCGCGTGCGCCCCGGTCGACGGCGGGTGGACCCTGCTCGTCGGCCCGGAGGGTGGCTTCGACCCCGACGACCTCGACGGTCTGGTGGTGGCCGCCCGTCTCGCCGTCGGTCCCCACATCCTGCGGGCCGACACGGCCCCGATCGTGGGGGCCGCACTCCTCACGGTCCTCCGCCGTCCCTGAGGTCCGGCCGCGGCTCGAACGGCCATCGATCCGTTCCGGGGGTGGTCGGATCGGACCGGTTCGCGTAGCATCCCTAGGGCTGTTGAGGATCACCGTCTAGGGTCCCCGGCGGAGGGCGGTCACGGGCAGGGCCGTCACGGCGAGTCCATGGGGGCGATAGGACACATGAGCGAAGCGGGAGTCGGGGAGCGGCTGCGGTCGATCCGGCGCCAGAAGGGTCTCTCCCTCCACGACGTGGAGGCGCGGTCCCGCACCGAGTTCAAGGCCTCGGTCCTCGGCGCCTACGAGCGCGGGGAGCGGGCGATCTCGGTGCCCCGGCTCATGCGGCTCGCCGAGGTCTACGACGTGCCGGCTGACACCCTGCTGCCCCGAGAGCCGGAGGTTGAGATCGACCTCACCGAGGCCGAGGCCCAGACCGGGTTCACGATCGACCTCACCCAACTCGCCGAGATCGAGGACCCCGAGGCGGCGGTCATGGCCCGGTACGCGGCCACGATCCAACTCCAGCGCCAGGACTTCAACGGCCGGATGCTCACCATCCGCCGCGACGACCTCCGGGTGCTCGCCGCCGTCCTCGGTTGGCGGACCGAGGACCTCCCGCAGCGCCTCGATCAGCTCGGTCTCCGGGCCAACGCCTGAGCGCCGCGCCGGCGCCGCGTCGCAGTACCCTCCGTACGACGTGAGCGCTTCGACGTCCCAGATCAAGGTCCTCGTTCCGGGGAACCACCTCATGGTGGACCTGCTCGGTCAGCGCGACGAGTTGCTTCGGCTCGTGGAGTCCTCGTTCCCCGTGGCGATCCACGTCCGCGGCAACGAGATCACCGTCGACGGTCCCGCCACCGACGCCGAACGGGTGGCCCGCCTCTTCGAGGAACTCGTGGTGCTCCTCGAGCAGGGCCACGACCTCGATCGGGAGTCGGTCGCGCGTACCGTGCGCATGGTGAAGGACGACCAGCGGCCGACGGCGGTGCTCACGACCGAGGTCGTCAAGGGCCGGCGCACGGTCCGACCCAAGACCGCCGGCCAGAAGCGCTACGTCGACGCGGTGCGGGAGCACACGATCACGTTTGCGATCGGGCCGGCGGGCACGGGCAAGTCGTACCTCGCCGTGGCCCTCGCCGTGCAGGCGCTGCTCGCCAAGCAGGTGCAGCGGATCATCCTCACGCGACCCGCCGTGGAGGCGGGCGAGCGCCTCGGTTTCCTGCCCGGCGACATGCTCGCCAAGGTCGACCCCTACCTCCGGCCCCTGTACGACGCGCTCTACGACATGCTCGAGCCGGAGGCGGTCGGTCGGTTCATGGAGAAGGGCGTCATCGAGGTCGCGCCGCTCGCGTACATGCGGGGGCGCACGCTCAACGACTCCTTCATCATTCTCGACGAGGCCCAGAACACGACCGCCGAGCAGATGAAGATGTTCCTCACCCGCCTCGGCTTCGGCTCCAAGATCGTCGTCACCGGTGACGTGACCCAGGTCGACCTGCCCGACGGCCGGGGTCGTTCCGGTCTGCTCGCGGTGCGGCCGATCCTCGAGGGCATCGAGGGCCTGGCGTTCTGCGACCTCGAGAGCGCTGACGTCGTGCGGCATCGGATCGTGCAGGACATCGTCGACGCGTACGAGCGGGTCGCGCCGTGATCGAGGTCTTCGGCGCCGACGAGCAGCGCGACGTCGCGATCGACGTCCTGCGGTTCACGCGCCTCGCGCGGCTCGTCATCGAGGAGGAGCGGGTGCCCGGCGATGCCGAACTGTCGCTCATCTTCGTCGACGAGCAGACCATGACCGACCTCAACGTCCGGTTCCACGAGGGGTCGGGGCCGACCGACGTGCTCGCGTTCCCGATGGACGACGACATCGTCGTGGCCGGCCGGCAACCCGATCAGGGTGGACGCGGGCCGGGTGCTCCGGCCGAGGCCGGCGAGCCGCCGTCCGTGATCGGTGACGTCATCGTGTGCCCGACCGTGGCGGCCCGGCAGGCGCCGGAGCACGGAGCGTCGACGGACGACGAACTCGCGCTCCTGGTGGTGCACGGGGTCCTCCACCTCCTCGAGTACAACCACGAGGAGGCCGAGGAGACCGCGACGATGCAGCGGCGCGAGCGTGAACTGCTCGCCCGTTTCGCGGAGGTCGAGCGGTTCACCCCCGACGAACGGGCGGCGGACTGATGCGGCCCGCGGTGCGTCGCTCGCGCGAACCGGGGGTCCGTCCGTGACCACCGAGACGCTCATGATCGTCCTCGTGGTGCTGCTCTTCGTGTTCGCGACGGTGCTTGCGCTCGCCGAGACCGCGTTCACCCGCATGAACCGCATCCGGGCGATCGCGCTCGAGGAGGAGGGCCGCAAGGGCGCTGGACGCCTCGTCAAGATGCTCGAGCAGCCCGAGGCGACGTTGAACTCGCTGCTGTTCCTCGTCCTCGTGTCGCAACTGACGAGCGCGTCGCTCCTCGGTGCCGTCCTCGAGCGGCAGGCCGGGGCCTGGGGCCTCCTGATCGGCCTCGTCATCCAGATCCTCCTCTACTTCGTGCTCGGCGAGGTCGCACCGAAGACCTACGCGATCCAGCATCCGGAGCGCGCGGCGCTGCGGGTCTCCGGGTTCCTCTGGGCGATCACCACGTTCTGGCCGCTGCGCGTGATGTCGCGGGGGCTCATCGGCCTCGCCAACGTGATCCTCCCCGGGAAGGGTCTCAAGGAGGGTCCGTTCGTCACCGAGCAGGACCTGCGCACGATGGCCGACGTCGCGGCGGACACCGATGCCATCGAGCGGGAGGAGCGGGAACTCATCCACTCGATCTTCGAGTTCGGCGACACGGTCGTGCGCGAGGTGATGTGCCCCCGGCCCGACATGGTCGCCGTCCCGGTCGACGCCACCGTCGAGGACGCCGTGCGCACCGCGATCGACGGTGGGTTCTCCCGCCTCCCGGTGTTCGAGGGCACAACCGACGACATCGCGGGCATCGTGTACCTCAAGGATCTCGTGCGCCGCGCCCGCATGGGCGAGGGGTCGGTCACGCTGCGGGTCGCGATGCGGCCCGCCAAGTTCGTGCCCGAGCAGAAGCGGGTCGCCGAACTGCTCGGCGAGATGCGGACGCAGCGGTTCCACATGGCCATGGTCGTGGACGAGCACGGGGGCACCGCGGGGCTCGTCACGCTCGAGGACCTCGTGGAGGAGATCGTCGGCGAGATCAGCGACGAGTACGACGCCGACGAGCCGAAGCTCGAGCCGATCGCCGACGGCGGGGTCCGGGCCCCCGGCCGCACGCCGATCGACGAGGTGAACGAGGCGCTCGACGCCGAACTGCCGGACGAGGAGTGGGACACCCTCGGCGGGCTGGTGTTCAACGTGCTCGGCCGGGTGCCCGAGCAGGGTGAGTCGTTCCGGTTCCAGGGCCTCGACTTCCGCGTCGATCGGATCGACGGCCGTCGCATCACCACGGTGTCGATCGTCCCCGTCCGTCCGGCGGCCGGGGACGACGCGTGACCGATCCCGATCGATCGGGGTCGGCGGGGGAGCCAGTGTTCCGCAGCGGGTTCGTGAGCCTCGTCGGGCGACCGAACGTCGGGAAGTCGACGCTCGTGAACACGATCGTCGGCCGGAAGGTGTCGATCGTCTCGAACAAGCCGCAGACGACCCGCACCCAGATCCGGGGGGTCGTGAACGAGGCGGCGAGCCAGATCGTCCTGCTCGACACGCCGGGCATCCACAAGCCCCGGACCCTCCTCGGCGAGCGCTGCAACCTCCGGTCGGTGGAGACGTTGCGCGAGGTCGACGTGGTCTGCCTGCTCGTCGAGGCCGACGCGGCCATCGGCCCCGGCGACCGGTTCATCGCGCGCCTCGTCGCCGAGAGCGGGACCCCGGCGATCCTCGTCGTCAACAAGACCGACGCCGCAACCCCCGAGCGGGTCGCCGAGCGACTCGTCGATACGAGCGGCCTCGGCGAGTTCGCCGCCTTCGTGCCGCTCTCGGCCCGGACCGGAGAGGGCGTCGGGGCGCTCATCGGCGAGATCCGGTCCCGGCTCCCCGAGGGGCCCGAGTACTACCCGGGCGGCGTCGTCACGGATCAACCCGAGGCGGTGCTGGTGGCCGAACTGGTCCGGGAGCGCCTGCTCGCGATCGCCCGGGACGAGCTGCCCCACTCGATCATGGTCACCGCCGAACCCTTCGATGAGGACGAGGAGCCCGAACCCGACCCGGAGCGCGAGGAGATCCTCCGCTACCGAGTCGTCATCCGGGTCGAGCGGGACTCGCAGAAGGGCATCGTCATCGGCCGGGGCGGCCAGGTGCTGCGCGACGCCGGGACCGCGGCCCGGCTCGAGGCCGAGCAGCTCCTCGGCGCGCGGGTCCACCTCGAGACCCGGGTCCGGGTCGACCGGGACTGGCAGCGTCGGGCCCACGCGCTCGACCGCCTCGGGCTCTAGTCGGCGCAACGCGCCGGGACCGGACGGAGTGCGGTCCGGACGCCTCGCAGAGCGCGGCAGCGCAATGCGCGACTTGCCGATCGCCCCTCCACAAGTTGCCGATCTCGCGAGCGGCGGCGCTAGTGTCCCCGAGGCGTCAGGGATGCATCGCCCGGAGGAATCAGCGCCTCCGGCTCCGGCTGGCGTGGGGATGGCGGAATGAGGCAGAAGCTGGGGTGGAGCCGGGTGCGGCGGATCGCACTCCTCCTCGCAGTCCCGTCGGTGCTGGCGGCCTGTGCGAACGACAACGGGCAGAACTCGCTGTCTCCCAAGGGTCAGAACGCCAAGGACATCGCGAACCTGATCAACCCGATCTGGGTCATCGCCATCGCCGTGGGCGTCGGAGTCATCCTGGCGACGGTCTTCGTGGCGCTCCGGTACCGGGACAACGAGGGCAAGCGCAACCCGAAGCAGACCCACGGCAACTCGGTGCTCGAGATCGGCTGGACGATCCTGCCGGCCCTCCTCCTCGCCGCCGTCGCCGTGCCCACGATCAGCCTCATCTTCAAGCTGGCCGAGCAGCCGCCGAAGTCCGAGGCCCTCCAGGTGGAGGTCGTCGGCAAGCAGTGGTGGTGGGAGTTCCAGTACAAGGCGAACCAGCCGAAGTTCGGGGTGGACGAGAAGGTCGTGACCTCGACCATGCTCCACGTCCCGGTCGGCGCCAAGATCACCTTCTCCGAGACCTCCGACAACGTGCTGCACTCGTTCTGGGTCCCCGAGCTCTCCGGCAAGAAGGATGTCGTGCCGGGCCGGACCAACGTGCTGACGATCACCGCATCCGAGGAGCCCGGTCTGTTCCGTGGCGCCTGTGCCGAGTACTGCGGCCTCTCGCACGCCAACATGAAGTTCTGGGTCAAGGTCGACTCGAAGGCCGACTACGCGCGATGGATCGCCAACCAGCAGCGCGGCCCGGCCCAGGCCTACTCGGGCGAGGTCGCCGCCCTCACCGGCAAGAAGTACCAGTGCGTGAACTGCCACGTGTTCGACAACTCCGCGACGCCGAACTACGGCCCGAACCTCACGCACCTCGCGAGCCGGCAGTACTTCGCCGGCGGCATCTACCGGACGAACCGCGCCAACCTCAAGCGCTGGATCATGAACGCGCCGTCGATGATCCCGATGCAGTCCCAGGAATGCCGCCTGCCACCGCCGGCGACCTGCGTGGGGATGCCGTCCTACACGACGCCGATCAAGCAGAACGGCAAGCCGTTGCCGCTCATGACGAGCGCGGAGGCCGATGTGATCGTCGACTACCTGCTGGGTCAGAAGTGATGGAGGTCAGGCTGTGACAGCCGTCCCTGAGGTCATGCCTGCGCCGGTCGAGGCCGGCGGGGTCGACCTGCTCCGCCGTCCGAGGGCGACCTCGGGCGTCTGGTCGTGGTTCACGACCATCGACCACAAGAAGATCGGCATCCTCTACGGGACGACCGCGCTCGTCTTCTTCGTGATCGCCGGTATCGAGGCGCTGCTCATCCGGCTCCAGCTCGCGGGCCCGAACGGCACCGTGCTCACCGCCGGTCAGTACAACGCCATGTTCACCATGCACGGCACGACCATGGTGTTCCTGGTCGGCATGCCGATGGCCGTGGCGTTCGGCAACTACCTGATCCCGATCATGATCGGGGCCCGGGACGTCGCCTTCCCCCGCATGAACATGTTCGGGTACTGGGTGTTTCTGTTCGGCGGCCTCTTCATCTACTCGAGCCTCTTCACCGGCATCGCGAACATGCCGAACGGCGGCTGGTTCGGCTACACCCCGCTCACCTCGACCCCGATGAGCGCCGGGTACCTCCCCGGCCGCGGCCCGGACTTCTGGGTCGTCGGCCTCATCATGCTGGGCATCGGATCGACGACCTCGGCCATCAACTTCGTCGTCACGATCCTCAATATGCGGGCTCCGGGCATGACCCTCATGCGCATGCCGGTGTTCGTCTGGATGATGCTGGTGGTCGCGTTCCTCACCGTGTTCGCCCTGCCGATCGTGACGGCGGCGCTCATCATGGTGTTCTTCGACCGCAACTACCTGACGAACTTCTTCGTCGCCCAGAACGGTGGCGACCCGCTGCTCTACCAGCACCTGTTCTGGTTGTTCGGGCATCCCGAGGTGTACATCCTCATCCTCCCGGGCATGGGCATCATCTCCGAGATCCTCCCGGTGATGTCCCGCAAGCCGCTCTTCGGCTACTCCGTCGTCGTGTTCTCGGGCATCGCCATCGGCTTCATGGGCTGGGGCGTGTGGGCCCACCACATGTTCGCAACGGGTCTGGGGCCGGTGGCGATCTCCGCCTTCAGTCTCGCCACCATGCTCATCGCGGTCCCCACCGGGGTGAAGATCTTCAACTGGCTCGGCACGGTGTGGGGCGGGTCGGTCAAGCTCAACGTTCCGATGCTGTTCTCGCTCGGTTTCATCGCGATGTTCACCCTCGGCGGGTTGTCCGGCGTCACGCACTCGATCGTGCCGGCCGACACGCAGCAGACCGACACCTACTACGTGGTCGCCCACTTCCACTACGTGCTCTTCGGCGGCCTCGTCTTCGCCATCCTCGGCGGCATCGTGTACTGGTTCCCGAAGGTGTTCGGTCGCATGATGAACGAGCGCCTCGGCAAGCTGTCCTTCTGGGTGCTCTTCGTCGGGTTCAACCTGACGTTCTTCCCGATGCACTTCCTCGGCCTCACCGGGATGCCGCGACGCACCTACCGGTACACCGCGGGTCTCGGGTGGGACTTCGTCAACCTGCTCGTGACCGTCGGCGGGTTCGTCATCGCCCTCGCCACGCTGCTGTTCATCACGAACGCCATCTGGTCGTGGAAGCGGGGTCCGATCGCCCCGGCCGACCCGTGGGACGGCCGCACGCTCGAGTGGAGCATCCCGTCGCCGACGCCCGAGTACAACTTCGCCGCGATCCCGCAGGTCGAGGCCCGGGACGACTTCTGGCACCGCAAGTACACCGAGGACGATCAGGGTCGTCTCGTGCGCCTGCCCGCCGGTGGTTCCGGCGAGGAGGTGAGCGTCGACGTCTCGAGCATCCACCTGCCGTCGCCGTCGTACTTCCCGCTCGTGCTCGCCGCCGGTCTGCCGGTCATCGGGTACGCCGCGGTCTACAAGAGCCCGTGGTTGGCGATCCCCGGCGTGCTGCTCCTGCTCTTCGGCATGTACGGCTGGGCCATCGAGCCCGGCACGGCGGAGGACTGAGCCATGGCCCAGGCTGCTCTCCCGCTCACCCACGACACGCACGGCGACCACCCGGCGCCGAGCGCAGGGGTCACCAACACCAAGCTCGGCATGTGGGTGTTCCTGTCGTCGGACTGCCTGTTCTTCGGCGCCTTCATCACCACCTACCTGCTCTACCGCAACCGCAACCTCGCCGGCCCCACGCCGCGATCGCTCTACAACATCCCGTTCACCTCGGTGACCTCGTTCATCCTCCTGATGTCGAGTCTCACGATGGTGCTCGCCCTCGCCGCCATCCAACGGGGAGACATTCGTCGCTTCAAGGTGTGGGTCATGGCGACCGCCGTGTTCGGCATCCTCTTCATCGGCGGGCAGGTCTTCGAGTTCACCGAGTTCTACCGGGAGGGCATGTCCCTCCGGACCAACGTGTCGAGCTCGATCTTCTTCGTGGCGACCGGTCTCCACGGTCTCCACGTGTCGGTCGGCATCGTGTGGCTCATGTCGCTGTGGGGCATGGCCATGCAGGGCAAGCTCGGCCAGCGCGACGCCGAGGCCGTCGAGGTCTCCGGGCTCTACTGGCACTTCGTCGACGTGGTGTGGATCGTGATCTTCGCCGTCGTCTACCTCATCCCGTAGCAGGGGGCACCGTGTCCGAGACCACCACCGAACTCGAACCTGCGCACGACCACTCCTTGATGCACGGGCACTCGGACCTCCCGATGCTGCCCGGCGAGGAGCACGCGCACCCGTCGCCGTTCCAGTACGTCATGATCGCCGTGGTGCTCTGCGTGATCACCGGGTTCGAGATCGGCGCCTATTACCTCGACAAGGCCGTGCCCGAGTCGGTCCTGACGTGGATCCTCATCATCAGCGCCGTCGCGAAGTTCTTCATCGTCATCGGGTGGTACATGCACCTGAAGACGGACCGCAAGATCTTCCGGCGGCTCTTCATGACCGGGTTCATCGGGTCGGTCATCCTCTACGCGATCGTCCTGCTCACCCTGTCGGGCCTCGCGGACACCTGATCGACCATGGTCGGCGCTGCGATCCCTGCGTGGCAGCCTCACCCCGAGGTCTGGCTGCTCGTCGCCGCGCTCGTCGCGTCGTACGCGATCCTCGCCGTCCGCCGCGGCCCGTTCCTCGTGCCGCCGGGCCAGCCGCCCGTGACGAAGCTCCAGATCGCGTCGTTCTCACTCGGCGCGGCGACCGTCCTGCTCGCCTCCGACTGGCCGGTGCACGACGTGGCCGAGGGGTCGATGTACAGCGTGCACATGGTGCAGCACCTGCTGTTCACGCTGCTGGCGGCGCCGCTGCTGCTCATGGGGACCCCGGGCTGGATGATGCGTCTGGTCCTGCCGGGGCGCCTCCTGCGCGTCGTGCAGTGGTGGTCCCGGTTCCTGCCGGCCCTCGTGCTCTTCAACGTGATGATCGTGGTGACCCACTGGCCGGCCGTCGTCGACCTGGCCCTGCGCTCGGCGCCGTTCCACTTCACGATCCACGCGGCGCTGCTGCTCTCGGCCTTCGTGATCTGGATGCCGATCCTGAGCCCGCTCCCGGAGGTCCCGCGGCTCACCGCCCCCATGAAGATCGTGTTCCTGTTCCTCCAGTCGGTGGTCCCGACGGTGCCGGCCACGTTTCTGACCTTCGGCTCACGCCCGCTGTATCGTCGGTATGCGGAACTCCCGAAGTTGTGGGGGATCGACCCGCTGAACGACCAGTTGATCGCCGGACTCATCATGAAGATCGGGGCCGGGCTGTTCATCTGGTCGATCATCGCGGTGATCTTCTTCCGGTGGGCGGCCGCCGAGGAACTGCGGAACCGGCCGGACCGTGCACTGCGTGAGATGGACCGAGAACTGATCGATATGGGGCTGAGGCAGTAGATGAGCGACCAGGAAGCACCCACCACCGAGACCGGCACCGAGTCCTCAGGGCCGGTCACCGTGGCCGTGGCCGAGCGCCCGGCCGCACCGGCGGTGCGGACCGAAGCCGATCGCCGGCGCGAGGAGCGTCGTGACCGTCTCTGGCTGCCGCTGCTGCTGCCGGTGTGCTCGATCCTCGCCGTGGCGTTCGGTGTGCTCAACGTCTCGCGCCTCCTGCTCGTGTCCGGCAAGGACGGTTCGACGCTCGTGGCGACGATCCTCACGATCGCGATCCTCGTCGTGGCCACCATCGTGGCGGCGGCCAAGGCTCGCACCTCGCCCCTCTGGGTGCTCGGAGCCCTCGTCGTGGTCCTCACGGTCGGACTCGGCACCCTCACCCTCGGCCCCTCGGCCGGGGAGAAGGAGGAGGAGGCCGGTGGGTACCAGCCGCCCGAGGGGCCGGTCGTGGCGACCCAGCCCGTCCGGGCGCTCGCCACGCTGAAGTTCAACCAGAAGGAGTACGCCGTCCCGGCCGGCATCATCGAGATCGATTACATCAACGAGGGTGGCCTGCACACCCTCGTGTTCGACGACCCGAAGTACTCGGGCTTCGAACTCAAGGTCGGTCCGCCGGATCAGGACGTCGGCAAGGTCGAGCTCGAGCCGGGTGAATTCTCCTTCTACTGCTCCATCCCGGGGCACCGGGCCGCGGGCATGGAGGCGACCTTCGTCGTCACCGCCGGCGCCTCCGGAGCGACCGGCGCGTCGGGCGCAACCGGCGTCGAGGGCTGACCGTGCGGCGCGCCACGGCACTGGTCGGGCTGGCGCTCGCCCTCGGGCTGGCGGCCTGCGGCGGTTCGTCGGGCGGCGGGGCCTACGTGCCGCCGGAGGGTCCCGTGGTCGACTCGGTCACCGTGGACTCGGGCAACCTGTACTTCGACCCGGACCGCATCACCACCGAGGCCGGCAACGTCCGGATCAAGCTCGTCAACGTCGAGAGCGGCGCCCACAACCTCGTGATCGAGGGGGTCCCGCGATTCATTCTCGAGGTGAGCGGCGAGGGCGACTCCGACACGAACGTCGTGGCGCTCGAGGCGGGGGAGTACGTCATCTACTGCTCGCTCCCCGGGCACCGGTCGGGCGGCATGGAGGGCGAGATCACCGTCCGATGATCCGCTCGCGGACGTGGTCCGCGGCCGCCAACGGTTAGGTTCTCGGTCCGTGAAGGACGGCCTCGATCATCGTCGCATCCCGGCCCACGTGGCCATCGTGATGGACGGCAACGGTCGGTGGGCCCAACGTCGGGGCCTTCGCCGCACGGAGGGCCACGCGGCGGGGGAGGAGGCGCTCTTCGACACCGTCGAGGGTGCACTCGACCTCGGGATCACCTGGCTCACGGTGTACGCGTTCTCAACCGAGAACTGGCGCCGTCCGCTCGACGAGGTCCGCTTCCTCATGCGGTTCAACGAGTCGCTCCTGCTGCGGCGGCGCGACGACCTCGACGAGCGCGGCGTGCGGGTCCGCTTCATCGGACGTCGCGGGGGTCGGGTCCCCAAGCGGGTCCTGCGCCACATCGAGGACACCGAGGCCCTCACCGCCCGCAACCGTCGGATGACCCTGACCTTCGCCTTCAACTACGGGGGTCGGGCCGAGCTCACCGACGGCGTGCGGGAGATCGCCCGGGGGGTCGCCGCCGGTCGCATCGACCCCGAACGGATCGACGAGCGGACGATCTCGCGGCACATGTACGCGCCCGACATGCCGGATCCCGACGTCGTGGTGCGGACCTCGGGGGAGTACCGGATCTCGAACTACCTGCTGTGGGAGTCGGCGTACTCGGAGTTCGTGTTCACCGACGTGCTCTGGCCGGACTTCCGCACCGCCGACCTCCGGGCCGCCATCGCCGGGTATCAGGGGCGCGAGCGTCGGTTCGGCGGGGTCGAGGAGGCCTGATCGGGACCGCACCGACGGGCCGTCGCGGCGCGCCCCGGTGAATCCCACGGGTGTCGTTTACACTCGATCCATGGCCGGGCTGTACCGAGACGAGGGCGTGGTCCTGCGCACCGTCAAGCTCGGCGAGGCCGACCGCATCGTCACGATGTTCACGGCGGAGCACGGCAGGATCCGAGCGGTCGCCAAGGGGGTCCGCCGCAGCGGCAGCCGGTTCGGTGCCCGCCTCGAACCGCCGTCCAACGTGGCGGTGCAGTGCTACCGGGGGCGCGACCTCGACGTGGTGACCCAGGTCGAGTGCATCGACGTGTTCCGCTCGATCCGCGAGGACTACACCAACCTGACCCGCGCCGCCGCGATCCTCGAGGTCGTCGACCAGTTGACGCCCGACCGCGAGCCGAACCCGGCGCTGCACCGCATGCTCGTCGGTGCGCTCCGCACCCTCGACGCCACGCCGTCGCCCGTCATCACCCCCGCGTTCTTCTGGAAGGCGCTGTCGCTCGAGGGGCTCCGACCCCTCCTCACGGCGTGCGTGCGGTGCGGCACGTCGGCGTCCGAGTACCCGGCGATCGACCTCGCCGAGGGCGGGGTGCTCTGTGCCGCGTGCGGTCGCGTCGGTGGTACGCGGATCACACCCGAGGGGCTCGCCCTGCTCGAACTGCTCGTCTCCGGGGGCCTCCACCGGGCGATGGCCGAGCCCCCGGCGCCCGAGGCGATCGCCGAGGTCGAACGCCTCGGGATCGCGGCCCTCGAGCACCACTCGGAGCGTCGGCTCCGCACCGCGGCCCTGCTGTAGTGGCCGTGCCCGGGTCGGGTGGCCCGCTTCACTAGCCTGTGCCGACCATGGCCAAGTCCGACCTCATGGATCGTGTCGTCAACCTCGCGAAGCGACGCGGTCTGGTCTTCCCCTCATCCGACATCTACGGCGGGTTCCGGTCCACCTGGGACTACGGACCGCTCGGGGTGCTGCTCAAGCGCAACGTCAAGGACGCCTGGTGGCGCACCATGGTGCAGCTCCGGGACGACGTCGTCGGCCTCGACGCCGCCATCCTCATGGCGCCGCGGGTGTGGGAGGCCAGTGGACACCTCGCGACCTTCACCGATCCACTCGTCGACTGCAAGCAGTGCAACGAGCGCTTCCGCGCCGACCAGCTGCCCGACTCCGGTGCGTGTCCGAACTGCGGCTCGAAGGACTCCTTCACCGAGGCCCGCAACTTCAACCTCATGTTCAAGACCTTCGTGGGTCCGGTCGAGGACGACGCCTCGGTCGCTTACCTCCGGCCGGAGACCGCCCAGGGGATCTTCGTCAACTACGCGAACGTGCAGACCACCATGCGTCGCAAGCCGCCCTTCGGCATCGCCCAGGTCGGCAAGTCCTTCCGCAACGAGATCACGCCCGGCAACTTCGTGTACCGGACGCGCGAGTTCGAGCAGATGGAGATGGAGTTCTTCGTGCCGCCGGAGGAGGGCGCGAAGTGGTTCCAGTACTGGTGCGACGCGCGCCTGTCCTGGTACACCGACCTCGGCATCCCCGAGGACATGCTCCGGCTCCGTCAGCACGAGACCGACGAGCTGTCGCACTACTCGACCGGGACCGCCGACGTGGAGTTCATGTACCCGTGGGGCTGGGGTGAGCTCGAGGGCATCGCGAACCGCACTGACTTCGACCTGCGCCAGCACGCCGAGTTCTCCGGGCAGGACCTGTCCTACTTCGACCAGGAGCAGGATCGCCGCTACGTCCCCCACGTGATCGAGCCGGCCGCCGGCGCCGACCGGGCCACCCTCGCCTTCCTGCTCGCCGCGTACACCGAGGAGCAGGTCGAGACCGCCTCCGGCAAGACCGAGACCCGTACCGTCCTGCGCCTCGATCCCCGACTCGCCCCGATCAAGGCCGCGGTGCTGCCGCTGTCGAAGAACGACACGCTCGTGCCGGTCTCCGACGAGGTGGCGGCCATGCTCCGCCCCCACTGGATGATCGACGTGGACCTCTCGGGTTCCATCGGTCGTCGCTACCGCCGCCAGGACGAGGTCGGGACGCCGCTGTGCATCACGATCGACTTCGACACGCTTGAGGACCGGGCGGTGACGGTGCGGGACCGGGACTCCATGACCCAGGAACGCGTCCCGATCGACCGACTCGTCGCCCTCCTGCACGAACGGCTGCCGCGCTGACATGGACCACTACGAACTGCTCGGGGTCGATCCGGACGCGTCGAAGGACGAGATCCGTGACGCCTACCGGAGCCGCCTCGATGCCCTGAGGGCGGCCGACGACGGCGCGACCGAGGACCGGCGGGCCACGAACCGAACCGAGCGGGCCCGCCTGAACGAGGCGTGGCAGGTCCTCTCGGACCCGGCGCAGCGCGCTCGGTACGACGAGGCGCGGGCGGAGGGCGACCCCGAGGCCGGGACGCCCGACCTCATCGTCGCGGCACCGGCGCCCCCCGACGCCCCGCGCGTGGTCGGTGGCGGTCCGTTGTCGCAGCGGTCGCGGCGATCGGTGATCCCCCTGCCGGCGGGTCTGACCCTCGCGGACACCCGACCGCGCGTCCTCGGCATGGTGTTCGACCTCACCGTCATCATCTTCCTCGTGTTCGTGTGCCAGCTCGGCGGGCAGCGGGTGATCGAATCGCAGTACCCGGCGGAGACCGCGCGGATCGACGCGGCGCGCGAGGCCCGCGTCGATGCGTCCGAGGCGCTCAACGACGCGCAGGACGCGCGCGACCGGGCCGAGGACGACCTCGCCGCGGCGAAGGGGAGCGCGGCCAAGGCGGAGGCCCGGGCCGAACTCGACGACGCGAAGGCCGAGGTGCGGACGGCCGAGCGGGCCGACGAGCGGGCGGCCAAGGCCCTCGCGACCGCGCAGGAGGACCTCCGCGGGCCCGGCACCGTCATCCTCGTGCTGAGTGCCGTCGTCGGCCTCGCCTACCTGGTGCCCTCGACGGCGATCACGGGCCGGACCCTCGGCATGCGGCTCCGGGGCACCCGGGTGGTGCGGGTCGACGGGTCGCCGGTCACCTGGGGTTCGGCCTTCATGCGGTTCCTCATCCCCGTGGCGATCACCACAGCGCTCTTCTACTCACTGCCCGGGCTGCTGTTGGGCCTCGGTGCGGTGCTCTTCTGGCTCTGGGACCCCAACCGGCAGGGCCTCCACGACCGGCTGGCCCGGACGCTCGTCGTCGCGGCCCCGGTATCGAAGCGCCGCTGAGCGGGCGCTTCCTCTAACCTTCCCGGCCTACCCGACACCAAGGATCCGTGAAACCCATGAAGTACGTCTACGCGTTCGCAGAGGGCTCGAAGGAGCAGAAGTTCCTCCTCGGTGGCAAGGGCGCGAACCTCGCCGAGATGACCAAGATGGGTCTCCCGGTACCCCCCGGCTTCACGATCACGACCGACGCCTGCAAGGCCTACATGGCCGGCGGCGACACGATCCCGGCCGGGCTCATGGACGAGGTGGCCGCCGCGCTCGCCGCCCTCGAGGGCGACATGGGCAAGCGGCTCGGCGACGCCGCCGACCCGCTCCTCGTGTCGGTGCGCAGCGGTGCTGCGTTCTCGATGCCGGGGATGATGGACACCGTCCTCAACCTCGGTCTCAACGACGCCTCGGTGCAGGGCCTCGCGAAGCAGACGGGCAACGAGCGGTTCGCGTACGACTCCTACCGTCGCTTCGTGCAGATGTTCGGAAAGATCGTGCTCGACGTGCCGGCCGACGCCTTCGAGGAGGCGCTGCACGACCTCATGGAGGCCAAGGGCGTCGCGGTCGACACTGCGCTCGGAGCCGACGACCTCAAGGGGCTCGTCGGGACCTTCAAGGGGATCGTCCGGGCGCAGGCGGGCATCGACTTCCCGGACACCCCGCAGGAGCAACTCGCGCACGCGGTCGAGGCGGTGTTCCGTTCGTGGAACGGTCGGCGCGCGAAGGACTACCGCAAGATGGAGGGCATCGCCGACGACCTCGGCACCGCCGTCAACGTGCAGACGATGGTGTTCGGCAACAAGGGCGACGACTCCGGCACCGGGGTGGCCTTCACCCGCAACCCGTCCACCGGCGAGAACGTCGGCTATGGGGACTTCCTGAAGAACGCCCAGGGCGAGGACGTCGTGGCCGGCATCCGGATCACCGAGCCGCTCGACGCCATGGAGAACGAGTTCCCCGAGAGCCGGACCCAACTCCTCGCCATCATGGACACCCTCGAGCAGCACTACCGCGACATGTGCGACATCGAGTTCACGATCGAGCAGGGTCGCCTCTTCATCCTCCAGACCCGGGTCGGCAAGCGGACCGCGGCGGCCGCGCTGCGCATGGCCGTCGAGATGGAGTCCGAGGGGATGATCGACAAGCGCGAGGCGGTGCTGCGCGTGCAGCCCGCCCAGCTCGATCAGCTCCTCCACCCGCAGTTCGACCCCACGGCCTCGTACGCCTCGCTCGCCAAGGGCCTCAACGCGTCCCCGGGTGCGGCGGTGGGCCGGGTGTACTTCACCGCCGACGACGCGGAGGCCGCGGCCCAGGCGGGTGAGCGCGTGATCCTCGTGCGGCCCGAGACCTCGCCGGACGACCTCCACGGCATGATCGCCGCTGAGGGCATCCTCACCTCCCGCGGCGGACTCGTGTCCCACGCGGCGGTGGTGGCCCGAGGCATGGGCAAGCCCGCCATCTGTGGTGCCGACGCGCTGCAGATCGACCTCGGTCGCAAGTGCTTCTCGGTCGTCCAGCCCGGCGCCGACGGCACCACGACCGAGACCGTTGTGCGCGAGGGCGACGTCCTCTCCATCAACGGCACGACCGGCGAGGTCGTGGTCGGCGAGGTAGCCGTCGTGACCCCCGAGCCGAGCGGTCCGTTCGGGATCGTGCTCGGCTGGGCCGACGAGTTCCGCACGCTCAAGGTGCGCACGAATGCCGACCTCCCCGAGGACTGCGAGAAGGCCATCGAGTTCGGCGCCGAGGGCGTCGGGCTGTGTCGCACCGAGCACATGTTCCTCGGCGATCGGCTGCCGATCGTGCAGGCGATGATCCTTGCGGATTCCCCCGAGGCCGAGGACGCGGCGATGACGGCCCTGCTCGACCAGCAGCGGACCGACTTCGAGGGCATCCTCGCTGCGATGGACGGCAAGCCGGTGACGGTGCGCCTCCTCGACCCGCCGCTCCACGAGTTCCTCCCGCACCACGACGAGCTCCAGGCCCGCCGCGCGGCCGCGTTCATCCGTGGGTCGGCCGACCCGGATGCCGAGCACCTCTGGGCCGCCGTGAAGCGGTGGGAGGAGGCCAACCCGATGCTGGGCATCCGGGGCTGCCGTCTCGGGATTCTCAAGCCTGCGCTCTACCGCATGCAGGTGCGGGCGCTCCTCGAGGCCGCGGTCGCCCGCAAGCGGGCGGGCGGTGATCCGCAGGTCGAGATCATGGTCCCGCTCACGGTGATCCGCACCGAGATGGAGTTGCTCGACGACTGGATCCGGACCGAGGCCGAGGCGGTGTTCGCCGAGCAGGGGCTGCGGGTCGACTACCTCGTCGGCACGATGGTCGAGACGCCGCGTGCGGCGATCACGGCCGGGGAGATCGCCGAGACGGCGCAGTTCTTCTCGTTCGGCACGAACGACCTCACGCAGATGACCTTCGGGTTCAGCCGCGACGACGTCGAGGGTCGCATGATGCCCGTGTACCTCGAGAGCAAGATCCTCGGGGTGAGCCCGTTCGAGCAACTCGACCGCACGGGTGTGGGCGAGCTCATCCGCTGGGCCAAGGAGAAGGGCCGGGCCGTGCGTCCGGACCTCAAGCTCGGCATCTGCGGCGAGCACGGCGGCGACCCGACCTCGGTGCACTTCTGCCACGAGGTCGGCCTCGACTACGTGTCGGCCTCGCCCTACCGGGTGCCGCTGGCCCGCCTGGCCGCGGCCCACGCGGCCCTCGAGGCCACGGGTCCCGGCACCACCGCCTGAACCGGGGACCGCCGGTCACGTCCTCCCATCGCCCCCGGCGCTCCGGCGCCGGGGGCGATGTCGTACGCCGTCGCTACCATCGCCCCGATGGACGATCCGACCACCGAGCCGACCACCGATCCGGCGGCGCCGCACGCGCCCGCCGTCGACGAGGCGCACCTCACCGAGCGGGCCCGGGCGTGGGCGGCCACGATGCACGGTCACGACGACGCCGGTGCGGTGGTCGTCGCGCATGCGGACTCCTCGGCCGCGATCGATCAACCGGCCACCGTGGGTCGGGTCGCACGTGAGGAGGCCGAGGCCGCATGGCTCGCACGGGGTGCGACGTTGGCGGTGGGCGCGGGGCACCGCGCGATCGCAGAGGAACCGGATCCCGAGCGCACCTGCTTCGAGCGCGACCGCGACCGCATCCTGCACCGCGCCACCGCGTTCCGCCGCCTCGCCGGCAAGACCCAGGTGTTCATCTTCCCCGAGGACCACCAGCGCACCCGATTGACCCACGCGCTCGAGGTCGCCCAGGTCGCCACCGGCATCGCCCGGGCCGTCCGGCTCAACGTCGCCCTCGCCGAGGCGATCGCCCTCGGCCACGACTGCGGCCACGGGCCGTTCGGCCATGCGAGCGAGGACGCCTTCGCGCCCTACCTCCCCGGAGGATACGACCACGCCGTCTGGGGGGCCGACGTGGTCCTCGCCCCGCTCAACCTCTGTGCGGAGACGCTCGACGGCATCCGGAACCATTCGTGGTCCCGGCCCGCCCCGACGACCCCCGAGGGCGAGGTGGTGTCCTGGGCCGACCGCATCGCCTACGTCTGCCACGACTTCGAGGACGCGGTCGACGCGGGCATCGTCACCCCCGCCATGTTGCCGGAACTCGTGCGGGAGCGGTGCGGGTCGACCCGGTCCGAGCAGCTCCACACCTTCATCAGCGCCGTGGTGGATGCGGTGCGCACGACCGGCCGGATCGGCATGGCCGCCCCGGTGGCCGAGGCGCTCGCAGCGTTCCGGTCCTTCAACTACGAGCGCATCTACATGCGGCCGGCCTCGGTCGCACAGGGCGAGGCCGTCACCCGGCTCCTGCGGGCCCTCGTGGAGTTCTACGCCGATCGCCCGAACGTGCTGCCGTTCGAGGAACTCGGCGCGCTCGGCCACGACGGCGTCGCCGCGGGCAGCGAGGACGCCGTGCGCGAAGCGGTCACCTACGTCGCCGGGATGACCGACCGTTTCGCGTTCGCGCAGGGGCGGGCCCACCTCGGTTGGGACCCGGACGCCATGCCCGCAGGGGTCGATCTCGGGCGCTGAGATCTCCCGCGCCGGAGCGCCGACGCGTTGCGACCGGTCGCCGTGGGGTGCCGGAGCAGAGGTCCGATCGGCCGCCTATCCTCCGAATTGATGGGGATCGTCGCGGAGGACATCGCTCGGGTTCGGGAGTCGACCGACATCGTCGGTCTCATCTCCGAGCGCGTCGCGCTCAAGCGGGTCGGGCGCCGTTACCAGGGTCTCTGTCCCTTCCACAACGAGAAGAGCGCGTCGTTCTCGGTCAATCCGGAACTCGGCGTCTACTACTGCTTCGGGTGCCAGGCGAGCGGTGACGGCATCACCTTCCTGCGCGAACTCGACCACATCGACTTCATCGACGCGGTCGAACGTCTCGCCGCCCGGGCCGGCATCACCCTGCGGTACGACGACGCCAAGGCGAACCAGGACCGGCACAAGCGCACCCGGCTCGTCGAGGCGATGCGCGCCGCGGTCGCGATCTACCACGACCGCCTCCTCACCTCGCCCGACGCCGGGCCGGCCCGCGCCTACCTGCGATCCCGGGGCTTCGACGGTGAGGCGGCCCGGCGGTTCGAACTCGGCTGGGCGCCGGACGGCTACGACGTGCTCACCCGCGCGCTGCTCGACCAGAAGTTCTCCCGGGACGACCTCGCCGCGGTCGGCCTGACCTTCACGAACCGGGCGAACCGCATGCAGGACCAGTTCCGCAGCCGCCTGATGTTCCCGATCTTCGACCGGCAGGGCGATCCCGTGGCCTTCGGCGGGCGCACCCTCACCGGCGACGGACCGAAGTACAAGAACTCGCCGGAGACCCCGCTGTACCACAAGAGCCGGATCCTCTACGGGCTCAACTGGGCGAAGGCGGAGGTCAGCGCACGCGACGCGGTCGTGATCTGCGAGGGTTACACGGACGTGATGGCGTTCGCGCTCGCCGGGGTCCCGAACGCGGTCGCGACCTGCGGCACCGCGCTCACCGAGGACCACGTGCAGGTCCTCAAGAACTTCACGCGCCACATCGTGCTCGCGTACGACGCGGACAACGCCGGCCAGAACGCGGCCGAGAAGTGGTACACGTGGGAGCAGCGCTTCGAGATCGACGTGCGCGTCGCCGCGCTCCCGGCCGGTGGCGATCCGGCCGATCTCTTCAAGGCCGATCCCGCCGCGCTCGGTCGGGCCGTGGAGGGCGCACGCTCGTTCATGCAGTTCAAACTCGACCGGGTCCTCGGCGCCGCCGACCTCACGTCGCCGGAGGGTCGGGCCCGTGCCGCGGAGGCCTCGGTGCGGGTGCTGCGCGAGCACACGAACGAACTCGTGCGCGAGGGGTACATCCAGCAGGTGGCCGGGGTCACCGGGTTCGACCACTCGTGGTTCAAGGAGGCCATCGCCCGTCCCGTTCGGCGAGGGGACCAGGTGCCCGAGGCGACGACGGCCGAGCGCCCGGTGGTGCGGGTCGATCCGAGTGCTCGGCTCGACCGACGGGAACTCGAGGCGCTGCGCTGGGCGATCCACGAACCGGCCCAGGTGGCGTCCTGGATCGACGTCTCCCTGTTCGGCGATCCTCTGGCCATCGAGGCCTTCGAGCTGCTGGCGGCCTCGGCGTCGTTCCACGAGGCCCTCACCCAGGCCACGGGGCCGGTGCTGGCCCTCCTCGAGCAGCTCGCGGTCGAGGAGCCGGTCGTCGACGGCGAGCCCGAGACCCTCCACGCCCGGCTCGTGGTGAGCCTCGTGGAGCCGGCGGGGGAGCGCTGGCTGGCCGACCTCCTCCGGGAGGGCGACGACCGGGCGATGGAGGTCAAGCCCCTCCTCGACCGCATCGCCCACGCCCGGAACTCGGACTGGGCGGTGGGGGAGCAGGCGGCCCTTCAGTTGGTCGGGTTGCTGGCCGATGCACAGGCGCCCGTCGGGAACGGGTCCGCTCCGGCGGCCGAACCGAACACCGAGGTGTCCGTGGGGTCCGAGGCATGACCGAGTACGACGTGGAACCCGACGACGACCGCCGTCGCCCCCCGGCCGCGCCGGATCCCGCGGCCGCGCTCGTCGACGAGGCGATCCGCACGGCGACCGCAGCAGCGATCGTGGCCCCGACCGACGACGCGGTCGACGCACTCCTCTTTCGCGTCCGTAGCAAGGACCGCCTCTACGTGACGACCGGCGAGATCTTCGCGGCATTCCCCGGGTTCGAGCCGTCCACCGACGAACTCGCGGCGATCCACTCCCGGGTCGAGGCCGCCGGTATGCAGATCGTCGACGAGATCACCGACGAACTGCTGCGGGAGGACGAGGCGAACCGTCGCAAGGCGCCCGAGTCGGCGCTCCCGGCCCGCACCGCCGACGAGCGACGGATCCTCCGGCCCCGGCGGAGCGCGGGCGGGGCCGACGGCGGCTCCTTCGACCCGGTCCGCATCTACCTCCGCGAGATCGGGCAGGTCCCGTTGCTCACGGCGGCCGAGGAGGTCCGGCTCGCCCAGCGCCTCGAGGCCGGGGTGCACGCGCGCGAGCGACTCGAGGCGGCGACCGGCTTCGGGGTGCCCGACCTGCTCGACGACGAGGAGCAGGCGAGCCTCGAGGCCGTGGCCGCGGACGGTGCCCTTGCACGGCAGCAGCTCACCGAGGCGAACCTGCGACTCGTGGTCTCGATCGCCAAGCGCTACGTCGGTCGGGGCATGGCCCTGCTCGACCTCGTGCAGGAGGGCAACATCGGGCTCATGCGGGCGGTCGAGAAGTTCGACTACTCGAAGGGCTTCAAGTTCTCCACTTACGCGACCTGGTGGATCCGTCAGGCGATCACCCGGTCCATCGCCGATCAGGCCCGGACCATCCGCATCCCGGTCCACATGGTCGAGACGATGAACAAGGTGCAGCGGACGCAGCGCCAGCTGCTCTCGGACCTCAACCGGGAGCCGACGCTCGACGAGATCGCCGAGAAGGTCGAGATGACGCCCGAGCGCGTGCAGGAGATCCTCCGGCTCGGCCAGGACCCGCTCTCGCTCGAGGCGCCGCTCGGCGAGGAGGAGGGGTCGTCGATCGGCGACTTCGTGGCCGACCCCAACGCGGTCGCGCCGGCGGCCGCGGCCGACCTGGCGCAGTTGCAGGCCGACATCCGCGAGGCGCTCGAGGAGCTCAACCCGCGGGAGCGCGAGGTCGTGATGCTGCGGTTCGGACTCGCCGACGGGCAGGTGCGCACGCTCGAGGAGGTCGGCAAGGCCTTCGGGGTCACGCGGGAGCGGATCCGCCAGATTGAGTCGAAGACGCTCGCCAAGTTGCGGCACCCGACCCGACGCGGCGCCCGGCTCCGGGAGTACCTGCCCGAACTCTGATCCGTCCGGAGCCCGGCGCCGGCGACGGGCCGACGGATCGGCCGGTGCGACTCAGCCGACCGAGTCGGCGACGCGCTCCTCGTCGAGCACGATGACCCGCAACTTCGGACCCTCGTCGGCGCGCAGGCGCTCGACCCCGAGTTCGACCGCGGCCTGGAGTCGCTCGAACAGCCGGCTGTCGCTCAGGTGCTCGAGGCGACGGCGGATCTGCTCGTACCGGGCCCGCCCGGCCTTGGCGCCGAGGTAGTACCCGGCGGCGAACCCGACCACGAGACCGATACGCATCCTCATGGACCCCTTACCTATCGCGGATCGTGGGTCGGATGCGGGATCGCGCCGTCGGCCGCGGCGGATCGGGGCTGCGATCCCGGCGGACCGGGGCTGGTAGCCTGCCACCCTCGCACCGTTCGCGGTGCGGATTCCGGGGTAGCTCAACCGGCAGAGCAAGCGGCTGTTAACCGCTAGGTTGAGAGTTCGAGTCTCTCCCCCGGAGCTCACGATCGCCCGGCCCCCGAGGGTCGGGCGTCGGCGCGTCCGGAGTCGTGCACGCGCCCGCCAGGCCGTTGGCTCAGACCGTACGATGCCGTGCGCAGGAACCAGAACGGGCCATCGGCAACCACACGCAGCGGGGGAGCAGGGAGCATGAGCGACGACCACGGACACCACGGCGCCGCACCGGCGGAGGAGTCGCCGCACGTGCGCCGGCCCCGACTCGAGGCGCTCGGCCTCGTGCTCGTGCTCGTGGTCGCGATAGCCCTCGCATTCTTCGTCAACCGGTCCGATCCCGCCTCGGGTCCGGAACCGGCGGCCGGGGCGGACGTGGCCGACTGGACCTGGGAGCAGGTCGCTGACGATCAGCCTTGGGAGGGGCGCGCCGGGCTCCACGTCGTCGAACTGGACGGTGCGTTCCTGCTCATGGGAGGGCGGACGCCCGAGCAGTCGACTGTGCCGGGTGCGGGAACGATCTGGGGCGACGTGTGGCGCAGCACCGATCGCGGCAAGACGTGGCGCAACGTCCGCGCCCAGGACCGGCCGGGCGCGTGGTCGCCCCGCGCGTACTTCCAGGCCGTCGCGCACGATGGATACGCGTACGTGCTCGGGGGCCAGGACTTCCGGGTGGTGCCGTCCGGGTGCCCGGCCGGCATCCCGGGCTGTCCTGCCGAGGTGCCGATTTCGACCTTCTTCAACGACGTGTGGCGATCCCGCGACGGCGTCGAGTGGGAGCGCATGACCGAGGCCGCGCCGTGGGCGGGGCGCTCCGGCCTCCGTGCGATCTCGTTCGACGGCTGGATCTGGATCTTCGGCGGTTCTCGCAACGATGACTCGGCGGTGGTCGGCGCCCAGGGTCCGGCCCGCGAGTACTTCAACGACGTGTGGCGATCGCGCGACGGGTCGGAGTGGGAGCAGGTCACAGCGGACGCCCCGTGGGCGCCGCGCGCCGGTGCGGTGGTCGTCGAACGTGATGGAGAGATGTACCTGCTCGGCGGTGAAGCCGGGTTCACCTGCTCGCCGCTGCCCGACTGCGAACCGCCGTACTTCAACGACGTGTGGCGCTCGGCCGACGGTGAGGACTGGGAGCTCGTCACCGAGGCAGCCGGATGGTCGCCCCGACCCGGACACCAGTGTGTCGTCACGGAGGAGATCATCTGCTTCGGCGGGTTCGGCCTGCGCGAGAACCCGGCCGACGTCTGGACGAGCGAGGACGGCGAGACGTGGCGGCAGGTGAGCGATGCGCCGTGGAACGTCACCGATCCGACCGGGGTGCGGTACGACTTCGAGGCGTTCGCCAGCCGGAACGGCGAGGAGTGGGAGGTCTTCACCTTCGGGGGCGACCGAGAGACCTTCGACTTCGCCGACACCGAGAACTACCTGCGCGTCGACGACGATGTCTGGCGGTTCGGTGCCGAGCAACCCTCCAAGGAGTGACCGTCGGGGCTCGCGATCGCCCGGCCCCTCGGGGGGTCGGGCGTCGTAGCGTCGGGGCTCCGGGTGTCGATACGGGTGCAACGCCTGGACCCGGACGGTTCGCGCGGGCCGTACGATGCGGGGCGGAACCGCCCGAACCGGACGGCGGGCCATCACGGGCAGCGGGGGCACAGGGTGCTGGGTGACGATCTCGGAGTCCATGGCGCCGCCACGGGACGGGAACCGTCCCGTGCCCACTCCGGGGAGGGCCGAATGATCGCTGCGGTCCGATCGGCCGATCGCAGGATCGACGCATGGTCCCGCGGCTGGTGGGGCGACGGGCCGGCCTCGGCCGACGCGGTCGGCCGTACCGACGCGGCCCTTCGGGTCGCCGTGTTCCTGTCGCTGTGCGCTGCGGTCATCCAAGGCTGCGTGCACCTCGCGGACCTCGTGCTCCTCGACCGCCGGTGGGAGTACCTCGACGCGGGCGGGGACGCCGGCGTGTTCATGTGGGCGAGCGCGGTGGCGACGTTCGCGGCGGCGGTCGGGCTCGCGTGGTGCGCCGTCCTGGTGCGTCGGGGGCGCCGTCCGCTCCTGCTCATGGCGGCGTTCGTGGCGTTCCTCTCGCTCGACGACACGGTGCAGATCCACGAGCGGGCCGGCGACCTGGTCCAGCGTCTCTCCACGACCACCGAGATCGGGCGGCTCGCGTGGCCGGTGATATACCTCCCGCTCATCGCCGCGTTGGCCCTCGGCCTCGTGGCCCTCACCCGGCGGGCTCCGGGTCGGATCGGACGCCTCGTGGCGCTGGCCCTCATCGCCTTTGGCATCGCGGTGCTCCTCGAACTCGCGTCTTTCCTGATCCTGCGACTCGGGTTCGATTACGGCGGCTGGGTCTACGAGACTGAGGTCGCGATCGAGGAGGGCCTGGAACTCGCCGGCTGGATGGTGATCGCGGCGGCGCTCGGCGCGTGCTCCCTCCACCTCGCAGCCCGCACGGACCGGCGGGACCCCGACTGATCGGCCCCCGGAGCGGTTCGCTCGGCGCGGGCCGTACGATGCGGCCCGCACGGGGCCGTAGCTCAGTGGTCAGAGCAAGGGACTCATAATCCCCAGGTCGAAGGTTCGATCCCTTCCGGCCCCACCACGCACCCGGCGCCGGCGCGGTCAAGCGTCCGTCTGGAGCCGCCGATACCTCCCGGGTCGGGCGGTCCGTCCGGACGGCGCCCTCCGACCGGGTCCGGCGTCGTACCGTCGGGACACTCGACGGGACCCCGGCGGGGCTGAGCGGCGGGCACGAGGAGGGATCCGAACGGTGCGAGGGAGGCGGCGCCACCGGCGCGTCGTGGCGGGACGTTCTGCGGCGATGGTCGCGCTCCTCGTCGCGCTCCTCGCCGTCCAGCTCCCGGCGTCGGCGACCGCGGATGTGGCACCCGGTGTGGATGCGGCGCTCGATCGGATCGCGAGTCGGATCGAGCGTGACCCGGACGGCACGGTGCCGGTCATCGTCCGCTACGCCGCCGACGCCACCTCGTCGGTGGTCGCCGAGGCGTTCGACGGCACCGACTCCGAGGTGACCCGCCGGTACCGCACCGTCGACGCGCTCGCCGCCG
>JBJTWK010000041.1:0-10722 GCA_046081705.1 Actinomycetes bacterium | reverse complement strand
GATGCCGAGGGCCTCGAGGACCTCGCGGTGCTCCCGGAACGCGCCCTGGAGGGCGAGGACCCCGGCCTTCATCGGCACGCCGCCGGCGAGGTGGGTCGGATCGCGTCAGCGGCGCGCCGGGACACGGGGGCCACCTGGGGGCGCTCCCGTCACCGTCACCAACCCCGACCGGCGAACGGGGTCTCGACCTTCGAGATCTCGAGGCCGGGCATGGCGTCTCCGAGGCCACGGGACACCTTGGCCACCATCGACGGGTCGGCGTAGTGGGTGGTCGCCTCGACCACGGCCTTGGCCATCCGCTCCGGATCGCTGCTCTTGAAGATGCCGCTCCCGACGAAGACCGCCTGCGCGCCCATCTGCATCACGAGCGACGCGTCGGCCGGCGTGGCGATCCCGCCGGCGCAGAACATCGGGACGGGCAGTTCGCCCCGCTCGGCGATCTCCCGCACGAGGTCGATCGGCGCCCGCAGCTCCTTGGCCCAGCCGTAGAGCTCCTCGTCGTCAGCCACGGTGAGACGCTTGATGTCGCCGAGGATCGATCGGAGGTGGCGCACGGCCTCGACGATGTTGCCGGTCCCGGCCTCGCCCTTCGAGCGGATCATCGCGGCACCCTCGGAGATCCGGCGCAGCGCCTCACCGAGGTTGGTCGCGCCGCACACGAAGGGAACGGTGAAGCCCCACTTGTCGACGTGGTACGCCTCGTCGGCCGGGGTGAGCACCTCGGACTCGTCGATGAAGTCGATGCCGAGGGTCTCGAGCACCTGGGCCTCGGCGAAGTGCCCGATGCGGCACTTGGCCATGACGGGGATCGACACCTTCGCCTTGATGCCCTCGATCATCTCCGGGTCCGACATCCGGGCCACGCCCCCGTCACGCCGGATGTCCGCGGGCACCCGCTCGAGCGCCATGACCGCAACGGCGCCGGCGTCCTCGGCGACCCGCGCCTGCTCGGCATCGACGACGTCCATGATGACGCCGCCGCGCAGCATCTCGGCGAGGCCCCGCTTGACGCGGGCGGTACCGGTTGCTCGTTGGTCAGCCATGAACCCGATGTTACCGGTCCCCGGTGCCACCACTCAGATCGTCGGCGGCCGGTGACCGCGGTCACCGTCGGCGCGTCCGGGCTTCGTCGTCAGGGCTTCGTCGTCGGGGCCGGGACCGGGGCCGGGGTGACCGCGAGCGGATAGGAGACGTCGGGCAGCTCCACCCACGTGTTACCGGGGGTGAGCGCGATGGTCCGACCCGCTCCGTCGACGAAGCGGGCCGGGGTGCTCTGATCCGGCCGGATCCACCGACCCTCGATCGCCAGCCCGTCGGTGAGGACGATCGCCCGGCCCTCCCCCGTCATGATCCCCTCGGCCTGCATCGCACCCGGCCCGCCCCGGTAGGTGATGGCCATGATCACCACGTTCGTCGCGCTCACCTGCGCGCCGCTCGCGACCGTGAAGGGTCGACCCGAGGTGCTCCGCAACCAGGCCCGGCGCCCGGCGTCCCAGGTCCAGTCGACGGCGTACGAGCCGTTGAACCCGACGCGGGCCGACAGCGCGGCCTGCGTGCCCGGGGTGGTCGTCCCGGGGCGCTTCGACGTGTAGGTGAAGAGCGCAGGCGGCGGCACGGGCGAGCCGCCCTTCTGGAACAGCGCGTCGCCCCGACCGTAGAGGTTGTGCGGCGCGCGCCGACTCCGCTCGCGGTACATCGCCGAGCCGGCGCGGGACTCGTCCACCAGGACCACGGGCGCCTTCTTGATCCCGTCGAGCGCGTACTTGGCCCCTCCCGAGAAGGCGAAGATCCCGCCGACCGGCCAGACGATGTTCGGGTCGGTCAGGCGCACGGACCGGATCGGACCCAACGTGGCCGGCGACTGGGAGTTGAACATCGCGAGGAACCGGGTGATCTGCCCCTCGACGACCTCCTCCCACACGACGTCGGCCTGGTCGAGGCCGGTCTGGGGCCGGGACTCGGGGGAGTTCTCGATCTTGACGCTGAGGGCCGCGCGCGCCCGGGCCGCACCGGACGGGTCGGGGAGGCCCGTGAGCGGGGCGACCGGCGGGGCCGTCGTGGTCGTGGTCGCCGGCTTCCCGGCCGAGGTCGTGCTCGTGCCCGAGGAACCACCGCCGCCGCACGCGGCGAGCACCGCCGACGCGATCACGAGCACCGAGGCGGTCGCGAGGACCGTTCGGGTGCGGGTCACATGGCGCGCAACACCTCGATGCGCTCCTCGATCGGCGGGTGTGTGTCGAACGCACGGTTGAGCCACGAGCGCTTGTTCCCTTCCTTCTCTGCCGGGTAGTCGAGCGGGGATTCGATCCAGAGCTGGGCCATCGCGCGGCTGCCCGCGGCCACCACGGTGCCGTTGTCGCGCAGCTTCTCGAGCGCCGAGGCCAGCCCCGGCGGGTACCGGGTCAGGGCGACCCCGCTCGCGTCGGCGAGGTACTCCCGACGACGGCTCATGGCGAACTGCATGAGTCGGGCCGCCAGCGGGGCGAGCGCGATGAGGACGATCGCCGCGAGGGCGATGAGGCCGGCGAGCGGGTTGTTCGACGAGTCGTCGTCGCGCTCACCGCCCCACAGCATGACCCGGAGCCCGATGTCGCCGAGCAGCGCAAGGGCGCCGACCGCGGTGACCGCGATCGTCCCGACGAGCATGTCGTAATTCTTCACGTGGCTGAGCTCGTGGGCCAGCACCCCCTCGAGCTCCACGCGGTTCATGAGCGCGAGCAGGCCCGTCGTCACCGCGATCGCCGCGTGCTCCGGGCTGCGGCCGGTCGCGAACGCGTTCGGCGCCTCGTCGTCGACGACGTAGAGCCGGGGCTTCGGGATCCCCGCCGCGATGCAGAGCCCCTCGACGAGGTTGTGGTAGCGGGCGAACTCCGGGCCGTCGGCCGGTCGGGCCCGCGCCGCGGCGAGGGCGAGGCGGTCGCTGCACCAGTAGGAGGTCCACGACGTGGCGATCGCGAAGACGATCGCCACCGCGAAACCCCACGCGCCGAGTCCGAACAGGAACGACACCGCCGCAGTGACGAGTGCGATGAGCACCCCGAATCCGACGAGGAGCATCCAGGTGCGGCGCTTGTTCGCCGTGACCTGCTCGAACACCGGCTCAGAACCTCACGTCGACGGGCGCGTCGTTGCCGGGATCCCCGTCGAAGTACTCGCGCGGGGCGAACCCGAACATCCCTGCGAGCAGGTTCGCCGGGAAGGTCTGGATGCGCGTGTTGTAGGAGAGGACCGCATCGTTGAAGAACTGGCGGGCGTAGGCGATCCGATCCTCGGTCGACGTGAGCTCCTCCTGCAGGGCCAGGAAGTTCGCGTTGGCCTTGAGGTCCGGGTAGGCCTCGGCCACCGCGAACAGGCTCTTGAGCGCACCCGAGAGGGCGTTCTCGGCCTCGGCCTGCTCGGCGAGGGACCCCGAGGCCGCATCGATCGCGTGGGTGCGGGCCGCGGTCACGGCCTCGAGCGTCTGCCGCTCGTGGGCCGCGTAGCCCTTCACGGTCTCAACGAGGTTCGGGATGAGATCGTGGCGCCGCTCGAGCTGGACCTCGATCTGCGATCGGGCGTTGTCGATGCGGTTCCGCGTGCGGACGAGTCCGTTGTAGGTCGCGATCACGGCGATCGCGAGAATCGCGAGGACGATCACCAGGACGAGGACGATGCTCATCGTTCGGCTCCGGCCGCGGCGCCGGTCACGCGACCTCGACTCGGATCGTCACCCGCACCTCACCCTCCCGGCGGAAGGGGTAGGAGTCGGCGTCGAGGTACTTCTCGGCGAGCGCGTCGATCATCGCGTCGGCGCCGTCGGTGGTGCGCTCCACGACCGTGCCCCGCACCGTGATCGCCTCGTAGTCGTTGCCGATCCGGGTGGCCGAGATGCAGACGGGGGCGCCGACCCGCAGGTAGCGATCCTTGATCCGGCCCTCGGCCGTGTTGAAGACGACGCGGCCCTGCGGGTCGACGTCGGCCCAGACCGCCGTGTTGTGCGGACGACCGTCCGTGTCGACGCCCGCCACGTGGATGATGGTGCGGTCGGCGAGGATCTCGCGAGCCTGGTCGGTGAGCATGGTGGCCTCCTCCTCGGTCGGGGTGGACGTGATGTGGATGCGGGCCGGCGGGCGCGCCCGGTCCGTCAGTCTCGCAGGTCCGCCGCGGCGAGGCGGATCATCCCCCGGTCGACCTCGTCGAGGATCGCCCGATGGAGCACCGCCGAGGCGGCGCCGATCACCGCGAGTCCCTCGGCCCGCCCGGATCCGACCGCCGGGTGGTCGGCCAGGGAGCGTCCGTCGGCGTGGGTGACCACCCCGCCCGCCTCCTCCACGATGAGCGCGGCCGCCGCGACGTCGTACGGGAAGTTCGTGCAGATGCTCCCCCGGCCGACCCGTAGGAAGGCCGGCTCGGTGGTCGGCACCTCGTCGACGATGCGCCGACCGACGTCAACGTACGCGTCGAGCTGGCCGGTGACGATCCGGGTGAGATCGAAGGCCGCCGAACCGAGGTCGAAGTACCCCCCGTGCATCGCACCGTCGTCGACGAGGTGCTCGAGCACGATGGCGACGGGCACCGATGGGCGGCCCCGCACACCGCCGGCCCAGAACATGGTCGCCGGATCGGTCGTGGCCGAGCGCCGGATCGGGATCGCGCCACCCGCCGCGGTCACGGCCCGGACGCCACCGCCGCGGGTGGCGGTGAAGCGGGCGCCGGACCGCAGTTCCTGGACCACGCCGAACTCCACCTCGCCGAACGTGGCGTCCTCGCGCGCCGGGACGACGGCGACCGACACGCACGCGGCCTCGAGACCGGCGGCGGCCGGGCGCGTGCCGTCGACCGGGTCGATCACCAGCAGTGCCCGCGGCCGCCCGAACGTCACGAGGCCGCGGTCCTCCGAGTACATGCCGATGTCGCCGGCGGCGGCGAGCACCCGTTCGACCGCCTCCTCGGCAACCTCGTCGATGCCGAGCGTGGCGTCCCCGCCCGGGGCCCAGCCGACCGGCCGCCGGGCGGCCTCCGTGCCGAGGAGCGGGGCGACCGAGCGCGTGACCTCGGCCGCGACCGCGACGGCGAGCGCGTGGATGTCGGTCACGGACCGACCGCGATCGCGGTCTCGTAGACGTCGACGAACCGCTCGGCGAGACGATCGAGGGAGAACTCGGCGGCCCGCTGCGTGCCCGCGGCCACCAGGGACGCGCGCAGCTCCCCATCGTCGAGCACCCGCCGCAGCGCGTCCCGCAGGGCGGTCGCGTCCCCCGGGGCCGGCATGAGCGCGTCGACCCCGTCGCTCGCGACGTTGCCGTACCCGGGGATCGCCGAGGCCACGACCGCGGCGCGGGCCGCCATCGCCTCGAGGAGCACAACCCCGAACGACTCCTGCCCGAGGGAGGGTGCGCAGAACCCGGTCGCGCCCCGGAGGCGGCTCGCGAGCTCGGCGTCGGTGATCCGGCCGAGCCACTCGACGTCGGCGACACCGCGCGCCCGGAGCTCAGCGGTCTGGGGACCGTCGCTCACGACCCACAGGACCGCGTCGCGGTCGATATCGGCCCACGCGTCGAGCAGGACGCCGAGCCCCTTCCGCGGCTCGTGCCGACCGACGAACACCACGGCCGGTCGGTCCGAGGGCGCCGGGGGCGCATCGGCGAAGCGGTCCACGTCCACGCCGTTCGGCAGGAGGATGTACGAGCCGCCGAGGAACTGCTCGGCGAGTGCCTGCGCGTCGGCCGAGACCGCGGTGCGGACTGTGAGCTCGCGGGCGGCGCGCTGGGCGACCTTGCGCAGACGTCGGTAGACCGCGTGGTCACCCTCGGAGGCGGCGTGGAAGGTCCCGACCTTCGGGAGGCGCGACCCGACGAGCGCCGCGGCGGTCGGGCCCGGCACGAACGGCTCGTGGAGGTGCAGCACGTCGGGTTCGAACGTGCGCAACGCCTCGAGCGTCCGCTCGGACGCCACCGGGCCCACGTTCATCGGGGCCACGGAACCGTTCGCGTCCATCCGGACGCTCGGGCCGACGCTGATGACCCCCGGCTCCGGCGGCGGACCGTCGGTCGGACCGATGACCCGCGTGTCGACCCCGATCGTGCGGAGCGAGCGGGCGAGGCCGAGGACCTGTCCCTGCACGCCGCCCGGCACCGAGAGCGAGTACGGGCAGAGCAGCGCGACCCTCACGGTGTCTCGCGGTCGCTCGGCCAGTTCGGCTGCATGACGTGCCACTGCTCGGGGTGGGCCCGGATGAGCGCCTCGAAGCGGTGCGCGATCTCCTGGGTGACCCGCGCGACGTCGTCGCGGAGGCGTCCCTCGCGGACCGCGGGCACCGGGGGCTGGATCACCCCGAGGTGCGAGCCCCGACCCTCGAAGTAGACGGCGAGTGGCAGGATCGGGGCGCCCGTCCGGAGGCCGAGCACGGCGGGACCCCCCGGCATCGTGGTCCGCTCGCCGAAGAACTCGACCTCGACGCCGTCGCCGGTGATGTCGCGGTCGGCGAGCAGGGAGATGATCCGACCCTCGCCGAGGGCCTCGACCATCCGGGTGGCGGCGCGCGGTCCGAGCGGCACGACCTCCATGCCGAGGGCGGATCGGACCGAGGTGAACCACTCGAGGAGCTCCGGTGGCTCCACCGGCTCGACGACGACGGTCGGCGTATGCCCGCGGTTGGCGATCCAGGCCGCGGCGTACTCGAACCCGCCCACGTGGGGCAGCGTGACGATGACGCCGCGCCCGAGGGCGAGCGCGGCCTCGAGGTGCTCGTACCCCTCGACCCGGAAGCGCCGATCGATCGCGTCGCGCCCCTCGTGGGGGAGCCGGAAGAGCTCGAGCCAGTAGCGCGCGTAGGACGCGAACACGTCGGACACCGCTCGCTGCAGTGCAACACCGTCGAGGTCCGCGCCCGCCGCGCGACGGACGTTGCGCTCGACGATGCGACGACGGGCCGGCATGGCGAGGGCCAACGTGCGCCCGAGCGCGCTCGCGGTGGGCTCGGCGAACGGTCCCGGGATGAGGTTCGCGAGCGCGGCCCCGGTGCGGTACGCAAGGTAGGCGGCCCGCGCGCCCGCCGTCGGGGCGGGACGTCGCTCGTCGGTCACGTCAGGGGCGCGAGCGCCGGGCGACCGTGCGGCGACGCTCGGTCGTGGCCGCACCGGGCCGCCGGGTCCCCCACCACGTGGCGAGTCGGGGCGCGTCCGGGTCGGCGGTCCGCCGGTGCCGCACTCGGGCCGGCCGGTCGACCGGCGGGCCCGAGGCCTGGCGCCAAACCCTCACGAACCGGTGCACGGCGGTGCCCGCCGTGAGCACGACCATGATCCACAGCGCCGGGACGAGCAGGTGGAAGAAGAGGGCGACCCCGAGGAGGACCATCCGCTCGGCGCGCTCCATGAGCCCGCCTCGGGCCTCGAACCCGAGTGCCTCGGCCTTGGCCCGCTCGTACGAGATGAGCATGGAGAGCCCGAGCGCGGCGAGCGGCAGAATCGCGAGGTGCCCCCCATCGCCGATGAGGTACCACGCGCACCCGCCGAGCACGAGGGCGTCGGACACGCGATCCGCGACCGAGTCGAAGAACGAGCCGCGGGGGCTCGCGAGACCGCTCGTCCGGGCGACGGACCCGTCGAGGAGGTCGACGAGTCCGCTGAGCGCGATCCCGAGGACCGCCCACCGCAACTCGCCGACCGCGATGAGCCAGGCCGTGACCGCGCTGATCACGAGTCCCGAGCCGGTGAGGACGTCGGGGGTGACGCCCAGTCGGCGCAGGCCCCGACCGATGGGGGCGAGACCCTGGTTGACGGAGACGCGGAGGCGGCCGTCGAGCAACTCGGCTCCTTGGTGGGTGGCACCCGGGCGGGTGGTGCCGGCGCCGCGACCCGAGGGGCGCGCCGGTGACTCGGACGCCGTTCACGGTACCACCGGGCCCGGGGCCGACCCCGGACGCCCGTGCGCCTCAGCGCAGGAGCGGGGCCGGGCTCAGGACACCGAAGTCGACCGTGGCGGTGGAGCCCTGCCGCCATGGGAACACGCCGGCGGCGTCGTCACGGCAGGCCCGTGGCGCCGCCGTCGGCGAGAGGATCCGCTCGCAGTCGGTGTTCCAGGACGCGTAGGCGGCCAGCACCGTGCCGTCGGGCTTCGAGAAGAAGGTGAGCCCGCCGACACCCGAGCGGTCGCGCCCGCTCACGAGCCAGGGGCTGCGGGCCGGGGCCTTCGCGCACGGTCCGAGCGGCGTGGTGCACCGGGCCGTCCCGGTGCTGTAGGCACCGGTCCGCCAGTCCCCCGCCGAGTACGCGAGCAGGAAGTCACCGGCGGGCGTCGCGACCATCGACGGGTTCTCGATGAACGGGAACTCCCACCCGAACTCGAGCCCCGCGAGCACCACGGGTGCGCCGGCGCCCCGCCCGTCGGCGGTGAGCGGGATCGCCCGGAGCGGCTGGTTCGTGTCGGAGAACGCGGCGAGCAGGTACTTCGCGCCGCCGGGGGCGGTGAACACCTCGGGGTCGAGCGCGCCACCGCCCCAGGGTGCGGTCGAGGTCTGGATCCCGCACGTGAACGCGCCCGCATCGGGCACGAACGGACCGGCGGGGGACGACGCCACGGCCCGGGCGATGCACTGGTCGTTCGGCGCCGGTACCCCCGATCGGCGGGCCGCGAAGAACATGACGTAGCTCGCACCGAACTGACCCACCGTCGGCGCCCAGAAATCGGAGGAGCCCGGGTCCGCCCACGCCGGTCGCGACGAGAGCGCCTCCCCCGTCGCCGCGTCCCAGGAGTCGGTGCCGGTGAGCGGGTACCCGTACGTCGGGTCGGTGATCGCGCGCACCGGGATCCGCACGGGCGTGCCCTGCACCAGCAGGTTCGATCCGTAGACGTAGTACACGGTGCCGACCCGCAGCACGGCCGGGTCCGAGACGTTGGGCCAGACGGGGGTCGCAGGTTGCTGCGGCGGCTGGTGCGCGGCGACGAACGTGCCGAGGACGTCGACGACGATCCGCGGGCACCCCGCGTTCGAGTAGATCGTGATGGCCCCACCCGCACCCAGCTTCGTGAGCACGCCGTTCGCCACCGTCGCCCCGGCCCCGTAGTTGAGACTCGATGCGGTCGGCCTCGGCGCGCCGGCCGGGTGCACCGTGAGGAACCCGGGCCCGACCGGACCGTCGACCGTGACGTTGACGGAGACCGCGAGCGCATCGGCCGGGACGCCGGCGCCGATCGCGGCCGCGATCGGGAGGTCGAAGCTCGCGACCTGGGTCCGATCGCGATCCGGACACACCGAGAACGACGACCGGTCGAGCACGCGTGCCGGCGTGAGCCCCGCGAACCCCTGCGACGCGATCGGCGCGCCGCCCGTGTACCAGCCGACCACGTCGACCACGACCCGGACGCAGCCCCCGAAGGTGAAGAGGTTGATCGCGCCGCTGGTCCCGACCCGCACGATCGTGCCGTTCGGCACCACGTCGCCGGGCCGGTAGTTCAGGGTGGAGGCGGTCGGCCGGGGCACTCCGGCCGGGTAGGCGGTGAGGTAGCCGCTCGCGCCGGCGGTCGAGTTGTCGACGGTGACGTTGAGCGCCACCGCGGCCGCGTCGCCGGGTACGCCGAACCGGCCCACCACACCGAGGGCGCGCACGCCGCTGATGCACCCGCCCGACCCCGCGACCCCGGTGTCGAGCAGGCGACCGGGCGCCACCCCCGTGAATCTGCCGGCCACGGGCGTGCCCGCCGCGTACCACCCGACCACGTCGACGATCGCCTGCGGACAACCGTTGCTCGCGAAGAGCGAGATCCCACCGCCCGATCCCACCTTCACCTGGACGTTGTTCGGCACCGCCGAACCGACGACGTAGTTGAGGCTCGAGACGTTGGTGGGTCGGGTCGTCCCGGCCGGGTACACGGTGAGGAAACCGGGCCCGGACGCACCGACCACCGTGACGTTGAGCGCGACCGCGGCCGCGTTCGCCGGGACATCGGCCGGCGCCGCGAGCGGGGCCACGGTGACCGTGCGCGCGGTGCCGCTGATGCAGGGGCCCTGCCCCGGCTCCCGCGTGTCGAGGATCCGCATCGGCGTGATCCCGGTGAAGGTGCCGGGACCGGGGGCCGCCGAGGCCGGGGGCGCGCCGACCACGGGCACCACCGCCGCGGCGATGACGAGGAGCGCCGTGAGGAAGGTGGTGCGCGATCGCATCGTTGCCGCTCCGAACCGCTCCCCCGGGCCCGTCCCGGGGATCGGTGCGACGTTACCGAGCGGGACCCGGCCCCGCGACGCGCATCGCGCCCACGACGGGCGGAGTTGATCGAGCGTTGATCGGGCGCTCCGCGCCCGATCGGGACGGGTCACCCCGTGAGGCCGTACTCCGACCAGTCCTCGGGGTTGACCTCGGTGTACTCGCCGAGCACGTTGCCGTCGATCGCGTCGAGCTCGACGAGTCCCCGCATCGACGGCGGTTCGTCGGCCGAGTAGAGCAGGATCCGCCAGGTCGGTCGGGATCGCAGGCCGCGCCACGCGAGCTGGGCCGAGGCGTGGCCGACCGGGAAGCCGACCGCCCGGGTCGCGGCCACGAGCGCGTCGGTCTCACTCAGCCGCTGGTGGTGGCCGGCGATGAAGTGGTACACGCCGAGCGCGCCGAGGAGCACCGCAGCGCCGACGAGGCCCGGCTGGTCCCCCTCGAGCCCGCCGGCGAGGCAGGTCGCGGCGAGGATGAGGTGGATCGATCCGGCGATCCGGCGACGCCCGACGTCCGGGAAGACGGTCGGCCCGACGAACTG
>JBJTWK010000040.1:0-46075 GCA_046081705.1 Actinomycetes bacterium | reverse complement strand
GTCGGGGCAGGTCAGCGGTGCGGACGCTCGTCGAGTCGCGCCTGCAACTCGGTGAGCGCGTCGGTCGACACGATGAGGTGGAGGATGTCGCCGTCCTGTCCCACGACGTCGGCGCGTGCCACCTGCGCGGTGCCGAGTCGGGTCACCGCGCCGAGCGTGAACCGTCCGGGCTCCTCGAGCTGGTCGAGACGCTGGCCGGCCCAGTGGGCGGGGAGCGCGCGCTCGACCAGGTGGATCGACCCCGAACCGTCGGTCCAGTCGACCGGTTGGGTGGACGGGATGAGACGACGCACGACCTGGTCCGTCGTCCAGGACACGGTCGCGACCGTCGGGATGCCGAGGCGCTGGTAGATGGCGGCGCGACGCGGGTCGTAGATGCGGGCCACGACCCGCTCGACCCCGAAGGTCTCGCGCGCGACGCGGGCCGACATGATGTTCGAGTTGTCACCCGAGGTCACCGACGCCAGTGCGCCCGCCTCCTCGATGCCGGCCTCGCGCAGGGTGTCGCGGTCGAAGCCGAACCCGACGACCCGGTTGCCGGCGAACCCCTTGGGGAGGCGGCGGAAGGCGTCCTTGCGCTTGTCGATGATGGAGACCGTGTGCCCCTGCTGGTGCAGCGACCCGGCGATCTCGCTCCCGACCCGGCCACATCCGACGACGACGACGTGCACGTTGCGACTCCCTCCGACTGGTACCGCGGTCGCATCGTAGGACCCGCACTGGGGCGATGCCCGACCGGACGGGTAGGGTCGTTCGTCGGGAGGCACAGCCATGGCCCTGAAGCGGATCTTCGATCGACTCACCAAGCCCGTGGAGGAACTCGACCGGGTCGCGCTCGCCGAGTGGTCGGAGGACGCCCACGCGGTCGCGATCGATCAGATCGAACTGCGGCGCCCCGTGTTCGTGGCCGGCGAGATCTCCTCGGTGCGGATCGTCCCGCGCCCGACCGGCTCGGCGCTCGAGATCACGGTGCGCGACGGGCACGGTGCGATCACCGCGGTGTTCCTGGGTCGGGGCACGATCCCGGGGCTCACCACCGGTCGCCGGGTCCTGCTCGAGGGTGTGCCCTTCCAGCAGGGCGTGCGCACGATCATGATGAACCCGGTGTACCGGATCGTGGCCCACGGCGTCTCCGCCTGATCCGACCGCTCCGGACGTCGGGCGCGCCCGGTCGTCAGTCGAGCGTCAGGAGGTGTCGCACGGTCTCCTCGGAATCCGGCGTCACGAGCGCGAGCACCTCGTCGCCGGCCTCGAAGACCGTGTCGCCGCGGGGGACGATGAGGTGGTCCTCGCGCAGCAGGGCGACGATCGTGGCGTCGCGGGGGATCTCGAGTTCACGGATCGCCCGCCCGACGACGGGTGAGTCGCCGGCCAGGGTGACCTCCACGAGCCGGGCGAGGCCGCCCTCGAAGCGCAGGATCTCGACGAGCTTGCCGATGTTCACGGCCTCCTCGACGAGGCTCGTGATGAGCTGCGGGGTCGACACGAACTGGTCGACGCCCCAGTTCTCGGTGAACATCCACTCGTTCTTCGGGTGGTTCACCCGGGCGATGACCCGGGGGATCCCGAACTCCTGCTTGGCGAGCAGCGAGGTGACGAGGTTGTCCTCGTCGTCGCCGGTCGCCGCGACGAGCACCTCGCACTCCTCGAGCCGCGCCTCGCGCAGGGAGGACACCTCGCAGGAGTCGCCCACGTACCACTCGATGCCCGGCTCGACGGTGCTGCGGTCCACCACGGCCTGACGCTGCTCGATGAGCAGCACCTCGTGGCCGGACCGCCGCAGCGCGTTGGCCACGTGCATCCCGACGTTCCCGGCTCCGGCGATGGCGACCCGCATGTCCCCGAACGTACACGGCCGGTGCCGGCGGATGCCGATCCGTCGCGCCGGTCCGGCGCCGCCCCCGGTGCGGGGTCCGAGGCTCGCACGGTGGCAAGATGGGCTTTCGTCCGGCGACGTCGTCATCGGGCGGCCAGCGTGCAGGCGGCGACGTTCCGCCGGGTGGGAGCGGACAGGCATGTTCTCGGTGCTCAAGCGGCTGTTCGTGGGGCGTCCGCTCGCGACGACGGAGCAGGAGCACCAGCGCATCTCCAAGAAGATCGCGCTCGCGGTGTTCTCCTCCGACGCCATCTCGTCGACCGCGTACGCGACCGAGGAGATCCTCTTCGTCGTGGCGCTCGGGGCCTCGAGCCTCGCGCTCGGCCTCGAGGTGATCATCCCGATCGCGATCGCCGTCGCGATCCTCCTCGCCATCGTCGTGACGTCGTACCGCCAGACGATCTTCGCCTACCCGAGCGGGGGCGGGTCCTACGTCGTGTCCCGCGAGAACCTCGGGCAGACGCCCTCGCTCGTGGCCGGGGCCTCGCTGCTCGTCGACTACATCCTCACCGTCGCGGTGTCGATCTCGGCCGGTGTGGCTGCGATCGTCTCGATCCCGGCGCTCCGCGGGCTCGCGACCCACCGGGTCGAGCTCGCCCTCGTGCTCATCCTCATCATCAGCCTCGCCAACCTGCGCGGCCTCAAGGAGTCGGGATCGGTCTTCTCGGTCCCCACCTACACCTACATCGTGATGCTCACGCTGCTCATCGCGTGGGGCCTCTACCAGTCGTTCACGGGCAACATCGGGACCGTGCCCTTCGACGAGGAGGCCTTCGACGGCACCCGGGAGTTCGGCGGCACGCTCGGCCTCTTCCTCATCCTCAAGGGCTTCTCCTCCGGCGCCGTGGCCCTCACCGGCGTCGAGGCCATCTCGAACGGCGTCCCCGCGTTCAAGCGTCCGGAGTCCAAGAACGCCGCCACCACCCTCGTGTGGATGGCGTTCATCCTGGGCGGCCTGTTCTTCGGCGTGTCGCTGCTCGCGCACCGGCTCCAGCCGTTCCCGAGTGAGGAGCAGACGGTGTTCTCCCAGATGGGCCTCCTCGTCTTCGGCGAGGGGAGCATCCTCTACATCGTCCTGCAGTTCGCGACCGCGGCGATCCTCGTGCTCGCGGCGAACACCGCCTACGCCGACTTCCCCCGCATCTCCTCGATCATCGCGGCCGACGGATTCCTGCCCAAGCAGTTGACCAACCGCGGCGACCGGCTCGTGTTCTCCAACGGCGTGCTCGTCCTTGCTGCGACCGCTGGAGCCCTCATCGTTGTGTTCGGCGGGGTCACGAACGCCCTCATCCCGCTCTACGCGGTGGGTGTGTTCACCTCGTTCACCCTCTCGCAGTCGGGCATGGTCGTCCACCACCTCAAGGAGCGGGAGCCCGGGTGGCGCCGCAACACCGTGCTCAACGGGGTCGGGGCCACCACCACGTTCGTCGTGCTCCTCATCGTGGCGATCACGAAGTTCTCGAGCGGCGCATGGGTGCCGGTGATCGTCATCCCGATGATCATCTTCGTCTTCAAGGTGATCCACCGGCACTACGAGCGGGTGCGCACCAACCTCGCCGTCACCCCGGAGTACCGGGCCCGGCCGATGAACCACACGGTCGTGGTCCTCGTCGGCACCGTGCACCGAGGGGTCCTCGACGCCCTCGCGTACGCCCGATCCCTCAACCCGCACCGGCTGCTCGCGGTGAGCGTGGTCTCGGACGACGAGGAGCAGACCAAGGTGGAGGCGGCGTGGCGGGAGTTCGGACTCGAGGAGCCCCTCGAGCTCGTCTACTCGCCGTACCGGGAGCTCACCCGGCCGCTGCTCACGTTCATCGACGAACTCGACGCGCAGCGCGACAACGACATCGTCACGGTCGTGATCCCCGAGTTCATCGTCGAGTCCTGGTGGGCCCACGTCCTCCACAACCAGAGCGCGCTCCTGCTCAAGGCCCGCCTGCTCTTCCGGAAGGGCACGGTCGTGACCTCCCTCCCGTACCACCTCGACTGACCCCGGCCCGACCGATCCGGCTCGCCGCCGGCGCGCCCGTCGGGCGGTTCCGGACCGCCCGGGTCGGGGTGCGCCCCAAGCCCGCGGGATCGGTTCGGCCCCCGGCGGCCGTCCGGGGCTAGATTCCGCCGGTCGCGATGCCCGGTGCGAGCCGGTTCCGACGAGTTCCATGAGGGGGTCCCCGTGCCCCCGCCGCGCGCGAGGGAGCGTGCGGTCAGCACCCGTACAGAGGAGTACGAGTCCGCATGCACTTCGCATCCGAGGGTGGTTTCCAGCTCTTCGAGCTCGGGTCCGCCGAGTGGTTCTGGTTGTGGTTCTCCGCGGCGACCGCGGTCCTCGCCATCGTCGTGGGCTTCGCGCTCATGCGGGGCGTGATCGCCGCCGATCAGGGCACGGCGTCGATGATCGAGATCGCCAAGGCGATCCAGGAGGGCGCCATGGCGTACCTCAAGCGGCAGTTCCGCACGATCGCCATCATCCTCATCCCGGTGGCGGTGATCGTGTTCCTCACCTCCACCGCGGCTGAGGCGCCCAAGGAGACCTTCGACCTCTCGATGTCGGGCGGCCTGTCCTACGGCGCCTCCGGCGTCTTCCGCACGGCCGCCTTCGTCGCCGGCTGCGTGATGTCCGGCCTCACGGGCTTCATCGGCATGAGCCTCGCCGTGCGGGGCAACGTCCGCACCGCGGCGGCCGCCCGCACCGGTTCGATGTCGGCCGCACTCAAGGTCGCCTTCCGGACCGGCGGCGTCGCCGGCATGTTCACGGTGGGGCTCGGTCTCCTCGGCGCGACCCTCATCATCATGCTGTTCCAGAACACCGCCTCGGCGATCCTCGTCGGCTTCGGCTTCGGCGGTTCGCTCATCGCCCTCTTCATGCGGGTCGGCGGTGGCATCTTCACGAAGGCGGCCGACGTGGGCGCCGACCTCGTGGGCAAGGTCGAGCAGGGCATCCCGGAGGACGACCCCCGCAACCCGGCGACCATCGCGGACAACGTGGGTGACAACGTCGGTGACTGCGCCGGTATGGCCGCGGACCTCTTCGAGTCCTACGAGGTCACCCTCGTGGCGTCGATCATCCTCGGCGTCGCGGCATTCCGGGCGATCTACCCGGACGATCCCGAGAAGTGGGTGATCGGCATCATCTTCCCGCTCATCGCCCGCGCCATCGGCGTGCTCGCCTCGATCGTGGGCGTGTTCATGGTCCGGGCCCGCGAGACCGACAAGAACGCGCTCGCCCCGATCAACCGCGGGTTCATCACCGCCGGCGTCCTGTCGGTCATCGGCACGCTCGTCGTGTCGCTCACCTACGTGGGCAACGAGTCGGGTTCGTACACGAACGCGGCGGGCAAGGCCATCACGACCGTCACGAACCCGGGCTGGCGGATGTTCCTCGCGGTCGTGGTCGGCCTCATCCTCGCCCAGGTCCTGAGCCACCTCACCGAGTACTTCACCTCGACCGAGCGTCGCCCGGTCGTCGAGATCGCGGAGTCGGCCCGCACCGGCCCGGCCACCGTCGTACTCTCCGGCACGTCGAGCGGGCTGGAGTCCTCGGTGTGGTCGATCGTGGCCATCGCCATCGGCCTCGGCGTGGCCATCGGCCTCGGCGGCGGCAACGTCCAGTTCGTGCTGTACCTCGTCGCCCTCGCCGGCATGGGCATGCTCGCCACCACCGGCGTCATCGTCTCGGAGGACTCCTTCGGGCCGGTCGCCGACAACGCGGCGGGCATCGCCGAGATGTCCGGCGAGTTCACCGGTGAGGCCGAGAAGATCATGGTGAGCCTCGACGCGGTGGGCAACACCACGAAGGCCGTCACCAAGGGCTTCGCCATCGGTTCCGCCGTGATCGCCGCGGTGGCCCTCTTCGCCTCCTACATCGACGTCATCGCGGTCGAGCAGTTCGGTCAGGCGAAGATCGATCGGCTCCTCAGCCGGGGCAAGAGCATCTTCCTCGAGGTGCCGATCAACGTCGCCGACCCGAAGGTCTTCATCGGCCTCCTCATCGGTGGCTCGATCGCCTTCATGTTCTCGGCCCTCGCCATCCGGGCCGTCGGGCGCACGGCCGGCACGGTCGTCCAGGAGGTCCGCAACCAGTTCGCCGACGGCAAGATCATGGCGGGCGAGAAGCGGCCCGACTACGGCCCCGTCATCGACATCTGCACGAAGGCCTCGCTGCGAGAGCTCACGACGCCGGCTCTCCTCGCGGTGTTGACGCCGGTCATCATCGGCTTCGGCATCAACAAGTTCGCCCTCGGTGCGTTCCTCGCCGCGGTCATCCTCACGGGTCAGCTCATGGCCAACTACCTCAACAACGCGGGTGGTGCGTGGGACAACGCGAAGAAGTACATCGAGGACGGCCACGAGGGCGGCAAGGGATCCGAGGCCCACAAGGCGGCGGTGATCGGCGACACGGTCGGTGACCCGTTCAAGGACACCGCCGGTCCGGCCCTCAACCCGCTCATCAAGGTGATGAACCTCGTGAGCCTCCTGGTGCTCCCGGCGATCATCTCGCTCGAGGACGACAACATCCGCTTCGTCATCGCCGGCGTGTCGACGGTCGTGCTCCTCGGGTCGATCATGGTCTCCAAGCGTGACTCGGGTGGCATCGCGACGAGCGAGGACCTCACGACGGCAGCGGCCCACTGAGGCACCCGCCGCACGGGCGGCGGTTCACTGGTGTGAGCGAGGGGGCCTCCGGGCCCCCTCGTCGCGTCCGGTCATCGGACCCGGCCGAGCCCTCCGGCCCCGACCGTCGTCACCCGGATGGGGCGGCTCAGGCCCCGGGCTCGGCGTGCTGCCTGCGGTGGCGCACGAACTCGAGGACCGCGGGGATGATCGACAGCACCACGATGGCGATGAGCACGATCTCGAGGTTGTCCTTGATGAACGTCACGTTCCCGAACCAGTACCCGAGCAGGATGATGCCCTGCGTCCAGAGCAGGCCGCCGGCCACGTTGTAGGTGACGAAGCGGCGGTAGTCCATCTTCCCGACCCCGGCGAGGATCGGCGTGAACGTCCGCACGATCGGCACGAACCGGGCGAGCACGATCGCCTTGGCCCCGTGGCGGTCGAAGAACGCGTCGGCCTGGGCCACGTACTGCTGCTTGAAGATCCTCGAGTCGGGACGCTTGAACAGCGCCGGTCCGACCTTCTTGCCGAACGCGTACCCGACCTGATCGCCGATGATGGCGGCGAGCGCACACCCCACGAGGATCACCGGCAGGGACAACGAGATCTTCAGGTCACTCCCGCCCGCTGCGATGAGGCCGGCGATGAACAGGAGCGAGTCGCCGGGCAGGAAGAAGCCGATGAGCAGGCCGGACTCCGCGAAGATGATGGCGATGAGCCCGATCCTCGCGAACGAGCCGAGGGCCTCGAGGAGGCGCTCGGGGCTGAGGGGTCCGGCCCCGAGCGTGAAGTGGGTGGTGGCGTAGCCGAGGGCCGCTGCGAGTTGGGTGGGCATCCCCCGACGTTAGAGGCTCCGCGGGGTCCGGCTTGACACAGGGGTCCCCGGCGTGCGACCGATGGAGAAAGGGGCGAGCGGCCCGAGAACCGCCGCGGAGCCCTCTGCCGGGCGTACGGTCCCGGCGCCCGACCACCGGCCCGCGGTCCGCCGCCGGCCGGCCCCCGACCCGTTGGAGCCGAGTTGCCGAACCACCTCGTGATCGTCGAGTCGAAGACGAAGGCCGACACGATCGGCCGCTTCCTCGGTGACGACTACACCGTGCTCGCCTCCTACGGCCACGTGCGGGACCTGCCCGAGAAGGGCCTCGGCATCGACGTCGACGACCACTTCGCCCTCGAGTGGGACGAGCCGCGCGGCCGCTCCCGCGAGGTCGTCACCACGATCAGGCGCGCGCTCAAGGACGCCGACGTCCTCTACCTCGCGACCGACGAGGACCGGGAGGGCGAATCGATCGCCTGGCACCTCCTCGAGATCCTCAAGCCCAAGGTCGACGTCCACCGCATGGTGTTCCACGAGATCACCCGGGAGGCCATCGATCACGCCATCGACTCGCCGCGCGACATCGATCGGCGCCTCGTCGAGGCGGCCGACGGTCGCCGGATCCTCGATCGGCTGGTCGGCTACGAGGTCTCGCCGGTGCTGTGGCGCCGGGTGCCGAGCGCTCGGAGCGCCGGCCGGGTGCAGAGCGTGGCGGTGCGTCTCGTGGTCGAGCGGGAGCGCGAGCGCATGCGCTTCCGGCGGGCGGGCTACTGGGACCTCGCCGCCACGATGCGGGCCGCATCCGGGGCCGACCAGCGCACCTTCGCCGCGAAGCTCGCCGAGGTCGGCGGCGCACCGGTGGCCACCGGCAAGGATTTCGATCCCGACACCGGTGCGCTCAGGTCGTCGTCGAGGGCGCGCCACCTCGACGAGGCGGCGGCGGCGGCCCTCGCTGGCGCGCTCGCCGATGCGCCGTTCCGGGTGCTCGCCGCCGAGCAGAAGCCGGGTACGTCGGTGCCGAAGGACGCATTCCGCACGTCCACCCTCCAGCAGGAGGCCGGCAACAAGTTCTCGTGGAGCGCGGGCCGCACGATGTCGGTCGCCCAGGGGCTCTACGAGCGCGGCTACATCACCTACATGCGGACCGACTCCGCCCACCTATCCCAGCAGGCGATCCACGCGGCCCGGACCCAGATCACCGACCGGTTCGGATCGGAGTACCTGTACCCGCACGAGTACGGCCGCAAGGCCCGCGGGAAGGCGACCGGCGCGCAGGAGGCCCACGAGGCGATCCGCCCGGCGGGGGAGCGGTTCCGCGCCCCCGACGAGGTGCGCCGCGAACTCAGCAACGATGAGTTCACGCTCTACGACCTCATCTGGAAGCGCACGCTCGCCAACCAGATGGCGAACGCCGAGTACCTCCAGTCGACGCTCCGCATCGGGGCGACGGCGAACGGCGAGGAGGTCGTGTTCCGCGCCTCGGGCCGTCAGTACACGTTCCTCGGCTTCCGTGTCGCCTACGTCGACATCTCCGAGGACGACCCGGCCGAGGACGAGGAGGAGGCGGTGCTCCCGGCGCTCGCGCCGGGTGACGCGGTCGACTGCACCGACCTCCTCGTCGACGGGCACAGCACCAACCCGCCGGCCCGGTACACCGAGGCGAGCCTCGTGAAGGAGCTCGAGGCGCGCGGCATCGGGCGCCCATCGACGTACGCGTCGATCATCGACAAGATCTCCTCGACCCGCGGGTACGTGTTCAAGCAGGGCAACGCCCTCGTGCCCTCGTGGACCGCGTTCGCCAAGACGCAGTTGCTGGAGATGTACTTCGGGCACCTCGTCGACTACCGGTTCACCGCGCAGATGGAGCAGGTCCTCGATCAGGTCGCCGCCGGCGAGGCCGAGGTCGAGAAGTGGCTCGACGAGTTCTACTTCGGGCGCACCGAGCCGGGACTCAAGCAACTCGTGTCGCAGGAGCACCTCGACACCATCGAGATGAGCGTCGTGAACGCGATCCCCATCGGCACCGACGCCGAGGGGAACGAGATCTCGGTGCGGGTGTGGCGCAACGGCGAGTCGTTGCATCGTGGCGAGATCGAGAAGTGCACGATGCCCGACGGTGTCCTCCCCGACGAGCTCACTGTCGAGCGGGCGGCGGAGATCCTCGCCAAGGGCACGCTCGGCCCGCGGGAACTCGGACCCGACCCCGACACGGGTCTGCCGATCATCGTGCTCAACGGCCGGTTCGGTCCGTTCCTCCAGGTCGGCGTGCAGGACCCCGCCACCACCGGCAAGGGCAAGAAGGCCGAGAAGCCCAAGCGGGCCTCGCTCTTCAAGAGCATGGACCCCGAGACCGTCACCTACGAGGAGGCGCTCTCGCTCCTCGCACTCCCGCGGGTCGTCGGCGAGATCGACGGCGAGGAGGTGACGGCCCAGAGCGGTCGGTACGGGCCGTACCTCCGCAAGGGCACCGACTCCCGTTCGATCGAGACCGAGGAGCAGCTGCTCACGATCACCATCGAGGAGGCGGCCGCGATCTACGCGCAGCCCAAGCGCGGTCGCGGTCGGGTCGCGAAGCCGCCGCTCGCCGACCTCGGTCCGCACCCGGAGACCGGTTCGCCGATGGTCGTGAAGGACGGCCGCTTCGGTCCGTACATCACCGACGGCACGATCAACGCCACCGTCCCGCGCGGGGTCGACCCCGAGCAGGTCACGGCGGAGATGGCCGTGCAGCTCCTCGCCGAGCGGGCGGCGCGCCTCGCCGACGCGCCGAAGAAGGCGACGCGGGTCGTGAAGAAGGGGACCTCGAAGACCTCGAAGGCGGGCGCGGCCAAGAAGGCCTCGAAGGGCACCGCGAAGAAGGCGGCGGCCAAGAAGCCGACGAAACGGGCGACGAAGGCCACGCCCACGAAGCGCAGCGGTGCGCCGGAGCCCGAGCCCGTCGTCGAGGCCATCGAGGAGATGCTGCGGGACCTCACCGAGGGCCCCGGGACCGCCTAGGTCCCGGCGAGGGGCCGCCGGGCCGGCCCCGTAGGCTCGGGGGCGCGTGAGCACCGAGACCCCGTTCATCCCATCCTCCCCGGAGGAGCAGCCGCCCGATCCGTCGGCGCTGCGCGGGGTGTTCCGCAACCCGGCCTTCGTCCGGCTCTGGACCGCGCAGGTCCTGTCGAGCCTCGGCGACTGGGTCGGACTGTTCGCGATCCTCGCCATCGCCGCACGGGTGTCGAACAACTCGGCCACCGCGGTGAGCCTCGTGATGGTGGCCCGCATGCTGCCGTCGTTCTTCCTGGCGACCCTCGGCGGCGTCATCGTGGATCGCTTCGACCGCCGCAAGGTGATGGTGATCGCCGACGTCGGCCGGGCCGGGCTCCTCTGCGCGCTCCCGTTCGCCAACAGCATCTGGGTGCTCGTGCTCATCTCGTTCGCGATCGAGATCCTCACGCTCCTGTGGGGCCCGGCCAAGGACGCGGCCCTGCCGAGCGTGGTCGCCAAGGAGCAGCTCGCCAACGCCAACTCGCTCGGCCTCGTCGCGTCGTACGGCACGTTCCCGTTCGGCGGTGTGATCTTCTCGGCGCTCGCCGTGGTCGCGACCTGGCTCGGCGGGTTCGAGGCGCTCAAGAGCCTGTCGGTGAGCAAGGAGACCATCGCCCTCTGGGCCGATGCGGCGACCTTCCTGGCGTCGGCGGTCCTCGTCCTCGGGCTGCCGATCCCCGGACCTGAGCACACGGGCCGGAAGTTCGAGTGGAACCAGAGCATCACCGAGATCCGCGAGGGCATGGCTTTCATCCGGACGGACCGACGGTCGCGGGCGGTCATCGTCGGCATGGGCCTCGGGATCATCGGTGCCGGTGCGATGGTGCCGCTCGGCCCGGTGTTCGCCGACACGATCCTCGGTGGCCCGGCGCAGTTCGGTGTGCTCATGACCGCGCTCGGCACCGGCGCGGCGATCGGCGTGGTGACGCTGCTGCTCGTCCAGAGCCGGGTGCGTCGCGAGCCGGTCTTCGAGTGGGCGGTGATCGGGGTGGGCGCCTTCCTCGCCGCCGGCGCGACGTTCTCGAGCGGTGGACTCGTCGCTCTCATGATCGCCGGCGTGGGCGCGTGCGCGGGGACCGCGTACGTCACTGGCTTCACGGTGCTCCAGGAGCACGTGAGCGACGAACTGCGGGGTCGGACCTTCGCGACGCTCGCCGCCGTCGTGCGCCTGTGCCTCCTCATCTCGCTCACGGTCTCCCCGCTGCTCGCCGATCTCGCGGGGTGGCTCTCCGGGCTGTTCATCCCCGGCAAGTCCGTGACGATCGGCGGACTCACCTACGTGTTCCCCGGTGTGCGGTTCGCGCTGTGGTTCGGCGGCGCGCTCGTCATCGGGGGCGGCATGTACGCGCGGCTCGAGCTGCAGCGCATGGGTCGCGAGGAGGCGTCGCAGGGACATCCGACCCGCCCGGTGCGGCGTGGCCTGGCCGCGCCCGGATCGACCGCGCCCACCGCTCCCGCCGGCGACCCGTCCAGCGCCGACGACCCGCCGGACACGCCGTGACCGGCCGCTTCGTCGTGCTCGAGGGCGCGGACGGCACGGGCAAGAGCACCCAGGTCGCCCGGCTCGCCGCGTGGGTCCGGTCCGCCGGCGGCACCGCGGTCGAGACGCGTGAGCCCGGGGGCACCCCCGACGGCGCGCGGATCCGCGCCGTGCTGCTCGACGGCACGGGCCCGCTCGACGCGCGCGCCGAGGCGCTGCTCATGGCCGCCGACCGTGCGCAGGCCCTCGCCGAACTCGTGCGCCCGGCCCTCGCCCGCGGCGAGTGGGTGATCTCGGATCGCCACGTGCCGTCGTCGCTCGTCTACCAGGGCGTCGGTCGCGACCTCGGCGTCGACGAGGTCGCCCGGATCAACGCGTGGGCCACGGCGGGCACGACGCCCGATCTCGTCGTCGTCCTCGACCTCCCCGACGACGTCGCGGACGCGCGCCGTGCGGCCCGCGACGGTGGGGACGACCGCATGGAGCGGGAGTCGGCCGCCTTCCACGCGCGGGTGCGCACGGCCTACCGCGACCTGGCCCGCGCCGAGGGGTGGGCGCTGCTCGACGCCGGCGGGACCGCGGACGAGGTCGGCACGCGACTCGTCGAACTCGTCGAGGCGCGGCTCGGGCGTCCGAGCCCCCCGTAGGCTCGGCCCCGATGACGACGACCGACCTCCCGGAGCACCCCGCCGCCGATCCGGGGGTGGGCCTCGTCGGCCAGCCGCGCGCGGTGGAGGCGCTCCGGCGGGCTGCGGCGCGTCCGGTGCACGCGTACCTGCTCGTCGGGCCGCGCGGCTCCGGGGTCGAGGAGGGTGCGCGGGCACTCGCCGCGGTGCTCGTCGACGCCGCCGGCGACCCCCGGGTCGCCCGCGGTCGGCATCCCGACGTCGTCGAGTTCCGACCGACCGCCAACGAGTACTCCGTCGAGCGCGACGTGCGCGGCGGGGTCCTGCCCGAGATCCACGCCGCGCCGGTCGAGGGCCCGCGCAAGTGCGTCGTGCTGCTCGAGGCCGAACGGCTCAACGATCCGAGCGCGAACGCGCTGCTCAAGAGCATCGAGGAGCCGCCGCCGCGCACCGTCGTCGTCGTGGTCACCGACTCGGCCGACGCGCTGCCGATCACGATCCGGTCCCGGTGCCAGCGCATCGACTTCGGCGGGCTCTCCGATGACCTCGTCGTCGAGGCCCTGCGCGCCGACGGGGTCGACGAGGGGGCGGCCCGGCTCGCGGCCGCGCTCGCCGGCGGTCGGCTCGACCGGGCCCGCGCGCTCGCCGGACCGCTCGCGCCGCTGCGGCTCGCGTTCGCCGACGCCCCGTCCCGGGTGACCGGGTACGGCGCCCGGGTGCTCGACCTCGCGGCCGGGCTCGCCGCCGCGCTCGACGACGCGGTGGCGGCGCTCGAGACGGTCCAGGCCCGCGACCTCGAGGAGGCCGACGCCGAGGCCGAACGGCTCGGCTATACCGCCCGCACGGCCCAGGCCATGCGCCGCCGCCTCGTCGAGGCCCAGAAGCGGACGCTGCGTCGGGCCCGGACCGAGGCGCTGCTCGAGGGCGTCGCGGCCATCGAGTCGATCTACCGGGACGCACTGGCCCCGGACGCGCCGCCCCGGAACCTCGACCGTGCGCCGCTGCGCGTCGGTCCGCGCGAGGCGGCGCGCGCCCTCGATGCGTGCGCGGCGACCCGGCGCTCGTTCACGTTCAACCCGACCGAGGGGCTCCTCCTCGAGCACCTCCTGCTCCACCTGCCGCCGGTCGCGCCTGCGTAGGCTGCGGGCGCTCCCGAGGATCGGAGGATCCATGTCGAAGCAGATGCTCAACGAGCAGACCTTCACCGCCGCGAACATCCAGCGGGTCGACGCCGGCACCACCCGGTCCATGACCGTGGGGGGCGTGGCCGGCAAGACGTTCCTCCTCCTCGCCATCACCCTGGTGTGCGCGGCCGTCGGGTGGTCCCGGGCCGAGACCGTCGCCGACGGCAGCCCGCTGCTCCTGCTCGGTGGGTTCCTGCTGCTCATCGGGCTGTCCATCGCAGCGGCGCGCAACCCCAAGCTCGCGCCGATCGCCGGCTTCGCCTACGCGCTCATCATGGGCTTCTGGGTCGGCGCGATCTCCAAGATCTACAACGACGCCTACGACGGCATCGTCACCCAGGCGCTCCTCGCGACGGTCGGTGCGTTCACCGCGATGCTCGTGCTCTACACCACCCGCATCGTGAAGGTCACGAACCGCATGATCGGGATCATCATGGGCGCGACCTTCGGCGTGATGCTCCTGTACGTGTTCTCGTTCGTGCTCGCCATCTTCGGCGCGCAGCCCTCGTTCCTCACCGACTCCTCGCCGCTCGGCATCGCCGTGAGCGTCGGCATCTGCGTGATCGCCGCCCTCAACCTGCTCGTGGACTTCTCGTTCATCGAGCGGGGCGTGGCCGCGCAGGCGCCGGCGGTGTACGAGTGGTACAGCGCGCTCTCGCTGCTCTCGACCATGGTCTGGCTCTACCTCGAGGTGCTCCGACTCCTCGGGCGCATCCAGGGTCGCTGAACCCGTGGGTCCACCGTCGCGGTGGACACGATGCGGGCGGCGTCCTCTCGGACGGGCGCGGACGCGATGCGGGCCCGTCCTCACGGACGGGCCCGATCACGTTCGGCGATGTGGAGCCGGAGAGGGGATTCGAACCCCTGACCTGCTCATTACGAGTGAGCTGCTCTGCCGACTGAGCTACCCCGGCAACAGGTCGGAGAGCGTACACCGGCCCCGACGGCCCCCCGCCCCGGCCGGCCGTGCCGATCAGGCGAGATCGCCGCGGACGATGGCGTGCACCACCGCGTCGGAGCGGCGACCGTCGCCGAGCACGATGCGGCTGCGGGCCACGCCCTCCTCGCGGGCGCCGGCGGCCCGGGCCACGGCCCGGCTGCGGTCGTTGTGCACCGCGGCGATGATCTCGATGCGCTCAAGGCCGACCTCGCCCAGCCCCCAGGCGGCGAGCAGCCGCGCGCTGCGGGTTGCGTGCCCGCGCCCGGTCCGCGCCGTCGCGATCCAGTACCCGATCTCACCGATCGTCGGGTCGTACCCGTCGATCCGCAGGCCGCAGGCGCCGAGCACCTCGCTGCCCGGGACGTCGTGGACCGCGAAGTGGTACTCCTGACCCCGTTCGCGCGACCGACGCGCCCGGCGCACGAACTCGGCCATCTCGGCCCGTTCGTACCCCGCGTGGCACCACGGGAACCACGGGGCGAGTTCGGGGATCGACGCGACCGCCGCCGCGTACAGGTCGTCGACGTGGGCCTCGACGACCGGACGCACGGCGACGACGCCGTCGGTGAGCTCGGTGACGCGGTGCACGGTCCCACGATCCCACACCGGGCACCGGGCCGGCCCGTGGATACCCCGGGGCAGGTGTCCGACCCTCCCGGTATCCTCGGACCCATGGCGGATCAGGCGCAGTTCGAGGAGATGACGCGGGAGTACATGCCCGCGCTCTACTCGCACGCCCTGCGCCTGACCCGCAACCCGACCGACGCCGAGGACCTCGTCCAGGAGACCTACCTGCGCGCGTACCGCGGCTTCCCCGGGTACCAGGAGGGCGGCAACCTGCGCGCCTGGCTCTTCCGCATCGCCACGAACGCCTACATCAACTCCTACCGCGCCCGGCAGCGCCGGCCCGAGATGCGCGACCTCGACGGCATGGAGGAGTGGGCCCTCCACGGTGCGATGGGCGGGCTCGAGAAGGCCCGAGCCGCGCGCACGGCGGAGATCGAGGCGCTCGACGCGATGCCCGACGACGCGGTGAAGCAGGCGCTCGAGGACCTCCCGGACGTCTTCCGGCAGGCCGTGCTCCTCGCCGACGTCGACGGCTTCTCCTACCGGGAGATCGCCGAGATCACCGACGTCCCGATCGGCACCGTCATGAGTCGGCTCCACCGGGGAAGAAGGAAGCTCGAGGAGGCGTTGTTCGACCTGGCGGTCGAGCGCGGCCTCGTCCCGGACAAGGAGCCCGCCGGCGCGTAGCGTCGGGCGGCGAGCACACGAGGACCGGAAGTCGACCATGGACTGCTACGAGATCCGCGAGCAGCTGTACGCCTACCTCGATGGGGAGACCACGGTGTGGCGCCGGCGTGCGGTGGCCCGCCACCTCGAGGAGTGTCCGCCCTGCCTCGAGGGTTACACCCTCAAGGTCACCGTCCGGCGCGTCGTGTCCCAACGCTGTCAGGACCCGCTGCCCGCCGGCCTCGAGTCCCGGATCTCGGCACTGCTGGCGGCCGATGCCGCCGACTGACCCACGGTTGGCCACCGCGGCGAGTCCCCGCGCTACCGTCTCGTCCCGTCAGGCCCCCGTGGGTGGCCGGTCCCGACTGGAGCATCCGTGAAGACGCTGCGCACGCTCATCCTCGCCCTCACCGCGGTCCTCGTGGCCGCCGCCCCGGCCGGCGCGTCGACCGCCGTGCTCGCCGAGGCCAAGCCGTGGCACTACTGGATCGCTCCGGTGCTCTTCCTCTCCTTCATCGGGATCGCCGGGCTGCTCGCACTCGGCTACTACGTGAAGGTGATCCGCCTCAGGACCCGCGGGCGGTAGTCCCGTGACCGGGCCGGACCCCCTCGACGGGGTCGTGGCCTGTGCCGAGGTGGCCGGGCTCGTCGCCCCGGTCGTCGTCGCCTGTTCGGGCGGCCCCGACTCCATCGCTCTGCTCGCCGTCGCAGCGCGCGCCGACCTCTCCCCGGTCGCGGTCCACGTCGATCACGGGCTGCGCCCGTCCGGGGTCGAGGAAGCGGCGGTGGTGGCGGACCTCGCCCACCACCTGGGGGTGCGGTGCCGGGCGGTGCGGGTGGAGGTGGCGCCGGGCCCGAACCTCGAGGCCCGGGCCCGGAGCGCGCGCTACGAGGCGCTCGAGCGGGTGGCGGTCGAGGTCGACGCCACCGCGATCCTCACCGGTCACAGCGCCGACGACCTCGCTGAGACGGTCGTCCTCAACCTCCTGCGCGGATCGGGGACCTCGGGACTCGCCGGCATCCCGTTCCGTCGCGGTCCGATCGTGCGTCCGCTGCTCGGGGTGCGCCGGTCCGAGCTGCACGCGGTCGCCGCGGCCGTCGGAGCGGCCGCGGGCGTCGAGCCGGTGGCGGACCCGACCAACGACGACGAGCGGTTCCGCCGCAACTGGGTGCGCCACACGGTGCTGCCGTTGCTCGAGTCCGGTGCTGGTCGCGATCTCGTCCCGGTCCTCGCCCGTCAGGCCCGCGTCATGGCCGAGGAGGCCGAACTCCTCGACGCCCTCGCCGATGCGGTCCTCGCCGATGCGGGTCGGGACGAACCGGCGGTGGCGGTGCTGCGGACCGCCCCGCGCGCCATCGCGCGGCGAGCGCTGCGTCGCTGGCTCGGACCGCCCTGGCCGTCGCTCGCCGATCTCGGCCGCGTCGAGACCGTGCTCGACGGTGCGCGCCGCGCGGCGGAGATCACCGGCGGCGTCCGCGTCTCCCGACGCGACGGTCGTCTGCGACGCGGGCTAGCGTGCGCGACCGACGCCGACGCGAACGATGAGGGGGACGCGTGAGCGAGGCCGGACGGGGACCGCGACCCGCAACCGACGGGGAGGGGTTCAGGGGCGATCCGAACCTCGGCCGCGAGGTCGTGACCGCCGAGCGCCTGCGGGAGCGGGTGGCCGAACTCGGTGCGGAGATCACCCGCGACTACGCGGGGAGGGCGCCGCTCCTCGTCGGCGTGCTCAAGGGCGCGTTCATGTTCATGAGCGACCTCTCCCGTGCCATCGACCTCCCGGTCGAGTTCGACTTCATGGCCGTGTCCTCGTACGGGTCGGCCACCCGTACTTCCGGGGTCGTCCGCATCATCAAGGACCTCGACCTCGACCTCACCGGCCGCGACGTCATCGTCGTCGAGGACATCGTCGACTCCGGGCTCACGCTCAACTACCTGCGGCGCAACCTGGCGGCCCGGGGTCCGGCGTCCCTCGAGGTCTGCGCGCTGCTGCTGCGCGAGGGCCTCCAGAAGACCGACACCGACCTGCGCTACATCGGGTTCACCATCCCGCCCGCGTTCGTGGTCGGCTACGGCCTCGACGTCGCCGAGCGCTACCGCAACCTCGACGCGATCGTCGAGTACGTCGGGTCCTGACCCGACCCGCCTCCCGATAGCCTCTCCCGACGTCGTCCTGCACCTCCCAGGAGTCCCCGTGGCCGAGCACCCCTCCACCCCGATCGACCGCGAGCGCATCGCTCGCGCCGTGCGCGAGATCCTCGAAGCGGTCGGCGAGGACCCCGACCGCGACGGTCTGCTCCGGACGCCGGCGCGCGTCGCCGAGATGTACGCGGAGGTGCTCTCGGGTCTGCACGAGGACCCGGCGGCGCACCTCGCGGTCACGTTCGAGGCGAACCACGACGAGATGGTGATGGTGAAGGACATCCCGATCTACTCGTTGTGCGAGCACCACCTCGTGCCGTTCCACGGCCAGGCGCACGTGGCCTACATCCCGGGCAAGGACGGCCGTATCACCGGACTGTCGAAGTTGGCCCGGCTCTGCGACGGGTACGCCCGTCGCCCGCAGGTGCAGGAGCGGCTCACGACCCAGGTCGCCGACGCGCTCGTCGACGCCCTCGAGCCGCGCGGGGTGCTCGTCGTCATGGCGGCCGAGCACCTGTGCATGGGCATGCGCGGCGTCAAGAAGCCGGGGTCGATCACGGTCACCTCGGCGGTGCGGGGCATCTTCAAGGAGAACGCCTCGACCCGGGCCGAGGCCATGGGCCTCATCGGCATCCCGACGGCCCGCTGAGCCGGGGGTCGGTGGGGTCCGCGCCCGCCCGGCGCCCCGGCGCGGCCCGGACCGACGCCTACTAGCCTCCGCGCCGATGTTCACCTGGGGGTTCTCCCGGGAGCGGGGGACAGCGATCACGGGCCCGGTCATGGGGATCGTGAACGTCACGCCCGACTCCTTCTCAGACGGCGGTCGCTGGTTCGACGCCGACGCGGCCCGCGCCCACGGCGCGGCGCTGCTCGCCGAGGGCGCCGCGATCCTCGACGTCGGGGGCGAGTCCACCCGGCCCGGGGCTGAGCCGGTGTCGGCCGAGGCGGAGATCGCCCGGGTCGTCCCGGTGGTCGCCGCGCTCGCGCCGCACGCGGTCGTGAGCGTGGACACCTCGAAGGCGGCCGTGGCCGAGGCCGCGATCGCGGCAGGCGCCCGCATCGTGAACGACGTGTCGGCCGGCCGTCAGGATCCCGACATGCTGCGGGTGGTCGCGGCGGCGGGCGCGGGGTTCATCGCGATGCACATGCAGGGCGAGCCCCGCACCATGCAGCAGGACCCGCACTACGACGACGTCGTCCGCGAGGTCGTCGACCACCTGCGGGCGCGTTGCGACGCCGCGGTGGCCGCGGGGATCGCCCCGGAGTCGATCATGGTCGATCCCGGCATCGGGTTCGGCAAGACCGTGGAGCACAACGTCGCGCTGCTCACCCACCTCGAGACGATCGTCGATCGGGTGGGTGCGCCGGTGCTCGTCGGCGCGTCCCGCAAGTCGTTCCTCGGGGTGCTCGCGGGTACCGGCTCCGATCCGGGCGCACGCGAGGCGGCGACGATCGCGACGACCGTGTGGGCGCTCGAGCACGGCGCGGCGATGGTGCGGGTGCACGAAGTCGCGGCCTCGGTCCGCGCCGCCGCGGTCGTCGAGCACCTGCGGTCGGTGGCGGCGGTGGCCGCGTGAGCGCGCTGCGCGGCCGCTGGGCCCAGGGCCTCCAGCCCCGGATGTTCTGCTGGGTCATCAAGGACCGCCTCGCCGCGTCGGAGCGCCCGGGCGGCTTCGCCCGCAACCACCGCAAGATCCGGCGCCAGGAGGAGCTCATCTGGCTCCACCAGCAGGGCTTCACGCGGATCATCAGCATCCTCGACTCCCAGCACAACCTGCACGCCTACGACGAGGCCGCGCTGGCGTGGGAGCAGGTGCCGCTCGGTCGGCACGACGAGATGCCCGAGCGCCTGCGCGTGATCTACGAGACCATCGCGCGCCGCCTCGACGACCCGTCCGAGCGAGTGCTGCTCCACCAGGAGGAGTTCGGCGATCGCCTCGTCGGGGTCATCGCGGGCTACCTGCTCTACACCGAGCTCATCCCCGAGGGACCGGCGGCGATCATGGTCGCCGAGCGACTCACCGGGCGCGAGCTCGGGGCGACGGGTCGCGAGATCGTCGCGGCCACGGTCAATCACGGCATCGTCCGGGGGGCCTGACGGCATGGGGACGATCCAACTGCGCGGCCTCCGGCTGCTCGGGACCCACGGCGTCCTGCCCGAGGAGCAGCAGCGTGCGCAGCCGTTCGAGATCGACGTCGACCTCGAGGCGGACCTCTCCCGGGCGGGCGAGAGCGACGACCTCGACGACACCATCGACTACGGCGCGCTCGCGGCGATGATCTCGCGGGTCGTCACCGAGGAGCGCTACGCGCTCATCGAGCGGCTCGCCACGCGGATCGGCGAGGTGTGCCGGTCGGACCCGCGCGTCACGCGTGCGGTCGTCACGGTGCGCAAGCTCCGACCGCCGGTCCCGGAGCACCTCGAGTTCTCCGCGGTCCGCATCGAGGCCTGAGCGGGTGCGCGCGCACCTCGCCCTCGGGTCCAACCTCGGGGATCGCCTCGCGAACCTCCAGGGTGCTCTCGACCGGCTGGCCGCGACCGAGGGCCTCGAGGTCGTGGCGGTGTCGCATGTGTACGAGACCGATCCGGTCGGCGGGCCGGTCCAGGACGACTACCTCAACGCGGTCGTCGAGGTGACCACCTCGCTCACCCCGCACGAGCTGCTGGGGGTGTGCGGGCGGCTGGAGCGAGCGGCCCACCGGGTCCGCATCGAACGCTGGGGTCCCCGCACGCTCGATGTCGACATCCTGCTCGTCGACGACCTCGTGATCGCGACGGACGATCTCGAGGTGCCCCATCCTCGGATGTGGGAACGCACCTTCGTGCTCGCTCCGCTCCACGACGTCGCGCCCGACCTCGTCGAGACCCCGGCCGACGGCTGGACGGGTGTCCGACGGGCCCCGGTAGCCTTGGCCGTCCCCGGCTGATCGCCGGGTGGCACCCTCGACCGGCACCGCACCGCGGGCCGGAACGATCACCATGTCGCAGCGCACCCTCGCCCTCGTCGGACCCGGCCGAGCCGGTACCGCCATCGCCGTCGCCCTCACCGCGCGCGGCTGGAGGGTCGTGGGGGTGGCCGGTCGCGACGCGACGCGGGCCGCGGCGCTCGGGGCGCGCGTCGATGCGCCGGTGCGGCCCATCGCCGAGGTCGCCCGGGGCGCCGCGCTCGTCGTGGTCGCGACCCCGGACGCGGTGATCGAGGCGGCGACCCTCGCGCTGCTCCCCGGCCTCGATGAGGGTGCGCACGTCGTGCACCTCGCCGGGTCGCGCGGGCTCGAGGCGTTCGGGGCCGCGCGCGACACGGCCGGCGCCTGGCACTTCGGCGCGCTGCACCCGCTCCAGACCCTCTCGGGTGCGGACGCCGCGGCCCGACTCGACGGCGCGTACGTCGCGGTCGAGGGTCCGCCGTTCGTCGCGGAGCTCGCGCGCGGGATCGGCCTCGTCCCCATCCGGGTCGACCCGGCGCACCGGGCCGGCTACCACGCAGCGGCCGCGGTGGCCTCGAACCACCTCGTCGCGCTCACCGGGCAGGTCGAGCGGCTCGCCGCCGCCGCCGGGGTCCCGTTCGAGGCCTTCCTCCCACTCATGCGGGCGACGCTCGACGCGGTCACGTCCATGGGTCCGGCCGCGGCGCTCACCGGTCCGGTGTCCCGCGGCGACCTCGCGACCGTGCGCGCCCACCTCGACGCGCTCGACCCCGACGAGCGCGGTGCGTACCTGGCCCTCGCCCGGGAGGCGGCCCGGCTCGCGGGCCACGACGACCCCGACCTCGCCGAGGTGCTGCGGTGAGCGCGCCGAGGCTCGTCCCGACCATCGCCGACCTCCGGGCCACGACCGACGCGGCCCGTGCGGAGGGTCGCACGGTGGGGTTCGTGCCCACGATGGGGTTCCTGCACGAGGGGCACCGGGCCCTCATGGCCGCGGCCCGGCGCGAGTGCGACCTCGTCGTCGTCTCGATCTTCGTGAACCCGCTCCAGTTCGGTGCGAACGAGGACCTCGCCGGGTACCCCCGTGACCTCGACCGCGATCTCGCCGCCTGCGCCGCCGAGGGGGTCGACGTCGTCCTGCACCCGAGCGTCGAGGAGATGTACCCGCGTCCGATGCTCTCGACGGTGACCGTGGGGTCGATCACCGACCGGTTGTGCGGGGCGTCACGACCGACCCACTTCGCCGGGGTCGCCACCGTCGTGGCCAAGCTGCTCAACATCGTCGGACCCTGCCGGGCGTACTTCGGGAAGAAGGACTACCAACAGGTCGCCGTGGTCCGGGCCATGGTCGAGGACCTCGCCGTGCCGGTCCGGATCGTCGCGTGCCCGACGGTGCGCGAGGACGACGGCCTCGCGAAGTCGAGCCGGAACTCCTACCTCGACGCCGACGCCCGACACGACGCGCTCGCACTGTCCCGGGCGATCGTGGCGACCGTCGCCGAGGTGCGCGCCGGGCGTCGTGACCGTGCGGTGCTGGCGCGCGAACTCGAGGGCGCGCTCGACGCGGCGTCGGGGGTGACCCGCGACTACGCGGAGGTGCTCCGCGGTCGTGACCTCGTGCCGACCGACGTCATCGAGATCGGCGAGGAGTACGTGGTCGCGGTGGCGGCGCGGGTCGGGGCGGCACGCCTCATCGACAACGTCACGTTCACGGTCGGGCGTGACGGCGCCGTGGTCGCCGACCTCGGCGTGCTCGGTGACGGCCGTGCCTTCAGCGGGGCGTAGGGTCCGGCCGTGACCGACCTTCTCGTCCTCGGCAGCGGCATCGCCGGTCTCTCGGCGGCGATCCGGGCGGCCGAGGCCGGGCTCGACGTCACCGTGCTCACCAAGGGCGCGCTCGCCAACACGGCGACCAGTTACGCCCAGGGCGGGGTGGCGGCGGCGCTCGGCGAGCCGGACTCGCCGGCCCTGCACCGGGCCGACACCCTCGTGGCCGGGGTGGATCTCTGCGACCCGGACGCGGTCGACGTCCTCGTCGAGCAGGGCCCGGAGCGGGTGCTCGAACTCATGGCCCTCGGCGCGAACTTCGATCGGGCGGCGATCGACGGTGAACTCGAACTGGCGCGGGAGGGCGGTCACTCCCTCGCCCGCGTCGTGCACGCGGGAGGCGACGCGACGGGGGCGGAGATCGAACGCGCGCTCGTCGCCGCGCTCGGTGCGCTCGACGTCGACGCACGTGAGCGCTGGTTCACGGTCGACCTCGTCGTCGAGGGGGGCGCGGTGGTCGGCGTCGAGGCGATCGCGCCGGACGGTTCGGCGCACCGGATCCGGGCCCGTCACGTCCTGCTCGCCACCGGCGGTGCGGGGCAACTGTTCGCCGTCACCACGAACCCGCCGGTCTCCACCGGCGACGGGATCGCCATGGCGTACCGCGCCGGTGCTGCGCTCGCCGACCTCGAGTTCATGCAGTTCCACCCGACGGCGCTCGACGTCGCCGCGATGCCGCGACCGCTGCTCAGCGAGGCCCTCCGCGGCGACGGTGCGATCCTGCGCGACGAGCACGGTGTGGCGTTCATGGTCGACGAGCACCCGCTCGCGGACCTCGCCCCGCGTGACGTCGTGGCTCGGGCCATCACCCGGCGGCTCGTGGAGCGCAACCTCGCGCACCTGTTCCTCGACGCGACCCCGATCGACGACTTCGCGACACGGTTCCCGACCGTCGACGGCGCGGCGCGGGCCGCGGGCCTCGATCCGGCGGTCGACCTCCTCCCGATCGCGCCGGCCGCGCACTACCTGTCGGGCGGGGTGTGCACCGATCTCGACGGCGCCACCACGTTGCCGGGCCTGTGGGCCTGCGGTGAGGTCGCGTGCTCGGGGGTGCACGGGGCGAACCGGCTCGCATCGAACTCACTGCTCGACGGACTCGTGTTCGCGCCGCGGGCGGTGGGCGCGATCCTCGACGGCCGTGACGGACCGCTCGAGCGCGGGGTCCTGCGCGGGGTGCTCGGCCGGTCCGGCGCGGTGGCGGCCCCGACGACCTCGGTGTCGGCGATCGGGCGGGCCACCCTCCAGCGGGCCATGACCGCGGGGGCCGGCGTCCTCCGCGACGCGTCGAGCCTCGGCGTGCTCGACGCGACCCTCCCGCACGACGTGGCCGCGTCGACCCCCGCCGAGCACGAGGTCCGCAACCTCCTGACGGTGGCGCGTACGCTCGTCGCCGCAGCGCTCGCTCGCACGGAGTCCCGCGGCACGCACACCCGGCTCGACCACCCCGACCCGGATCCTGCGTTCCGCGGCCGCATCGTGCACGTGCGCGGCGCCGAACCGTTCCTCGTCCCGCTGCCCGTCCCCGTGGAGACCCCGTGACCTCGAGCCTCGACCCGCCCGTCGGCATCGTCCGCGAGGTCGTGGCGCTCGCGCTGCGCGAGGACCTCGGCCTGCTCGGCGACCTCACCTCGCTCGCGGTGATCCCGGAGGACGCCGAGGGGACGGCGCGCTTCGTCGCCCGCACCGATGGTGTGCTCGCGGGCACCGCGGCGGCGACGGAGGTGTTCCGGCAGCTCGACTCGGACGTCGTCGTGGCCTGGACCGCGGCCGACGGGGCCGAACTCAACCCGGGCCTCACCTTCGGATCGGTGAGCGGCCCGCTGCGCTCGCTGCTCGGCGGGGAGCGCACGGCACTCAACCTCCTCCAGCACTGCTCGGGCGTCGCGACCCTCACCCGCCGCTACGTGCGCAGCACCCACGGGCGCGCGCAGATCCGCGACACCCGCAAGACGCTGCCGGGTCTCCGGGCGCTCGAGAAGGCCGCGGTGCGGGCGGGCGGTGGTGCCAACCACCGCGAGTGCCTGTCGGACGCGGTGCTCATCAAGGACAACCACCTCGTGCACCACGACCTCACGGCGGCGGTCCGCCGAGCCCGTGCGCACTGGCCCGGCCGGGTCGTGGAGGTCGAGTGCGACACCCTCGAGCAGGTGCGCGAGGCGATCGCGGTCGGCCCCGACCTCATCCTCCTCGACAACATGACGCCGGACGAGGTGCGCGAGGCGCGGAGCATCGCCGGCCCCGACGCCGCCCTCGAGGTCTCGGGTGGGGTGACCGTCGACACCGTGGCCGCGTACGCGGAGGCGGGTGCCACCTACATCTCGGTCGGCGCGATCACGCACTCGGCCCCCGCCCTCGACATCGGTCTGGACCTCGACTGACATGCTGCTCGCGATCGACACCGGCAACACCCAGACCGTCATCGGCCTCTTCGACGGCGACGACCTCGCTGACCACTGGCGGATCGCGACTGCGGCCGAACGGACCTCGGACGAACTCGCGCTCATGATCCAGCAGTTCCTCGGGTTCCACGGCTTCTCGTTCGACGCCCAGATCACCGGCGTGGCGGTCTGCTCGGGCGTCCCGCGGATCACGGCGTCGCTGCGCGAGATGACCCGGCGCTACTTCGGGTTCGACGCCCTCATCATCGAGCCGGGCGTCCGTACGGGCATGCCGATCCTCTACGACAACCCGAAGGAGGTCGGCCCGGACCGCATCGCCGACGCGGTGGCGGCGTACGAGAAGTACGGCGGGCCGACGGTCGTGGTCGACTTCGGCACGGCGAACACCATCGAGGCGATCAGCGAGAAGGGCGAGTACCTGGGCGGCGCGATCATCCCCGGCATCGAGATCTCGCTCGATGCGCTGTTCGGGCGGGCGGCGGCGCTGCGGCGGGTCGAGCTCGTGCCGCCTCGCAACGTGATCGGGAAGAGCACCGTCGAGTCGATCCAGTCCGGGGCGATCTACGGGTTCAGCGGTCAGGTCGACTCCATGGTCGACCGGTTCCGTGCCGAACTCGGCGAGTGCACGGTGGTGGCGACGGGTGGACTCGCCGAACTCATCTTCCCGCACTCGCGCACGATCGAGCACTTCGAACCGTGGCTCACCCTCGAGGGGCTGCGCATCATCTGGTAGCGCAACCGGTGAGCGGTGACGTGGCGAACCCCGACGAGGTCGCGGAGGCCGGCGCGCTCGACGAGCGCACGCGACGGCTCGAGAAGGTGGAGGCGCTGCGGGCCGCCGGGATCGATCCGTACCCGGTCCGGTTCGACCGCACCACCGATGCGGGCGCGCTGCGGGCGCGCTTCGGCGATCTCGAGCCCGGCACCGAGACGGCCGAGGAGGTGGCGATCGCGGGGCGCGTCCTCCTGCTCCGACGCCAGGGCCGGCTGTCGTTCGCGACGATCCGCGACGGCTCGGGCGCCATCCAGCTCTTCGTGTCCGAGGCCGAGATCGGGGCCGACCGTCACGCCGAGTTCGACGCGTTCGACCTCGGCGACTGGATCGGGGTGGAGGGCACGGTGATGACCACCCGGAAGGGTGAACTGTCGATCAAGGTGCGGACCTTCCGGCTGCTGGCCAAGGCGCTGCGTCCGCTGCCGGACAAGTGGCACGGCCTCGCCGACACCGACACCCGGTTCCGTCAGCGCTACGTCGATCTCGTCGTGAACGAGGACGCCCGGCGGGTGTTCCAGGTCCGGTTCGCCGCGCTCGCCGCGATCCGCGAGTACCTCGCGGGCCGTGGCTTCGTCGAGGTCGAGACGCCGGTGCTCCACGACCAGGCGGGGGGTGCGGCGGCGCGGCCGTTCCTGACCCACCACAACGCGCTCGACATGGACCTCGTGCTGCGCATCGCGCTCGAACTCCACCTCAAGCGCCTCATCGTCGCCGGCTTCGACCGGGTGTTCGAGATCGGTCGCGTGTTCCGCAACGAGGGACTGTCGACCCGGCACAACACCGAGTTCACGATGCTCGAGCTCTACGAGGCGTTCGTCGACTACGGCGAGATGATGACGCTCACGGAGGAGCTCGTCGCGCACTGCGCCCGCGTCGCGACCGGATCCACCACGGTGACGCTCGAGGACGAGCCGCTCGACCTCGCGCCGCCGTGGCGCCGGCTCACGCTGCGCGACGCCATCCGGGAGCACGCGGGCGTCGACGTCCACCCGGCGATGCCGGTCGACGAGGTCCGCGCGCTGTGCGACCGCCTCGAGGTCCCGTACGAGTCGTCGTGGGGGAGCGGCAAGCTCATGCTCGAGATCTACGAGAAGACCACCGAGCACCGGCTGCGCGGTCCCGTGTTCGTCCTCGACTACCCGCGCGAGGTGTCGCCCCTCGCCCGCGTCCACCGCGACGATCCGCTCCTCACCGAGCGGTTCGAGGTCATCATCGGGGGCCGCGAGCTCGCCAACGCCTTCTCCGAGCTCAACGACCCCATCGACCAGCGGGAGCGGTTCGAGGCCCAGGCCGGGCTCGCGGCGGCCGGCGACGACGAGGCGCACGGGGTCGACGAGGACTACCTCCGGGCCATGGAGTACGGGCTCCCGCCCACCGGAGGACTCGGGATCGGCATCGACCGTCTCGTGATGCTCCTGGCGGGCGTATCCTCGATCCGAGAGGTCATCCTGTTCCCGCAGCTGCGGCCCGAGTCCTCCTCGGGCGGGGCCGACGGCGACGGCCGTGCCTGAGGAGGCGTGACCATGCGTGTGCTGATCACCGGGATGGGCGGCGAACTCGGCACGCGCACGGCCCAGTTGCTCGAGGCGATGCCCGAGGTCACCGAAATCCACGGGGTCGACTTCGTGCCGCCGCGCCGGCGGCTGCGCCACGCCGAGTTCCGTCGGATGGACCTGCGCGACCGCGAGCGGCTCGCCGCGTACGTGCAGGAGATCGCCCCGACCCACATCGCCCACTTCGGCGTCTACGAGCCGCACGCCCGCACGACCCCCCGTCAGTCGGCCGCGTTCACCGAGGCGACCACGGTCGCGGTCCTCGGTGCAGCGACCCGCACCGGCGCGCTCGAGCGCGTCGCGGTGCGCAGCGGCCTCGTCGTGTACGGCCGCGACCGCGGCCAGCCCGCGGTCCCCGACGAGTCGTCCCCCGTGCTCCCCACCACGCCGTTCGGACGTTCCTGCCTCGAGGTCGAGGCGGTCGCCGTCGGCCTCGGCCGTCGTCACGGGTTCCCGGTGACCGCGCTGCGCATGGCGCCGATCGGCGGCTCGCACGTCCCGAGCCCGTTGGGCCGCGTGCTCCGGCTGCCGGCGGTGCCGGTCCCGGCGCTCGGCGATCCTGCGTTCTCGCTCCTGCACCAGGACGACGCGGCGCGCGCGATGGTGGCGGCGCTGCGCTGCGACCACGACGGTCCGCTCAACGTGGTCGGACCGGGTGCGGCGAGCGTGTGGCAGGCGGTGCGGCTCGGCAACCGGATCCCCGTCCCGGTGGTCGGGCCCGCGTGGAGCGCGGCGACCCGGGCCACCGAGTTCGCGGGTGCGCCGATGCCTCCGCACGTGGTCGAGCTGCTGCGTCGCGGGTGCACCGCCGACGGTACCGCGGCGGTCGAGGTCCTCGATCTCGGCCCGCTCGCCAGCACGCAGGCGGTGTGCGCCGAACTGTTCGAGTGGGCGACCGTCTCCGCGATCCGACCCGATGCGGCGGTGGCGGTGTGAGCGCCGAGGCGGTGCTGCTCCCCGGACCCGACGGCGGGTACGGCACCGACGACGATCGCGTCGGCCCCTCGGACCCCATGCGGTTCGTGCGCCGGCGGTTCGACGGGCACTACCCGATCGATCCGTTCGGCGGGGATCCGCAACTCCAGGACCTCCTCGCGCCGATCGGCCGGATCACCCTGCCGGTGCGGGTCGAGGGTCCGGGCCGGCTCCCCGAGATCGGTCCGGCGCTGCTCGTGGTGAACCGCGGGCTCGGCCTCGCCGAACCGGTGGCGCTCTACCAGACCGTGCGTCGCGAGGTCGGACGCCGCCTGCGCGTCGTCGGGATCCCGGATCTCCCGTTCGTGGGCGACGGCCTGCGCAAGCTCGGGAGCATCGCGCAGTTCCCCGAGGACCTCGCCGCGGTGCTGCGCGCCGGTCACCTCGCCGCACTCCCACTCGCGCACACCTGGTTGCGACAGGGAGCCGGTACCCCGCCGGTGCGGATGCTCGTCGCCGCGCTCGGGTTCCCCGTCTACCCGGTCGCGATGGTGCCGATCGGGCCGCTCGGGCTCCCCGTCGCGGGCTGGCGCGTCAGGGTCGGGGAGCCGATCCGCCTCGACGTCGAACGGGGATCGGGCGATCCGCTCGCTGCGGCCGAACTCGCCGAGGCCGCGCGCCTGGCGGTCGACGACCTGCTCGTCGGCGACTGATCCGCGACCGCGCGGCGTTCCGGCGACCCGACCTCCACCGGCGCGATCGGCACGAATCCGACCGACGGTGCCGCGAGCACGGCGGGGTACGCTCGGCTCAGCAGGTGCGGAGCCGACCGACGGTCGGCGGATCGAGGGACGGGTCGGGTTTGCCGGAGGTCGTCGCCACCGACGGGGTGCTCCTGCACTACGACGTCTTCGGGCGCCGGGACGGCCCGCCGCTCCTGCTCATCCAGGGGCTCGGCACGGACTCCCGCGGCTGGGCCCTGCAGCGCCTCGCGCTGGGTCGCCGGTACCGGTGCATCGCGCCCGACAACCGCGGGACCGGACGCACAGAGCTGACCCCCGGTCCCTACTCCCTCGAGCAGATGGCGCTCGACGCGCTCACCATCCTCGACGCCGAGGGCGTGGATCGGGCGCACGTGATGGGCGCGTCGATGGGCGGGGTGATCAGCCAGATCATCGGGGTGCTGCACCCGCACCGCACGCGGTCGCTCGTGCTCGCGTGCACCGCGTGCCGTCACCACACGTGGCGTCGCGAACTCCTCGCCGAGTGGGCCGAGGCGGTCCGGGTCGGCGGCATGGCCGCCCTCGGTGAGGGTGCGCTCGAGTGGCTCGTCGGGCCCCGCCTGCGCAAGCGGTTCGGCATCTGGATCAACCTGCTCGCGCGCATCGTGCTGCAGTCGCCGCCCGAGCCGTTCATCGCGCAGATCGAGGCGATCCTCGACGCCCCGGACGAACTCGCGGCGGAACTCGCCACCCTGCGGGTCCCGGTGCTCGTCATCACCGGGTCCCAGGACTCACTCACCCCGGTGGGTGACGCCGAGGAACTCGCCGACCGGATCCCGGGCGCGCGCCTCGAGGTCCTTGCGGGCGCCGCGCACGGTCTCATGGTCGAGGCGCCGAACGCGTTCAACGACGCGGTGCTGCGGTTCCTCGGGGAGGTCGACGCCGCGGCGGACGCGGCGGGGGAGCAGGCCCGCGGCGCGTGACCGGCGCCGGGTCCCGGCCGGATCAGGAGGTCCGGTCGATGAGCCCGTCGACGAGCCGGATCATGCCGTCGGTCACCGCCGGATCGAGGGCCGGGGCCGACCGGAGCACGTCGTTGGCCTTCGTCGCCTCGACGATCGCCACCTCTCGTGCCACCTCGACCCCGCCGGCGGCCCGCACCATGGCGCGGATGCCGTCGACCTCCTCGGGTGCGATCTCGCCGCCGAGGCGGGCCCGCAGTTCGGCCGACCGCTCGAGCGCGGCGATGACCGGCAACGTGTAGACGCCCTCCATGAGGTCGTTGCCTGCGGGCTTGCCGAGCGTGTCGGTGTCGGCCGTGAGGTCGAGGATGTCGTCGACGATCTGGAAGCACATGCCGAGGTGGTCGCCGAAGGCGGTGAGCGCCGAGAGCGTCGACTCGTCGACCCCCGACACCATGCCGCCGATCCGGCTCGAGGTGGCGAAGAGGGACGCCGTCTTCCCGGCGATCGCCGAGAGGTAGGCCTCGCGCTCGTGCTCGGGGTTGAAGAGGTTCTGCAGTTCGAGCACCTGCCCGCGGCAGAGCTCGCCGATGGTCGAGGCGAGGAGCGCGGCGACGTCGGCACCGAGTGACGCCGCGAGCTCGGACGCGCGGGCGAGCAGGAAGTCCCCGGCGAGGATCGCCACGATGTTCGACCACCGGGCGTTCACGCTCTCGACCCCCCGACGCGTCTCGGCCTCGTCGATGACGTCGTCGTGGTAGAGGGATCCGAGGTGGACGAGCTCGACCGAGCAGCCACCGGTGATCACCACGGCGTCGACCGGGGCGTCGGCACCCCGCGCGGCGCGCGCCGCCACGATGGCGAGCGCAGGTCGGAGGCGCTTGCCGCCGGCGGCGACGAGGTGGCCCGCCACCTCGCCGAGGAACGGGTCGGCGTGCGCGACCGCCGACCGCAGTCCGCCCTCGATGCGCTCGAGGTCGTCGGGGAGGCCGGGCAGCCCCAGCGCGTCGAGCGGCGACATGGAGCGGAGGCTACGACCGGTCATCCGGCACGGACCAACCCGGACGCGCGCCCGCCGGTGTGCCGCGTGTCGCATCCGTGTCGAGGTGCTCCGTCGCGGCGCACCGGAGATCCGGGCGGTGGGAATGGATCGGGGGCCGACGGTGTCGAAGAAGTCCGGGTCCGCCGATCCCCCATCGGCGGACCCGGCGCATCCCTCCGGACCGCACGCGGTCCACGTCCCGTCCGCATCCCGGTCGCGGCCGGCACCGACCCGGTGCGACGCCGCCGGGAACGCCGCCGGTGGGGGATACGATGCGGATCCGGAACGGGCGTCCGGGACGGCGGGTGGTTCCGAAGACCCTCCGTCACCCGGCTCCCGAACGGCTCCCGAGGGCGACACCTCGGGAGCGACACCATGAGAGGTGGTTGCAGGTGTTCGAACGCTTCACCGACCGAGCCCGACGGGTCGTGGTCCTGGCGCAGGAGGAGGCGCGCCTGCTCAACCACAACTACATCGGCACCGAGCACATCCTCCTCGGACTCATCCACGAGGGCGAGGGCGTCGCCGCCAAGGCGCTCGAGTCCCTCGGCATCTCGCTCGAGGCCGTGCGGGCCCAGGTCGAGGAGATCATCGGCCACGGCGGCACCGCCCCGTCCGGCCACATCCCGTTCACGCCGCGCGCCAAGAAGGTCCTCGAGCTCTCGCTGCGCGAGGCACTCCAGCTCGGGCACAACTACATCGGCACGGAGCACATCCTCCTCGGCCTCATCCGTGAGGGTGAGGGCGTCGCGGCGCAGGTGCTCGTCAAGCTCGGCGCCGACCTGTCGCGCGTGCGCCAACAGGTCATCCAGCTCCTCTCCGGGTACGCCGGCGGCAAGGAGGCCGCGCCGGCCGGTGGTCCCACCGGCGAGGCCCAGCCCTCCGGTTCCCTCGTGCTCGATCAGTTCGGTCGCAACCTCACCCAGGCGGCGCGCGAGAAGAAGCTCGACCCGGTCATCGGGCGCGAGCAGGAGATCGAGCGGGTCATGCAGGTGCTGAGCCGTCGCACCAAGAACAACCCGGTGCTCATCGGCGAGCCGGGCGTGGGCAAGACCGCCATCGTCGAGGGCCTCGCGGCCGACATCGTCGAGGGCCGGGTGCCCGAGACCCTCACCGACAAGCAGCTCTACACGCTCGACCTCGGTGCGCTCGTCGCCGGGTCCCGCTACCGCGGCGACTTCGAGGAGCGCCTCAAGAAGGTGCTCAAGGAGATCCGCACCCGCGGCGACATCATCCTCTTCATCGACGAGATCCACACCCTCGTCGGGGCCGGGGCGGCCGAGGGTGCGATCGACGCCGCCAGCATCCTCAAGCCGTTGCTCGCCCGCGGTGAGCTCCAGACCATCGGGGCCACGACGCTCGACGAGTACCGCAAGCACCTCGAGAAGGACGCGGCGCTCGAGCGCCGGTTCCAGCCGATCAAGGTCGAGGAGCCGTCGGTCGCGCACACGATCGAGATCCTCAAGGGCCTGCGCGAGCGCTACGAGCAGCACCACCGCGTCACGATCACCGACCAGGCGATCGTCGCCGCGGCCAATCTCGCCGACCGGTACATCTCCGACCGGCACCTCCCCGACAAGGCGATCGACCTCATCGACGAGGCGGGCTCGCGCCTGCGCATCCGTCGCATGCAGGCCCCGCCGGACTACCGCGAGCTCGAGGACGAGATCGCCAAGGTCCGCAAGGAGAAGGAGGCCGCGATCGAGGCCCAGCAGTTCGAGACCGCGGCGTCGTTGCGCGACCGCGAGAAGGAGCTGCTCGCCCAGCGCGCCCAGAAGGAGGTCGAGTTCCGCTCCGAGGGCGTCGACCTCTTCAACGAGGTGAGCGAGGAGTCCATCGCCGAGGTGCTCGCGCTCTGGACCGGCATCCCGGTGTACAAGCTCACCGAGGAGGAGACCGCCAAGCTGCTCCGCATGGAGGACGAGCTCCACAAGCGCATCGTCGGCCAGGAGCAGGCGGTCGTCGCAGTGTCCAAGGCGATCCGGCGCACCCGGGCCGGGCTCAAGGATCCGAAGCGGCCGTCGGGCTCGTTCATCTTCCTCGGGCCCTCCGGCGTCGGGAAGACCGAGCTCGCCAAGACGCTCGCCGAGTTTCTCTTCGGCGACGAGACGTCGCTCATCCAGCTCGACATGTCCGAGTACATGGAGAAGCACACGGTCTCGCGCCTCCTCGGGTCGCCCCCGGGCTACGTCGGGTACGACGAAGGCGGTCAGCTGACCGAGGCCGTGCGGCGCAAGCCGTTCTCCGTGGTCCTCTTCGACGAGATCGAGAAGGCCCACCCGGACGTCTTCAACTCACTGCTGCAGATCCTCGAGGACGGTCGCCTGACCGACTCGCAGGGTCGAACGGTCGACTTCAAGAACACCGTGATCATCATGACGTCGAACCTCGGCACCTCCGACCTGCGCAAGACCGGCGTGGGTTTCGCGAAGGCCGACGACGCCGTGACGTACGAGCGCATGAAGGACAAGGTGACCGAGGAGCTCAAGCGGCACTTCCGGCCCGAGTTCCTCAACCGCATCGACGAGGTCATCGTGTTCGGTGAGCTCAGCCGCGACGAGGTGCACTCGATCGTGGACCTGCTCATCAAGCGCGTGCAGGTCCAGCTCGAGGGTCAGGGCATCAGCCTCGACCTCACGGACGCGGCCCGCGACCTCCTCACCGCCAAGGGCTACGACCCGACGCTCGGTGCCCGCCCGCTGCGGCGCGCCATCCAGCGCCTCGTCGAGGACCCGCTCTCGGAGAAGCTGCTCTGGAAGGAGCTGCACACCGGTGAGTCGATCCTCGTCGACGCCGAGGGCGAGGACATCGTGTTCCGCACGATCGAGGCGATCGAGCCGCCCCCGGTCGAACTGGCCGGAAGCGGTTCGGAGGGCTGACACCCTCCGCGAGCGCCGTGCGCGGGCGCGCACTCATCCTGGTGGCGGCGGCGAGCGTCCTGCTCGCCGCCTGCCGCGTCGACACCACCCTCGTGGTGCGGATGCGCGGATCGGGCTCCGGCGAGGTCGCGGTCCGCATCCACCTTGACCCGGCGGCGCGACGGGCCGCCGAGGTGGACGGCCGCCGACTCGAGGACGCCGTGCGCATCGCCGACCTCGCCGCCGCGGGGTGGCGGGTCCGGGGCTGGCAGCGGTCGGGCGGCGGCGCGACCCTCACGGTGGCGAAGTCGTTCGCCGACCCGGCCGAGGCGACCGCGATCGTGCAGGAGATGACGGGTGATGCGCCGATCGTGCGCACGTTCGAGCTCGAGCACCGCGACGGCGGGCTGCGCGACACCTACCGAGTCCGGATCGATCTCGACGCCGCCGCCCTGCGCAGCCGACTCGCCGAGGATCCGGCGCTCGTCGAGCGCGTGCGGGCGGCGGGCGTCGATCCCGACGCGGTGGCGGCGGCGCTCGATCGGCGGCTGACGGCCGACCTCCGGCTCGCGGCCGAGGCGCGGCTGCCGGGATCGGCGCCCCAGCGGGCCGTCCCGGTCGACGGGCGGGTCGCGCTCGACGCATCGAGCACCGCCTGGCACTGGGGATCGCTGCTGCTCGCGCTCGGCGGGGTCCTCCTGCTCCTCGGCGCCGTCGCGGTGACGATCGCGAGCATCCGCGCCCAGCGGCGTCGGCCACGCGGCCGGCACGCGCCCGGGGCCCGACGGCACGCCGCGCACGAGGTCGAGGAGGATCCCACCCTGCGGCTCCCGAAGGGTCGCCACGGCGCCCACTCGCCGTCACGCCGGCACGGTCGGCCCGCGCCCCGCGGCTGATCAGGCGTCGAGCGCGGCGGCGAGCCAGGCCGGGAACTCGAGCAACGACCCGAGCACGACGTCGGCCCCGTGCGCGTCGAGTGCGTCCGCGCTCCACGGTCCGGACGCGACGGCGACCGCGATCGCGTCCGCGACCCGGGCCGCCTCGATGTCCGGCGGCGTGTCGCCGACGTACGCGAGCGCGCCGTGCTCGATGAGGGTCTCGCCCTTCTGCGGCCCGTGACGCCAGCCGACCACGTGGTCGACCCGGAGCTCCACGGCCCGCAGGCACCGGTGCGCGTTCGGCTCGAACTTCGCGGTGACGACGAGCGTGCGGCCGCCGACCGCCGTGACCGCCTCGAGGGCGGCCTCGGCCCCGGGCAGACGGCTGCAGCCGGCGACCCCGATGGTGGCGTAGATCTCCCGGTAGCGGTCGCAGACCGCCGGGATCTCCTCGGGCGGGAAGAAGACGGCCATCTCGGACTCGAGCGTGGGGCCGAGGCGCTCGGCGAGGTCGTCCCCCGGGATCGCGGTCCCGAGGACCCGGTTGAGCTCGGCGAAGGTGGCCGCCACTCCGGGCCGGGAGTCGATCAGGGTCATGTCGAGGTCAAAGCCCACGACCAGATCCGCCGATGCCGTCACAGGCCCACGCTACGCTGCCGTCATGACCCGAACACGTGTTCGCCACCGCTGCACCGACTGCGGTGCCCAGTCGCCCCGCTGGTTGGGCCGCTGCCCCGAGTGCGGGGAGTGGAACACCCTCGTCGAGGAGGTCGACGACCCGACCGCCCGGGGGGCGATCGTCGGCACCCTGGCCGCCGCGATCCCGATCGACGAGGTCGACCCCCTCGGTGCGACTCGGCGTCCGACCGGGGTCGCCGAGCTCGACCGGGTGCTCGGGGGCGGTCTCGTGGCCGGTTCGGTCACCCTGCTCGGCGGCGAGCCGGGCATGGGCAAGTCCACGCTCCTGCTGCAGGCCCTCGGGCGCATGGCCGCGGCCGGCGCCCGTTGCCTGCTCGTCTCGGCCGAGGAGTCGTGCGAGCAGGTGCGGCTGCGCGCCGGGCGACTCGGCGCGCTCGAGTCGAACCTGCTGCTCGTCTCCGACACCTCCTTGGCCCACGTCGTCGCGCAGGTCGACGCCACCCAGCCCGACGTCCTCGCCATCGACTCGATCCAGACCGTGGTCGACCCGGATCTCCCGGGGGCTCCCGGTTCGGTCGCCCAGGTGCGCGAGTGCGCGCACCGGCTCGTGCGCCTCGCGAAGGAGCGCAACCTCGCCGTCGTGCTCGTCGGCCACGTCACGAAGGACGGCAACCTCGCGGGGCCGCGGGCCCTCGAGCACGTGGTCGACACCGTCCTGCAGTTCGAGGGTGACCGTCACCACGCGCTCCGCATGCTGCACGCGCTCAAGCACCGGTTCGGTGCGACCAACGAACTCGGCCTGTTCGAGATGGGGGAGACGGGGCTCGTCGACGTCCCCGATCCGAGCGCGTTGTTCCTCGCGGACCGCCGTCCCGGCGCGCCCGGTTCGATCGTGGTGCCAGTGCTCGAGGGGGCGCGCCCCCTGCTCGTCGAGGTGCAGGCCCTCGTGAGCACGACCACCGCGCCGATGCCGCGCCGCAGCGCGCAGGGCCTCGAGTCGTCGCGGCTCGCCATGCTGCTCGCGGTGCTCGACGCCCGCGCGGGGCTGCCGCTCGCGGATGCCGACGTGTACACCAGTGTGGCGGGCGGCGTGCGGGTGGCCGAGGCGGGGGCCGACCTCGCGGTGGTCCTCGCGGTCGCGGGCGCGCGGCTCGGCGTCGCCGTGTCCGACGACCTCGTGGCGATCGGCGAGATCGGACTCGGTGGCGAGCTGCGCCAGGCCGCCCAGACCCCGCGGCGGCTCGCCGAGGCGGCCCGACTCGGGTTCCGCCGGGCCGTCGTCCCGGCGTCCACCCCCGAGGTCGACGGCATCGCCCTGCTGCGCGTCGGCAGCGTGGTCGAGGCGCTCGACGCCGCCGGTCTGCGCGTCGACGCGACCTGACGTTCCGGGCTCGACCGTCCCGTTCGTCGCCCGTTCGCGCGCCGCGTGGGCGGCCGCGGTACCGGCCCGACCCGGGCCCGAGCCGCACGGTCGCCCCGCCGATTACCCTGACGCACCCGCCCGAGGCCCGGAGGACAAGGGTGCCCACGACCGCTCGATCCGACGCGATGCTCGCCGCCCTGCGGCTCGTCGCGCCCGGACAGCCGCTGCGCGAGGGTCTCGACCGCATCCTGCAGGCCCGCATGGGCGCGCTCATCGTCGTCGGTGACGGCCCCGAGGTCCTCTCGATCTGCTCCGGCGGGTTCCTCCTCGACGCCGAGTTCTCGCCGCAGCGACTCTCGGAGCTCGCCAAGATGGACGGCGCGATCATCCTGTCGTCCGACGCCACGCGCATCGCCCGGGCGAACGTGCACCTCGTGCCGGATTCCGACATCCCCACCTCGGAGACCGGCACCCGGCACCGCACCGCCGAGCGCGTCGGCCGCCAGGTCGCGGTGCCGACGATCACGGTGTCCGAGGACATGAGCGTCGTGGCCATCCACCGGGGTGGCGAGAAGCGGCAGCTCGAGCCGGTCGCCCGGGTGCTCGCCCGAGCCGATCAGGCCATGCAGATCCTCGAGCGGTACCGCCAACGTCTCGACGCGGTGTCCACGAGCCTCTCGGCGGTTGAGATCGGGGACCTCGTCACCTGGCGCGACGTCGCGGCGGCGCTGCAGCGGGCGGAGATGGTGCGACGCATCGCCGACGAGATCGAGGAGTACGTGGTCGAGCTCGGTACCGACGGGCGACTCGTCCTGCTCCAGCTCGAGGAGCTCATGGTCGGGGTCGACGAGGACCACCGCCTCCTCATCGAGGACTACCGCACGGCCGACGCCCCCGGCACCGAGCAGATCATCGACGCGCTCGCGACGCTCGACACCGAGGCGGTCGTCGACGTCGTCGAGGTCGCCCGCGTCCTCGGGCACGACGGCGACCCGGTGCTCGAGGACGCCGTGGCGCCCCGGGGTCACCGGCTGCTGGCGAAGATCCCGCGGCTGCCCGACCCGATCGCGGTCGCCGTCGTCGACCGGTTCGGGTCGCTGCCCCGGATCCTGCGCGCGAGCCTCGACGACCTCACGGAGGTCGAAGGGGTCGGTGATGTGCGCGCCCAGGCGATCAAGGACGGGCTGGCCCGTCTCGCCGAGGCGTCGATCCTCGAGCGGTACAGCTGAGTCGCGCCCCGGCGGCGCCGAACGGACGGAGGGACGGGTGGCCGAACTCATCGAGGGCACCGAGGAGGTCGAGGTCGAGCGCACCACCGTGCGCCGGCCGGACGGCATCCGGGTCGACGTCATCCACGCCCGCCCGCTGGGCATGCCGCGCCGGGGCCTCGTGGTCCACCCCGACATCTTCGGGGTCCGCCCGTTGTTCGAGGACCTCGCCCGCCGGCTCGCGACGCACGGACTCGCCGTCGCGGTGGTCGAGCCGTTCGCGAGCGTGCCCGCCGGCACGCGGGACGCGCTGACCGTCGAGGAGCGGTTCGCGCTCGTCCCCGGACTCGCCGACGAGCAATCGATCGGCGCGCTCTCGGCGGCGGCCGATCTCCTCGTCGTGGAGGACGGCGTGCGTGACGTCGCCGTGCTGGGGTTCTGCATGGGCGGCATGTACGCGCTCAAGGCCGCCGGAGCCGACCGCTTCGATCGTGCGGTGTCCTGCTACGGGATGGTGCACGTCCCCGAGGCGTGGCGGGGTGACCACCTCGGCGAGCCGCTCGCGGCGCTCGAGGGCGGCTGCCCGACACTCGCGGTCCTCGGCGGCGTCGATCACTGGACCCCCGAACCCGAGGTCGCGGCCCTGCGCGCTGCGCTCGACGAGATCCGGGGATCCGAGGTCGTCGTGTACCCGGAGGCCGACCACGGCTTCATCCACGACCCCTCGCGTCCCGCGCACCGTCCCGACGATGCGGCCGACGCGTGGAGTCGGATCCTCGTGTTCCTCGGCTGACGTGCGGCGCGACCGGGGGTCGCGCGTCGTCACTGCTCGGCGCGCTGCTCGAGGCTCTCGCGGTCGAGGATGTGGTAGCGGCCGCGGCCGGTGGTCTCGACCCAGCCGAGGCGGATGAACATCGCGAGCGCCTTGTTGACGCGCTCGCGCGAGGCGCCCACGAGGCCGGCGAGGTCCTCCTGGGTCATCGGCAGCTGGAAGTCGTCCTGGTCGCCCGCGAGTTCCAGCAACCGTTTGGCGGTGCGCGCGGGGACATCGAGGAACACCGCGTCGGCGAGCGCCTCGTCGGTCGCGCGCAGACGTTGGGCCAGGAGACGGACGACGAGCCAGAGCAGATCGGGGCGGGCCTCGAAGGCGGCGCGCACCGACCCGTAGTCGACTGCGAGGACCTCGGCGTCGGTGAGGGCGCGCGCGTCGGCCGATCGCGGTTCGCCGTCGAAGAGCCCGAGTTCGCCGAACAGACCGCCGGCCTCCATCACGGCCACGAGGGTCTCGCGCCCGTCGGACGCCCGGGTCGCGATCGCGATCCGTCCCTCGGTCACGACGAAGAGGTGCTCGGCCGGGTCGCCCTCGCTGAAGACCGACTGCCCCTTGGCGACACGCTGCACGACGGCCCGCTCGCGCAGGCCGTCGAGCACCTCGGGCGGCATGGCGCTGAAGAGTTCGGTCGAGTCGAGGAGGCGTCGGCGCGGCACGGCCGAACTTTACCCATGCCGGGTCGCGGTCCGGCCGTTGGGCCCCGCGACCGGCGTCCGGTACACTGTAGGGTCCCCCGCCGCCGTCACGGCGGGTCTCGCATCTCCCAAGGAGTCCCATGCCCTTCGAGGTCGGCGACAAGGTCGTCTATCCCCACCACGGCGCCGCCACCATCGAGCGGCGGGAGAAGGTCGTCGCGTTCGGCGAGAAGCGCGACTACCTGGTGCTGCGACTCGCCTACGGCGAACTGACCCTCAAGGTGCCCGCCGACAACGCGGCCGAGATCGGCCTCCGCGACGTGATCAACGACGAGGAGGTCGAGGAGGTCTTCGCGGTGCTCCGCAAGCGCGAGGCCCGCATGCCGACGAACTGGTCCCGGCGGTTCAAGAACCACGTCGAGAAGTTGAAGAGCGGCGACATCTACCAGGTCGCCGAGGTCGTCCGGAACCTCACGATCCGCGAACGCGACAAGGGCCTGTCCGCAGGCGAGAAGCGCATGCTCGGCAAGGCGCGCCAGATCCTCGTGAGCGAGTTGACCTTCGCGCTCGACGTCGACGAGGAGCAGGCCGAGATCACCCTCGACGAGGTGCTCGGCAAGACCGGCGGGACGCCCGCCCCCAAGCCGATCCCGGACCGCAAGCCGATGGTCGACCCGACGGTCCCGAAGAAGGCGGCGGTGCGCAAGAAGCCTGCGGCCGAGAAGGCCCCGGCGAAGAAGGCCCCGGCGGCGAAGAAGGCCGCGTCGGCCAAGGCACCGGCGGCCAAGGCCCCTGCGGCGAAGAAGGCCGCGTCGGCGAAGAAGGCCGCGTCGGCCAAGGCACCGGCGGCGAAGAAGGCTCCGGCCAAGAAGACCACCGCGAAGTAGTCCCGGCCCCACCTCCTGGGTCAAGCCGGCGGCACCGCGTGCCGATGGGATCGGGTCGGTCCGGCGCGTCCCCGCGCCCGACCCGGATCCGTTCGAGCTCGGATCCGCGAGCGGAGGTGGTGCAGGTGTTCGTCGAGGTCATGCGCGGGTTCGTCGTCCTGCTCGGGACCGCGGCCGGGTACTGGTTGGCCCGCGACCTCGCGCCGGCCTCACCCACGGCCGGGGGTGTCGGGGCGATGCTCGGGGTGCTCATCGGGTTCGTCTCGGGCGGGCTCCTCGGCCGATCGATCGACCGGGCCCTGGGCGCGGTCGAGCGCCGGGTCGCCCCGGTCGCGGGCCCGCGATTGTTCGCGGGTCTCGCCGTCGGCATCGGCGGCGCCCTGCTCGGCGGCATCGCGACGCTGCCCCTGCTCATCCACGTGCACCCCGCGCTGTCGATCCCGATCGCGGGCATCGTCACCTGGGTCCTCGGCGTCCTCGGGTTCCGACTCGGGGCGGCCCGCAGCGACGACCTGTTCGCCGCCGCCGGGTTGTCCACCCGACCGCTCGTGCGCGCGCAGGCGTTCGATGCGCGCGACGGCTACCTCGTGGACACCTCGGCGATCATGGACGGCCGGTTCACGAGCCTCGTCGCGGCCGGCGTGATCCACGACGACCTCTTCATCGCCCGGTTCGTGCTCGACGAACTGCAGGGTTTCGCGGACCGGGGGGCCGAGGACGCCCGCGGGCGTCGGGCCCGCCGCGGGCTCGAGTCGGTGCAGGCGATGCAGCGCGAGGGCCGGGTCCGGGTGAGCGTCCTCGACGACGAGGTGCCCGAGGCGAGCGAGGTGGATGCGAAGCTCGTTGCGCTCGCGCAGCGGCTCGAACTGCGACTCCTCACCGCCGACGCGCCGCTCGCCCGGGTCGCCGACCTGCGCGGCGTGCCGACGCTCGACCTGCGACGCCTCGCCGCGGACCTCACCGCACCGGTGCTCGGCGGTGAGCACCTCACCGTGCGCCTCGTGAAGCCCGGCCGCGAGCTGGGCCAGGGCGTCGGGTACCTCGAGGACGGATCCATGGTCGTCGTGAACGGCGGTGCCCCCGCCGTCGGCGGGCCGGAACTCGAGGTCGTGGTCTCGTCCGTCGTCCCGAATGCTGCGGGTCGGATCATCTTCGCCCGGCCCGTCGACGAGGTGCGCGCCGGGGCGATGCCGGGCATCATGGAGGCGTGACCACCTGGGCCATCCTCCTCGCGGCCGGCCGCGGCACGCGCTTCGGCGCCCGCAAGCAGTTCCTCGAGGTGGCCGGCACCCGGGTCGTGGACCGTTCGGTGCACGGGGCCCACGACGTCGTCGACGCGGTCGTGCTCGTGCTGCCCGAGGGTGAGCGCTGGGACGGTCCGCCCGTGCACGCCGTCGTCACCGGAGGGGCCGAGCGCTCCGACTCGGTGCGCGCCGGACTCGCCGCCATCCCCGAGGAGGCCGAGGTGATCGTCGTGCACGACGCGGCCCGCCCGCTGGCGAGCCGCGACCTGTGGCGCGCGGTCATCGCCGCGGTGCGCGAGGGGGCCGACGCCGCCATCCCGGGGGTGCCCGTGGCCGACACGGTCAAGCGGGTCGACGCCGGTCGGGTCCTCGAGACGGTCGCCCGTCACGACCTCGTCGCGGTGCAGACGCCCCAGGCGTTCCGGGCCGAGGTGCTCCGACGGGCCCACGAGGCGGGCGGCGACGCGACCGACGACGCCGGACTCGTCGAACGCGTCGGGGGTACCGTCGTCGTCGTGCCGGGTGAGGTCCGCAACCGCAAGGTGACCGACCGCGACGACCTCGTCGTGCTCGAGGCCTGGCTCTCGACGGGGGTGGACGGATGATCATGCGGGTCGGGCTCGGGTTCGACGTGCACCCCTTCGGGGGTGACGGTCCGCTCGTCATGGGTGGCGTCACGCTCGACGGGCCGGGCCTCGTCGGACACTCGGACGCGGACGTCGTCGCCCACGCGGTGGCCGACGCGCTGCTCGGTCCGGCGGGTCTGCCCGATCTCGGGACGCTGTTCCCGGCGTCCGACCCCGCGTACGCCGGCGTGTCGTCGATCGGCCTCCTCGCCGACGTCGCGGGGCGGGTGGCGCGCGAGCAGTGGTGGGTCCAGAACGTCGACGTGACGGTCGCGGCCGAACAGCCGCGGCTCGCCCCGCACCTCGGCGCCATGGCCGAGGCCGTGCGCGCCGCGCTCGTGCCGCTCCAGGAGCCGCTCGGCGTGCCGATGCAGGTGTCGATCACGCCGAAGCGGGGCGAGGGTCTCGGGTTCGTCGGGCGGGTCGAGGGCATCGCGTGCTGGGCCGTCGCGATGCTGTGCCGGGGCTGACGCGTCGGTCGACACCGCACGACCACACGGACCCGGTCCGCGCCGGGGCGACGGAACGGTTGGCTAGCCTCGCCACGATGAGCGACGGCGTCCGCCTCCACGACACGCTCGCCGGGCGGCGGGTCGATCTCGAGCCGCAGCGCCCGGGCCGGGTGTCGTTCTACGTCTGCGGACCGACCGTCTACGACGTGCCGCACCTCGGTCACGGGCGCACGGCCGTCGCGTTCGACACCATCCGGCGGTACCTCGAGTGGCGCGGGTTCGACGTCACGTTCGTCAGCAACATCACCGACATCGAGGACAAGATCATCGGGCGGGCCGCGCGCGAGGGGAGCACCGAGCCGGAGGTCGCGGCCCGGTACGAGGCGGCCTACTGGACGGAGATGGATCGCCTCGCGGTCCGGCGGCCCGATGCCACGCCGCATGCGACCGAGTACATCGGGCGCATGCTCGAACTCATCGGCGAACTCGTGGCCGCCGGCCACGCGTACGTGATCGAGGGTCAGGGCGTGTACTTCGCCGTCCTGACCTACCCCGGGTACGGACAGTTGTCGCACCGCCGTCTCGACGACCTGCTCGAGGGCGCGGGCGCGCGGGTCGAGGTCGACGAGGCCAAGCGCAGCCCGGTCGACTTCGCCCTCTGGAAGGCAGCCAAGCCGGGTGAGCCGGACTGGGACTCCCCGTGGGGTCGGGGACGACCCGGCTGGCACATCGAGTGCTCGGCCATGTCGCTCGACCTCCTCGGGGAGGGGTTCGACATCCACGGCGGCGGTGACGATCTCGCGTTCCCGCACCACGAGAACGAGCGGGCCCAGGCCGAGGCCGCGGGCCACCCCTTCGCCCGCCACTGGATCCACTCGGGCATGGTCATGGTCGGTGGCGAGAAGATGTCGAAGTCGCTCGGCAACTTCACGACCCTCGGCGAGGCGATCGACGCCCACGGGGGTCGCGCGCTGCGGGTCGCGGTGCTCCAGACCCACTACCGCTCGCAGACCGAACTCGGACCGACCGAGATCGAGGCCGCGGCGAAGGCCGTCGACCGCCTCGACGCGTTGGCGCGCCGGGCCGGGGCCGCGGGCGTGGTCGGGTCCGCGGACCTCGACGACGCCACGGTCACCGCGTTCCGGCGGGCGATGGACGACGACTTCGGGACCCCGGCCGCGCTCGCGGCGGTGTTCGACGTGCTCGGGCGGGCGAACTCGGCGATCGACGCCGGCGACGCCGCCCGCGCTGGCACCCTCCTCGCCACGGTGGTCGAGCTCGCCGGTGTCCTCGGGGTCGAGGTCGGCGAGTCCACCGAGGGCGACGACGACACGGAGATCGATGCGCTCGTCGCGGCACGCGACGCCGCGCGGGCGGCGCGGGACTTCGCGACCGCGGATCGCATCCGGGACGACCTCGCGGCGAGCGGCGTCGTGCTCGAGGACGCCCCCGGCGGCACGCGCTGGCACCGATGAGCGCCGACCGCCGCGGTCGCGGGGACCGGAACGGTGGGGCGCGCGGCGCCCGCGGCGGTCGGCGCGACGAGCGGGCCGACCGGGGTGACCGCCGTCCGCCGGCGAGCGAGCGCGGGCTCGGTGGCGACCAGGTCGAGGGCGTCAACGCGGTGCGGGAGTTGCTGCGGGCCCACCGCCGACCGATCCGCGAGGTCCTCATCGCGACGGGCCGCGACGAGCGCGAGGGCATCGAGGAGATCATCGACCTCGCGTACGAGGGCGGGGTGCGCGTCCGTGAGGTCGCGCCCGCACAGTTGGCCGCGCTCGCAAAGTCGGAGGCGCCCCAGGGCGTGCTCGCCCGGGCCGCCGCGATCGAGGCGGTCGACCCCGACACCCTCCTCGCCGACCCGCGCGCGTTCATCGTTGCGCTCGACGGGGTGACCGACCCCGGCAACCTCGGCGCCGTCATGCGCACCGCCGAGCTCGCCGGCGCGACCGGGATCGTCATCCCGAAGCACCGCTCGGCCCGACTGAGCCCGGCGGCGTTGAAGGCGGCGGCCGGGGCGGCGGAGTGGCTCCCCGTGGCCCAGGCCGCCGGGATGCCGGCCTTCCTCGATCGGGCGCGACGCGCCGGGGTGTGGTCGGTCGGACTCGACGCCGACGGCGACACCGAGATCCACGACCTCCCGGTGGCCGACGCGCCGGTCGTCCTCGTGCTCGGCGCGGAGGGCCGGGGTCTGGCCCGGCTCACACGGGATCGGTGCGAACTCGTCGCCCGCATCGACCTCGTCGGGCACCTCGACAGCCTCAACGTGTCGGCCGCGGCGGCGGTGGCCTGCTTCGCGGTGGCCCGCCGGCGCGCCGCAGGTTGACCGCGACCACTACCGTGCCGTCACGCGCCCGCTGCGGGCGCACCCCGCCGGAGTAGCTCAGTTGGCCAGAGCAGCCGCCTTGTAAGCGGCAGGTCGTCGGTTCGAAGCCGACCTCCGGCTCCACCACCGCCGTCGCCCGCCGCGGCCGGGTGTGCCGCCGTCCGCCCGGGCGAGCCGGATAGGGTCGGAGCCGTGACCGAACCGACGAACCCCGGTGGCGGCCGGCACCGGGCCCCGCAGTCCCGTGGCGGTGTCCTTGCGAATCCGGCGGTGCGCGGCGGCCTCCTGATCGCCATCGCCATCATCATCGGCATCGTGCTGCTCCAGGCCATCGACGACGGTTCGGGCCCGATCGGCGACGGCACGACCACGACCTCGGCGGCGGTCGACGCGACCACGACGACGGCGCCGTCGACGAGCACGACGCGGGCCGCGACCTCGACCACCCGCAAGGGCGGTTCCTCGGGGACGGCGAAGCCGCCGCAGCAGGTGACGGCGCTCGTGCTCAACGGTTCGGGCGTCAGCGGCGCGGCCACCACGCTCACGAACCAGTTGCGGTCGCTCGGCTACCAGACGCTCACCCCCGGCGACGCAGCGGCGCAGACCGGCACCACCGTGTACTACGCGTCCGGGTTCCAGCGGGAGTGCACCACGATCGCCACGGTCGTGAGTTCCACCGCGGTCGTGAAGCCGATGCCCTCGCCCGTCCCCACGGGGGCCGAGCGGGCGAGTTGCCTCGTCATCATCGGCACCTGATGCGGCGGCGGGTCCGCGCCGCGCTCGCCCCGATCGTCGCGTGCGCGCCCGCGATCGGCGTCGTCCTCGACTTCGACGGATCGCTGGCGCCGATCGTCGATGACCCGACCACCGCGCGGGCCCTCCCGGAGGCGGTCGACGCGCTGCGTCGGCTGGCCGGTCGGGTGCGGACCGTCGCGATCGTGAGCGGCCGTCCGGTCGAGTTCCTGCGCCAGGCGGTGCCGGTGCGCGGCGCCGTGCTGCTCGGTCAGTACGGGATGGAACGCGAGGGGTCCGGCGGCTCGACGGTCATGGATCCCCGCGTG
>JBJTWK010000039.1:0-12426 GCA_046081705.1 Actinomycetes bacterium | reverse complement strand
GCCGAGGATCGACAGCATGATGATGTCGAGCCGGAAGTAGACGGTGTCGAGCGCCGAACCGAGCGCGAGTGGGGCGGACTCCTTGAGCCACACCCCCCACTTGGCCGGCTCCACCCGGACCCGCATCCGATCGCCGTGGCGGCCGGCCACGAGCAGGAACCCGACGAACACGAAGGAGTTGGCGACCGTCGCCCACGCGAAGGCCGCGACCGACGAGCGGTCGGTCACGACGATGGCGACGGTGATGGCGAACTGGACCGCCTGCGCGATGAAGATCGCCCACGCGATGCTGCGCAGCCAGAGGCGGGCCTGGAACAGCAGCCCGATGCCCCAGCCCGTCGACATGATCACGAGGTTGAGGCCGGCGATCGCCGTGATGAACACGACGTGACCCGAGTAGTCGCCGACGACGACCCACACGAGCGCCCCCGCGTAGGAGACGAGTCCGATCGCGCCCCGCAGGCCGACGTACGACCCCACGACGTCGCCCGCACCCTCCTCCGAGGCGAGCACCTCCGCCAGCACGATCCGGCTGAGCTTGAGGTCGGAGATGAACCCCACGATGCTGAGCAGGCTCAGCACGAACGAGAGCTCACCCCACTGGCTGTCCGTGAGGTGCCGGACCATGAGGATGGTGCCGAGCCAGCCGAACGCCGCGACGCCGTACCGGCCGACGACGATCGCCCCCGCACCCGTCAGGAGCGACCGCGACGTCTTCGGCGTCCGGGCGGGGGGCTGGCTGGCGATCTCACCCTCCTGCGGGGATCCGCTCCGCGTCGGGGAGCGCTCGGCTCCCGATCGTAGCCACCGGCCCGAGGGTCCCGACCCGCCCGGACGGCCCGGGCGGGGGACGTTCGCCTCAGACCACCCGGCACCCGAGCAGTGGGTTCACGCCGCCTGCGTCGTCGAGCGCGTACGCGCACACGGTGTGCGGCCCTGGCGTCACCGCGATCGACGTCGCGAAGCCGTGCGCGGGACCGTACGCCGGGAAGATCGGGGTGAGGTCGTTGCGGAGCGCGTCCGCCCGGATGACGGTCGCGACGCCGTCGACGTAGATGTGGATCGTGACCGCGTCGGCGATATCGGGATCGATCGCCCACCCGGCGACCTGGACGCGGTCCCCGAGGTTCACGACACCGTCGAGCGACCCGATCGGCGAGTGCGTGACCACGACGGTCCGGCACCCGAGGAGGGTGTGACGGCCCGCCGCGACGTTCAGGGCGTAGACGCAGACCGGGACCGGACCCTCACCCGGGGCGGGGACGATCGTCTCGTACCCGTGGCCCGAGCCGTAGGCCGGGAACACCGCGCCGACGTCGGCGCGCGTCTCGTCGGCGATCACCGCCGTGCCCGCGGCACCCACGTACGTGTGCACCTCGATCGGGGCCGCGGTCTCAGGGTCGATCGCCCAGCCCGTGACCTTCAGCCCGCCCGGGACGCGGGTGATGCCGTCGAGGGAGCCGATCGGATCGGTGCGCACGACCACGTCGGCGCACCCGAGGAGCGTGTTGGCGCCGGCGGCACCGCCGTTGATCGCGTAGGCGCACACACGGTGCGGACCACCGGGCACGGTGAAGGAGGCGGCGAAGCCGTGGTCCGGGCCGTACCCGGGGAAGGCCCCGGCAACGTCGGACCGGGTGTCGTCGGCCGTGGTCGCGCCGACCCAGGTCGAGCCGTCCATCCAGATGTGGATCGGGACCGAGTCGTCGAGGTCACCGTCGATCGCCCACCCGCGCACCTGCAGGCCGCCGATCCCCGACGTCGCGGCGTCGAGGTAGCCGAACGGCGAGGACGTGACCGTGACGTCGCGACAGCCGACGATGCGGCTCGTGCCCGCGCCCACGTTCTGGGCGACCGCGCACACCGTGTGCGGCCCGTCCGGGACCCGCACGGTCGTCGTGAACCCGTGGTCCGCGCCGTACGCCGGGAAGGCGGTGGCGAGCGGCGCCCGCGTCTCCGAGGCCGTGACGGTGCCGAGGAGGCGGAACCCCTCCATCCAGAGCTGCACCGAGATCGGTTCGGTCGACTGCGGGTCGATCGCCCACCCGCGCACGGTCACCCCGTCGGGCCCCACGCTCGCGCCCTCGAGCCACCCGATCGGGTCGGCGCCCGGGAGCGCGCCGGCGAACGCCGGGCGCGTGGTCGTGGTGGTCGCCGGCGCGACGGTCGTGGTGGTCGGCGTAGGTGCGCCTCCTCCACCCGAGGTGGGCAGGCCCTGAGTCGCGAGCTGCTGGTACGTACCGAACGCGGGCTTCATCGTCCAGTTGCGGCGGAGCAGGCCGAAGTTGTCGTCGTAGTACGAGAGGTTCGAGCCCGAGTCGCGGTGCATGTGCCAGAAGAGCGGCCCGGTGAACGCGCCGAAGGTGGTCGTCCACGAGCGGTAGTAACTCGTGACGAACGACGCCTGCGTCGACTCGGACACCGAGCGGCCCGGGTCGGAGCCGGTGGGCGCACCCGCCTCGGTCCCCCAGACCTTCTTGGCGCCGTCACCGTTCGCCGTCATGATCTGGTACAGGTACCCGGTCTGCGTGAATGCGTTCCACGACTGACCGCCCGACGGGTCGTACGGGAACGAGTACGGGTGGTGCCCCACCGCGTCGAAGCTCCCACGTCCGCCGCGGGCGTAGATGCCCTGCAGGAACGTGGTGGGCGCGATGTCGGTGCCATCGGCCGCGTCCGGCGCGGGCGACAGGCCGCCCGTCACGACCGTCGCTCCGGCGTCGACCGCCTTGATGCCGGCGTACGCAGCCTTGAGCAGTCCGACGTAGCGGTCGAGGTTCGGCTTCGGCTGGGCGAAGGGCCTGTGGTTCGGCTCGTTCCAGATCTCCCACGCGCGCACCGTTCCGCGCCAGGCCGGGTCGGTCCCGCCGGCGCCGTAGCGCGCCGCTGCGGCACGCGCGAACGCGCCGTACGCCGCGCCGTCGGTCGGCATGCACTTGTTCGAACCCGTCGGGCAGTCTGCGGGACGGGCCCACGGCGGGGAGTAGCCGAGTTGCCCGAGCACCTTGAGGCCGCGGGCGCGGGCCGCGGCAACGATGCGGTCGGTCGCGCGGTCCCACCGCCAGGTCGTGGGCGACTCGTACTGGATGGAGTGCCAGTCGAAGTCGACCCGGATCCAGGTCGCACCCGACGCCGCAATGGCGTCCATGTCACGCGTGAAGTCGGCGGAGGACTGCCACAGGATCGCGCCACCGGTGGCCATCCCCATCGAGGGCGCGATCGGTGACGTGCCCACGGCGTCGGCCGGGGGCGGCGTCACGGTGGGGAGGCCGGCGACGACGAGCGCAGCAACGGCAGCGGCGGCCACCAGTCGCACGGGACCGCGACGCGGGGCGCCGGAGCGGACGTTGCTGGTGTTGGACGTGTGGCTCCCGATCATGGGAGGAGCCATCGGCCGTCCGGGTCTGGGCCTTGAGCCCCAGGGCGGATGGCCGGCCCGGAACCCGGATCCCGGGCGCGGTCCGGCCGGACGGGCGCCGATCAGCCCGCGATCGGGGTCACTCGCCCCGGCAGAGCACCAGGTGGTACGGCGTGGCGGCGAGGATCCGCAGGTCGGTCCAGAACCCGATCGTGTCGACGTACTCGAGGTCGATGTCGACGCACTCGTGCATCCGGGCGCCCCGGCCCCGCTCCCGGATCTGCCAGAGCCCGGTGATCCCGGGCCGCACGGCGTGGCGGGCGTGCTCCCACGGCTGGTAGCGCTCGACCATGGACGGCAGCTCGGGCCGCGGACCCACGATGCTCATCTCGCCGCGCAGCACGTTCACGAGCTGGGGCAGCTCGTCGATCCCGGCGGCCCGGATCACCCGACCGAGCCGGGTGTGGCGCGGGTCCTCGGCCGACTTGTGCGTGATCCGACGGTCGACGTCGACGTCGACGCGCCGCAGGCGGCGATCCGCCTGCATAGTCCGGAACTTCAGCACGGTGAACGGCACGCCGTCGCGGCCCACCCGCTGCTGGCGGTAGATGATCCCGCGCCCGAGGGTCGCGCGCAGGGCGAGCGCCGCGATCGCGAGCACCGGGGCGAGGAGGATGAGCATCCCGAGCGCGAACAGGCGGTCGAGCGAGGGCTTCAGCAGATCGACGTAGAACCCGCCGACCGGACGTGCGTCCGCGCCCGGCTCCGGGGCCACGATGAGTCGCCGGCGGCGTGGTGCAGCGGGCTCGAGGATGGGGGTCGCGTCAGCCTCGCCATCCCATCGTCCACCCGGGGTACCGACCTGAGCCATTCCTGCCCTCGTCGTTCCGTCGCGCCGGCCGAGCCGTCGCTCAGGCCTCGGACCGCTTGCGGGAGAACCGGACGAGCGCGGTGCCGCCGAGCGCCGCCGTCCCACCGAGCGCGACGAGTCCGAGGATGTCGCCACCGGTGACGGGCAGTCCCGCCGTGGTCGCCGCAACGTTCTCCGCCGTCTCGTCGAGCACCTCGGTGGCCACCCTCGTGGTGGTCGCTCCGGGGTCGGTCGTCGTCGTGACCGGCGGGTAGGCGTCGACAGCGTGCGCCGGCAGCGAGGCCAGCACGCCCGCGGACATCCCGGCGCTGGCGACCAGGGCTGCGATTCCGGCGACGGTGCGGCGCTTCGGCATGCTCGTGGATCCCTTCATGGACGCTCGGCGTGGTGCTCGGACGCTCGGCGTGGTGCTCGGTCGCAAGGGTGCCACGGAAAGTGGTTGTGGCGCCACCCCCAATCCCTCCTCAGGATTGATGGAATCCGTCGACCGACCGGGCTGGCGTGGGCCCTTCGCCTCAGATCTCGCTGCTGCAGTGTGGCAGGTGCCGATCGTCAGGGTCGGATCGGGTGCACCGCGTCGTCGGTGAACCGCTCGGCGCCGACGCGCCACTCGGTCGCCGGCACCCGGGCCGAGCCCCGCACCGACAGCCGCGTGCCGCCCGCCGGCAGCGTGAACGACAGGGTCGCGCGGACGCTCGCGCCCCGGGCGATGCGGACGGATCCGGCGATCACCCGCGTCGTCCCCTCGGCACCGTCGGCCTGGATGCCGCCGGTCCCCTCGAGTCGGACGTCCGCGGCGTACCGGGGCACCTCGAACGAGAGCAGCCCGCCGTACTCCCCCGCCGCGAACCCGGCGCCCGGGAACGGGCCGGCCGCGTAGGTGCCGAGCCCGTCGGGCGCCTCGTTGCGCACGGTCACATCGATGCGCACCCGCCGGCCGCCGGCCGGCGCGGCGCGCCCCGTGACCTCGGCGTCGATCCGCATGAACGGATCGAGTTTGTTCGCGCTGAGGTTGTCGAGCGAGAGCAGGAGCGCATCGCGCGGCAGCACGCCGTCGACCCCGGCCGCGTCCCACCCCCGCTGCTGGACGGGGTCGCCCGACCACGCGAGCACGTGACGATCCGCCGCCGCGCTCTGCAGCGAACCGACGAGATCCGGCGCACTCCAGCCCGAGGTGTCGAGTGCACCGATGACCGCGCGGGCCACCCGGGCGAGTCCGGCGCGGCGCGCCGTCTGCTCGGCCTCGGTCCGCTTCGGGTTCGCGAGGTCGTATTCGAGGCCGCGGTACTGGTCGACGAGGAGGTACGGGATCACGTTGTCGGCCGAGATCTCCCGATCGTCGACCGTGACCGGACCGGTGGCCCGCAGCAGCGCCTGCAGCGCGACCGGATCGAGGACGAGCACGCCGTCGACCTGCTCGCCCGTCGCCCGACGCCACATCTCCGTCGCGAGCCGAGCGTTGTCCGGGAACTGCGGCGAGAGGCCGAGGTTGCGGTAGTCGGCGCCGGGCCTCGACCAACTCCAACGGGCCGCGAGGTCGCCGGTGGGCTCGATCGGCGGTTCGGGCAGGTACGCCGTGCTCGTGCGCATCTCCCCGAGTTCGAAGCGCCCGTCCCGGAAGGTGAGCACGCCCGCGCTCAACCAGGTCCCCGAACCGGAGCGCATCTCGGCGTTGCTCGCGCCGAACACCAGGTATCGGGTCGGACCCGTGAGCACCCGCCGCAGCCCGGTGGAGGCGAGCCGCAGCTCCGTCGTGGCCCGGCGGATGTCGTCGAGCTGCTCGTCGAACCGGGCCCGGCCGGAGGCGAGCGGACCGATGAGAGCGTCCGAGGGTCCGAGGTCGATGCCCTCGAGGTCCCGGCGGGCGTCGTCGCCGATCGCCGCCAGACGCTCAACGAGCGCGAGGCGGGCCGGGCCGGCCTCGGCCGGTTCGGCCACCGCCCGCTGGGCCCGATCGGTGGCACGAGCCCCGACCGCGGTGACGCGTTCGGCCGCGCCGGCGAGCGCGTCGACGGACCGCACCTGACGCCCGACGACCGGGAGGATCCGCAACGGCGCGGTGATCGCCCAACCGGTCGACGAGTGGGCCGCCGCGAAGTCCGCGTTCGCCCGCCGCAGGGTGTCGAGGCCGTCGCCGCGGAGGAGGTCGGCCGCGCGCAGCGTGCTCTGCGCGCGCTCGAGCCGATCGATCCCGGCCTGCGCCCGGCTGCGGGCCCGCAGGAGCCCGATCGCCCCGATCACGCACCAGATCACGAGGACCGCCACCGCCACGAGGAGCACGGTGCGGACGCGGGGGGTGCGCGACGCGCCGGACGCGCGCCGCGCCGAGCCGGGGGCGGTCATGCACCGAAGCGTACGCGCCGACCCGGTGCACGGGGGCGCGCCGGGCGCGCCCCCCTCGCGTACCCTCGGACCCGTGACGGGCACGGAGGAACTCGCGAAGGTCACGCTCGCCCACCTGCGCGATCCCGAGGACCGCTGCGCGCGGCGACTCGAGAAGGAGCACGGGAATGAGACCGGACACCGCGGGTCCACACTGCGGTTCGCGATCTCGAACCGACTCGAGCAGGCCGCACTCCTCGCTCAGGCCACCGCCGAGCGACCGCGCGCCGTCCACTTCCCCACCCCGACCGACCTGCCCGTCGAATCCCAGCGCGTGTTCGACGCCGCCGTGCGCTGGTACCTCACCGTGTTCGGCGAGCGCACCGCGGTCGCACTCGACGAGGGCGACTTCGTCACGGCTCGCCCCGACCTCGGCGTCCGGCTGGCCGGTCGGGTCGGCCTCCGGTTCGAGGGCGACGCGGGACCCGAGGTGCGCATCCTCCACTACGCCGGGCGGGATGCCGTGCCCACCGACGTCGCCCGGGCCCCCGAGGTCCGCTTCGCGCTCCTCCGCCACGCCGACTGGGCCCGTCGCCACGACGGCCCGATCCTCGTGACCGTGGCCGACGTCCTGCGGGGCGAGGCGACCGAGGCCCGCATCGACGCGCCCACCACGCTCGCCGACTGCGACGAGTGGCTCGTCGAACGACTCGCCCGCATCCGGGCGCGCCTCGTCGACCCGCGCCCGTCCCCCGGCACCCAGTGCGCGTGGTGCCCGTTCATCGGCTCCTGCCCAGCGTTCCGCTGATGGCACGCGACCGCCTGCTCCCCGAGGTCCTCGGCCTCACCGCGACCTCGCTCGACGCGTGGCGACGCTGCCCACGGTTGTACCTGGACCGCTACCTCCTCGGGGTCCCGGCGAGCGACGCCGGCGCCTCCCCCGACTTCGGCACGTTCGTGCACGCGCTCCTGCACCGGATCCATGCGACCGGCTCGTGTGCGGACACCGGGCACGTGCGCGACGTGCTCGAGAGCCACGGTGCCGACACCGGCGTCATCCCAACGATGGTGTCGCGCCACGCGGCACGCTGCCCGTCACGCTTCGCGACACGGGCCCGCCACGAGCACGAGCTCGCCCGCTTCCACCGCGGTGCGCCGCAGTTCATCGCCGCCGGACGCCTCGACGCGATCTGGCAACTCGACGACGTGCTCGAGGTCCGGGACTACAAGACCGGGGGCCGCGCCACCGAGCGCGTGGCCGACGACCCGCGGGCCCGCCTGCAGGCGTGGATCGCCGCGCCGACGGCCGAGCGTCTCGGCCTCGGCCTGCGCATCCGCTACGAGCACCTCGCGGCCGAGGTCGACGACGAACCGGACCCGTTCGAACCCGAGGCCGACGACCTCACCGCGATCACCGAGGAGCTGCGCGCCGTCGTCCTCGCGATCCGGGACGCGGGCGCCGACGCAACGGGCGCAGGGTTCATCGGGGTGCGCGACACCGCCGTGTGCGAGCGGTGCGACTTCCGATCGGTCTGCCCCGACTCCGCGGCACCCGGCGTTCCGACCTGGCCCGAGCCGCCCGAGCTCGACGAGGACTGAACCGGCCCCGGGGTCCGTGCGGGGTCGTCGGTAGGCTCGCCGATCGTGACCATCGATCCCCGGACCCCCGTCATCGTCGCGGTCGGCCAGCGCGAGCAGCGCCCCACCGACCCGCGCGACGCACTCGAGCCCATCGACCTCCTCGCCGAGGCGGCTCGCACCGCCGACGGCTCGCTCGGCGCCGCATCGCTCGTCGGTCGGGCCGACACGATCGCCGTCGTCGAGTTCATGTCGGCGCCGTACCCGGACCCGGGACGTGCGCTGGCCCGACGCATCGGCGCCGACCCCGCCCGCACCGTCACCACCACCATCGGCGGCAACACCCCCCAGATGCTCGTGCACCACTTCGGGCGCGCGATCCACGCCGGCGAGGCCGATGTGGTCCTGCTCGGCGGGGTCGAGACCGTGTACTCGCGGTCCCGGGCCCGGCGGACCGATCCGCCCGTCGAGCTCCCGTGGGGCGCCCACGACGCCGGCGATCCGGCGTGCGCGACCGTGCTCGGCGACGACCGGCCGGGCACGAGCGACTACGAGAACGCGCACGGCGCCATCGCGCCGACGAGCATGTACCCGCTCTTCGAGACCGCGATCCGCCGGGCCGAGGGGCGCACGATCGAGGAGCACCGGCGCGCCGTCGCCTCCCTCTGGGAGCACTTCGCCGCGGTCGCCGCGACCAACCCGCACGCCTGGTCCCCGCGAGCGCTCTCCGGCGACGAGATCACCCTCCCGTCGCCGGACAACCGGATGGTCACCTTCCCGTACACGAAGCGGATGTGCGCCAACATCCAGGTCGATCAGGCGGCTGCGATCCTGCTGTGCTCCTTCGGCACCGCCCGGGCCGCCGGGGTGCCGAGCGACCTCATGGTGTTCCCGTGGTCCGGCGCCGAGGCGAACGACCACTTCCACGTCTCCGAACGCTGGTCGCTGGCCGACTCGCCCGCCATCAGCGCGGCCGTCGCCGACGCGCTCGGTGCGGCCGGGATCGGCCTCGACGACGTCGCTCGCTTCGACCTGTACTCCTGCTTCCCGTCGGCCGTGCAGCTCGCGCTCCGGGCCACCGGCCTCGCCGGGCCGGCCGCCGATCCGCGACCCCTCACCGTGACCGGCGGACTCGGGTTCGCCGGCGGGCCGGGCAACGCGTACGTCGTGCGCTCGATCGCCGCCATGGTCGAGGCGTGCCGTCGCGATCCCGGGTCGTTCGGACTCGTCACGGCACTCGGCTGGTACGCGACGAAGCACGCGGCCGGGATCTACTCGACCACGCCGAAGCCGGACGGGCCGGTCTTCGTGCCGAAGACCCGCACCCAGGCGGTCGTCGACGCGCAACCCTCGCGTCGACCGGCCGGGGCGTACTCGGGCGAGGCCGAGATCGAGGCGACGTCGATCGTGATGGACCGCGACGGCTCACCTGCGTTCGGCCTCGTCACGCTGCTCACCCCGAACGGTGATCGCGCGTTTGCGAACTCGACCGACGTCGACCTGCTCTCGGCCATGACCGTCGAGGCGTGGGAGGGGCGCGTCGCGCGTGTGCGCGGCGACGGCCCGACGAACGTCGTCGAGGCCTGAGGAGAGCGGGCCGGACCGGCCGCGCCACTAGGGTCCGGGACGTGCCGACGCCGACGAACACCCCGAGCCGGACCCGGACCATGCTCTGGGGCATCACCCTGCGCTGCGCCCGGTGCGGGTCGGAACACCTGTTCCGTCGGTACTTCGTCATGAAGCCGGACTGCCCACGCTGCGGCCTGCACTTCGAGCGGGAGCAGGGCTACTGGACCGGCGCGCTCGCGTTCAACATGATCGCCACGGGCGGACTCTTCACGCTCATCTTCGTGTCGGTGCTCGTCCTCACGTTGCCGGACATCCCGGTGATCCCGGTGCTGGCCGTCACGCTGCCGATCATGGCGCTGGGGCCGATCGTCTTCTACCCGTTCTCGAAGACGCTCTGGGTCGCCGTCGACCGCGCCTACCTGCAGCGCCTCGACCCCAACGAGCGCTTCGACGAACGACTCTGACCCACCCGCCGGGCACCTCACCGCCCCCCGAACGCGCCGAGGCCCTCACGGCTCCCACGGCGGCGCCACCCCGCGGTTCGGGGCGGTTCGGGCCGGGACCCGGTCAGGCGTCGTTCCTCACCGCGCTCAGCACTTCAGGGACGCCGTGTCGGGCAGCGTGTGCGCGTACCAGGCCTGCCCGCCGCTCGCGGTGTCGACGATGACGAACGCTCGCAGCGTGAACTGGAACGTTCCGTGCAACCCGAAGAACCCGGCGTACGGCGGTGCACAGGGCGGCGGCCCGCTCGTGGCCCAGACGGTGGACGGCGCCGGTGCGCTCGCGTAGTAGTTGAAGATGTGCACCCAGTCCGTGAGCGGCGTCTGGCGGGGGACCGCGACGCCGCCGTAGGCGTAGACGGTCGTCTGAGCTCCCATGTGCACTTCAGCGGTCGTGCCGCTGTACGCGGTGAACGTCGGATCGCCGGCGGCACCGGGGATCTCGATGGATCGCATCGTCTTCGGGAAGCCCGCGATCACCCCACCGACCCCGTTGAACTGCCCGCAGTCGACGTCGACATCTCGGATCGTCGTCCAATTGGACACGCACGGCCAGGAGTTGGGCGTGTAGATGCCGAAGGGGTGCGCGATCCAGCCGTCGACCGAGAAGCCCGTCGTGAACACCCGGACGCCGAGGTGTCCTGACGCGGGCGCGCTGGCGAGTTCGAACGTCGCCTCGTACACGCCGTTCTGTCGGGTGCCGTCGACGAGCACCGGCACCGATCCGGTCCCGGGGTCGGTCGCACTCTCGGCGATCTTGATCAGGGTGACCCCGCCGCCCTGGAAGTCGAGCGCTCGCGCACGGACGGTGACGAGCCACCCCGTCGCGGTCTCCTCGACGGTGTGATCCACGGACACGACGACCGCCCCGCGGGCGCACGCCAACTGGAGTTCGCTCGAGTTCGAGCAGGCCACGTCCCCCGCACCCGCCGCGGCCGTGTCGCCGGCCAGGCCGTCGAACCCGTCGTCGCCGTCCCCGCCGCTGAGGATGTCGGCACCATCGCCTCCGCTGACCGCATCGATCCCGGCGCTGCCGCCGACGAGATCCGGGCCGGCACCGCCGTCGAGGGTGTCCTCGCCGGGCCCGCCGGCGACCCTGTCGGCGTCATCGCCACCGGCGAGGTCGTCATCGCCGATCGAACCTGCGAGCTTGTCGGGTCCCGGACCACCGTCGACCCGATCGTCGTCGGGGCCGCCGTTCACGTTGTCCGCCCCCGTGCCCCCGACAACGGTGTCGTCGCCCTCCTGGGTGGAGACCTTGTCGTCGCCCGCCCCGGCGTCGACCGTGTCGGACCCGGTGCCGGTCACGATCCGGTCGTTGCCGTCACCGCCGGTCACCGCGTCGTCGCCGGCCTTCGTCGCGACCACATCGTCCCCGTCGCCCGCGTCGACCGTGTCGTCCCCGTTGCCGGTCGTGACCCGGTCGGCGCCCGCTCCGGCGTCGACGGTCGAGGTCGTCGCGAGGGATCCGGTGAAGACGTCGGCGCCATCGCCGAGCGTCGCCTCCACCGAGGCCCCGGACGTCATCACCTTGACGATGTCGTTGCCGCTCCCGGTGTCGACGGTGTAGTCGCCGACCCCGTCGACGCACACGACGTCGTCGCCGCTCGTGCCTGTGTAGGACGATTCCGACGTCAGGACGGTCGTGCACCCGGCAGCACCCGCCGACGACGGCGCGACGCCGGTCAGTCCGACCGCCACGAGCCCGACCACGGCGAGACCCGCCAACCGCCGCTTCGACCCACCCATCACCGTGCTCCCACGTCCTCGCCGACCAAGGTTCCGAAGGCTACGGCCCGCCACCCCGAGGTGCCAGAACCCCGCCGCAGGACCACCACCGATCGCGCACCGGGGCCCAGCGGTCCCCGACTCCGGTCTCCGGTCTCCGGCGTCCAGGGGCCGCGGGCCAGCGGGCGGGGCCCCGGCGGGCCCGTCCGGGGCGGTCAGCCGGTGAGATCGACGCGCAGGGTCAGGACGCCGTCGACGAACTCCCAGGTCGCGTCGCCGACGATGGCGAAGTCCTGGAAGTCGAGTTGGGCCTGACGCACGAACCGCTCGCGGTCCGGACCGGCGACCGGCGGGAGCGGGCGTTCCCGCACCGCGGCGGCCCGCTCCCGGAAGCGAGCGAGCATCGCGTCGACGTCGAGGGAGTCCTGCGGGTTCGTGCTGTCGGCCATGCCCCGCACTGTACCCAACCTCGTCCGCCCCATCACCCGAACTTTGGAGGG
>JBJTWK010000038.1:0-12541 GCA_046081705.1 Actinomycetes bacterium | reverse complement strand
GTGCGGACCGTCGCGATCGTGAGCGGCCGTCCGGTCGAGTTCCTGCGCCAGGCGGTGCCGGTGCGCGGCGCCGTGCTGCTCGGTCAGTACGGGATGGAACGCGAGGGGTCCGGCGGCTCGACGGTCATGGATCCCCGCGTGTGCGAGGCGCTCGGCGACCTCGATCTCGTGCGCATCGCCCGCGAGGCCCGCACCGCGCTGCCCGACGTGCGGGTCGAGGAGAAGGGCGGCGTCGCGGTGGCCCTGCATTGGCGTGAGCACCCCGGCGCCGCCGGGGCGGCGGTTCGGTGGGCGGTCCCCGTGGCCGAGCGCACCGGTCTGGCCCTCGCCCCCGGTCGCATGGCCCTCGAGCTCCGCCCGCTCGTACCGGTCGACAAGGGCACGGCGGTGCGCGACCTCGTGCTCGGGCCGCCGAGCGCGGTGCGCGATCGGCTCCAGGCGCCGAAGGCGCTCATCGTCGCGGGCGACGACCACGGCGACGTGCCGGCGTTCCGGGCCGCGGCGGAACTCGTCGCAAACGGGATGCTCGACGCGGCGCTGCGCATCGGGGTGCGGTCCGCCGAGGCGCCGCCCGAACTCGACGAGCACAGCGACCTCGTCGTCGATGGCCCGCACGGGCTCGCGCAGGTGCTCGCTGCGCTCGCGCGTGCGTTGGACCGCTGACCCGCCCGGTCAGCTCGCGTGGCCGACCTGCGCGGCCAACCAGTCGCGCGGTGACCTCGCCCCGATCCGGGTCCGGAGCCGGGCCGCCCGCGCCCGGCGCTCCTCGGTCGGCAGTTCGAGCGCATTGGCGAGCGCGCCGGCCGTCTGCACGAGGTCGCAGGGCTGCACGGGGATCACGTCCTCGCCGAGTTCGTCGAACGCCCCCGCATCGCGCGATGGGCACAGCGGCGCGTCCCGTTCGTTGACGACCGGTCCCTCCTTCGCCACGAGGCGAGCCCGATCGTCGAACGGTTCACCGGCGCCCTGCAGCGCGTTGTGAACGTTCTTCGTGACGCCGAAGAACTCGTCGCTCCCGTGGATCACCTGCCAGTCCGCGTCGACGCCGACGCTGCGGAGGAGCGGCACGTGCGTCGCAAGGAGTTCGGCCACGCCGCCGCCGTACGGCGTTGCGCTCAGGTGGAGCATCCGGGCGCCCTCGACGGCGCGCGCCGCGTCCCGGATCCTCTCGATCGCCTCGGTGCCGATGATCGCCGAGTGGTCGGCGAGTTCCTTGTCGAGGAGGGGGACCCGTTCGAGCGCGCTCGACCTCTCGTTCGTCGGTCGGGCCGGTGGCGGTGCGCAACTCCGCGCTCGCCGTCCGGTGGTGACGTGGGTCAATCTATGCGCCGTGATCGAACGACGAGACTGCGCCGTCGCGTGTCCGGACAAGTTCCGTTCCACGTTGTCCGCCGGTGAGGCGGCTGCGGCCATCGCGTCCGGTTTGCGCCGCGCGGGGTACACCGATGTGCGCGAGATCCCGATGGCGGACGGCGGCGAGGGTTCCCTCGATACGCTGCACGAGGCCCGCGGTGGATCCCGGCGGGTCACGACGGTGACTGGGCCGCTCGGCGCGCCGGTCGACGCCGAGTGGCTGGTGCTCCCCGACGGCACGGCGGTCATCGAGATGGCGCGAGCGAGCGGCCGGGCGCTCACGACGGGTCGGAGCGACCCCCTCGGTGCGACGACGCGCGGCACGGGCGAGCTCATCGCCGCGGCGCGGGCGGGTGGGGTGCGGCGCGTCGTCGTCTGCGTGGGGGGCAGCGCGACGACCGACGGCGGCCTCGGTGCGATCGAGGCGCTCGGGTGGAGTCTGCGCGGCCTCGACGTCACGGTCGCGTGCGACGTCTCGACGCCCTTCGTGGATGCGGCGCGGGTGTTCGGTCCGCAGAAGGGTGCGACGCCCGCGCAGGTCGATCTGCTCACGCGGCGGCTCGCCGGCCTCGCCGGGACGCTGCGCGACCGTACCGGCGTCGATGTGACGGATCTCGAGGGTGCGGGGGCGGCCGGTGGGTTGGCCGGCGGTCTCGCCGCCCTCGGCGCGCGTCTCGAACCGGGGTTCGAGGTCATCGCCCGGGTGACGGAACTCGACCGGGCCCTCGAGGACGCCGACCTCGTGGTGACGGGGGAGGGCCGACTCGACGCCACCAGCTTCCTCGGCAAGGTGGCGGGCGGGGTGCTGGCGTGGTCGGTGGAGGAGGGCGTGGCGCACCGGGCGGTGATCGCCGGTCAGGTCACCGACGAGGCGCGCGAGGAGTGCGCAGTCTTCCCGGACACCGAGGTGCTCGCCCTCACCGATCGCGTGTGGACCCCGGCCGAGGCCTTCGTCCGTCCGGCGCTGCTCGTGGAGGAGGCGGCCGTCGAGGCGGGTCGGCACGCCCGCGCCGGGGCCTGAACGCCGCCGGACTCAGGCGATGTCGCGACTGCGGGCGGCGCGGTAGGCCGAGACGTCGACGATCGGCGGACGCTCCCGCGCCTCGACGGCGACGCGCTCGAGGTCGTACGCCTCGGTGTAGCGGATGAGCTCGGGCGCGATGACGCCGTCGCGGTCGACCCCGGCCCGGCGCAGGGCCGTCGCCATGATCGCCGTCGCCTGGAGCGCGAGCTGGTCGAGGGGCCGATTGCGGTGCTCGCGCACGCCGAGGTCGACCTGGGCGATCGATCCGGCGCCGTACCGCTCGAGGACGTCGACGAGCATCCCGAACTCCACGCCCCACCCCTCGACGAACGGGATGGACTCGAGGATCTCCCGACGACCCGCGTACTCGCCGGCGAGCGGTTGCACGAAGCGTGCGATCGCCGGGAACAGCAGCGAGATGAGCGGGCGGGCGACGAGTTCGGTCACCCGGCCCCCACCCGACGGCTCGCCGTGCAGCGGTCGGCGGTAGAAGCCCTTCACGAAGCCGGTCTCCGGCTGGGTGAGGAGCGGGCCGACGAGGCCGGTCACGAAGTGCTCCTCGAAGTTGCGGATGTCGGCGTCGACCCAGCAGATGATGTCGCCGCGACAGATGTGGAGCGACTTCCACATCGCGTTGCCCTTGCCCGATCCGGGTCCGGTCTCGGGGAGGATCGAGGCCTCGGGGACGACCCGGGCGCCCTCCCACGCCGCGGCCTCGGCGGTGAGGTCGGTCGAGCCGTCGTCGATGACGACGACCTCGTCGACGAGGGTGTGGCGCTCCACGAGCCGACGGCGCACCGTCGCAACGATCTGTCCGACCGTGGCGGCCTCGTTCCGGGCGGGCAGGCAGACCGAGACGGAGAGGCCGGTGGCCGCCCGGGCCTCGACGAGGGCCTCGACCGGGTAGTCGCCGTGGTGCCGCGGGAGCGGGAGGACGGTCACAGGGCGGGGAGTCTACGGTCCCCGCGGGCCTCGGATTGCAGCCATGGCCGGGGGCCTGCCAGAATCACGTCCGCAACACACGCGCTCATCGAGAGCGGCCGAGGGACGGGCCCTGTGACGCCGCGGCAACCAGCACACCGGAGTGGTCCGTTCGGGCCGCCCGGAGCGCCAGGTGCCAATGCCCGAACGATGAGCAGCCCGAGAGCGACGGGGATCCCCCTTCCGCTCGAGGCGCTCACGAGCGCGTCGAGAACGGCCGCCGAGGTCCGGTGGCCGACGGAGGATGAGGAGACGTCCCGTGGCGTTCGTGTCGGCGCTCAAGTGTCGGGAGTGCGGTCGGGAGTACCCGATCGAGCCCTCCTACACATGCTCGTGGTGCTTCGGTCCGCTCGAGGTCGCGTACGACTACGACGCGATCCGCAGCCACACCTCCCGGGAGCGCATCGCCCACGGTCCGGCGAACATCTGGCGCTACGCAGATCTGCTGCCGTCGGACCACCACCCGGACATCGATCTCGGTGCCGGGTTCACGCCGCTCGTGCGGGCCGATCGCCTCGCCGCCGAGCTCGGCCTCGGTGAGGTGTGGGTCAAGAACGACACCCTGAACCCGACGAACTCGTTCAAGGACCGGGTCGTGAACGTGGCGCTCGCGAAGGCGCTCGAGTTCGGCTTCGAGGTGGCGGCCTGCGCGTCGACCGGCAACCTCGCCAACTCGGTCGCGGCGCACGCGGCCCGCGCCGGTCTCCAGTCCTACGTGTTCGTCCCGGCCGACCTGGAGGCGGGCAAGATCGTCACGACCGCGGTGTACGGCGGCAACCTCGTGGCGGTCGACGGCAACTACGACGACGTCAATCGGCTCTGCGCGGAGCTCGCGGGCACCTACCCGTGGGCGTTCGTGAACGTGAACGTCCGCCCGTACTACGCGGAGGGCTCCAAGACGCTCGCCTTCGAGACGGCCGAGCAGTTGGGATGGCGCACCCCTGACCACGTCGTCGTCCCGATCGCGAGTGGTTCGCAGTTGACCAAGATCCACAAGGGTTTCCACGAGCTGCACCACGTGGGTCTCCTCGACGAGGAGCCGGAGGTCCGGGTGTCGGGCGCCCAGGCGCTCGGCTGTTCGCCGGTCGCGAGCGCGTTCCTCGAGGGGCGCGACGTCATCAAGCCGGTGAAGCCCGACACGATCGCCAAGTCGCTCGCCATCGGCAATCCGGCGGACGGCTACTTCGCGATCGATGCGGTGCGGTCGACCGGCGGGGGCATGGCGGCGGTCACCGACGACGAGATCGTCGAGGGCATCCGGCTCCTCGCCCGCACCGAGGGCATCTTCGCCGAGACCGCGGGCGGCGTGACGATCGCCACGCTCCAGAAGCTCGCGGCCGCCGGCGTCATCCGGGCCGACGAGCGCGTGGTCGTCTACATCACCGGCCACGGTCTCAAGACGCTCGACGCGGTCGCCGAGGTCGTCGGCCCGACCGCCACCATCCGTCCGACCATCGAGGCGTTCCACGACGCCTTCCCCGCACTCCAGGAGAGCACCCGATGACCGTCGTCCGCATCCCCACCCAGTTGCGCGAACTCACCGGCGGCGCCGCCGAGGTAGACCTCGAGGGCGCCACCGTCCGCGAACTGCTCGCCGCCCTCGACGCGGCCCACCCCGGGTTCGGGGAGCGCATCGCAGAGCCCGACGGCTCGCTGCGACGGTTCGTGAACATCTTCGTGGCCGAGGAGGACATCCGGTTCCTCGACGGCGTCGACTCGGTCGTGGGGCCCGGCCAGGTCGTGAGCATCGTGCCGGCGGTGGCCGGGGGGTGAGGCCTGGCCCGGTCGGCGGAGCCGGCCCGTGGTGGTGTCGGGTCGTGAGCATCGTGCCGGCGGTGGCCGGGGGGAGGCCTGGCCCGGTCGGCGGAGCCGCTGTGACGCAGGACACCTGACGGGTCGTCAGATCCGCCTTGACTCGTGGGCGAACGGTTGCTTAGGTTAGGTACACCTAAGTAACTGACCCGGAAGTGACCGCCATGTTCTCCAGCCTGCTCATCGGACTGCGCGAGGGCCTCGAGGCCGCCCTCGTCGTCGGCATCCTCGTCGCCTACCTCGTGCGCACGGAGCGCACGGACCGGCTCCGGGTGCTCTGGATCGGCGTGGCCGCAGCGATCGGGGTGAGCCTCGGCGTCGGGGCGCTGCTCGAGTTCACGGCGGCCAACCTCAGCGATGCCGCGCTCGAGGCGTTCGTCGGCGTGACCTCCCTGCTCACCGTCGCGTTCGTCACGACGATGGTGTTCTGGCTCCAGCGGACCGCTCGCCACCTCCGCAGCGACCTCGAGGGGCACCTGCGCACCGCGCTCGCAGCCGGGCCCGTCGCAATCCTCGTGACCGCGTTCGTGGCGGTCGTCCGCGAGGGCATCGAGACGGCGCTCTTCCTCTGGTCGAACGTGCAGACGAACGGCGACTCGGCGAGCGCGCTCATCGGTGGGCTCATCGGCATCACGCTCGCGGTCCTGCTCGGCTGGGCGATCTACCGGGGCTCGGTCAACCTCGACCTCGCGAAGTTCTTCACCGTCACGGGCGTGCTGCTCATCGTCATCGCGGCCGGCGTGCTCACCTACGGCCTGCACGAACTGGCGGAGGCCGGCTGGATCACTGAGACCGCGGCCGCCTTCGACATCTCGTCGTGGTACGCCGAGGACTCGTGGTACGGCGCGCTCCTCAAGGGGATCTTCGGCTTCCGCGCCGAGATGCTCGTGCTCGAGGTGGTCGCGTGGTTCGCCTACGTCGTGCCGGTGACCTGGCTGTTCCTCCGGGGGATCCGCAAGCCGGCTCCGGCCCGGCCGGCGTCGGAGACGCCCGCGGCCCCGGTCAACGCCTGACGGTCAGCGAGCCCGGACGTAGGTGAGGGCGGCGATCGCCGTCGGCACCTCGTGCTCACCGGAGTCCGTGCGCACCCGCACGGCGTCCGGCGTCGACCCGATCACCTCGACCTGGCTCCCGGGGACGAGCGCCGCAGAGGCGAGGAGGGTGAGCGCCGCGTCGTCGACCTCGATGCGCTCGCCGATCCGCACGACGTCGACCGTGCCGCTGGCGGCGATCGAGAGCGGGGTCGTCTCGCCGGCGGGTGCGCTGCGCGCACTGCCCGGGATCGGGTTGCCGTGCGGGCAGGTCGCCGGGTCGCCGAGCAGGACGACGAGCTTCTCCTCGACGTCGGCGGAGATGGCGTGCTCCCAGCGCGCCGCCTCCTTGTGCACCTTCTCCCACTCGAGTCCGATGACGTCCACGAGCAGCCGCTCGGCGAGCCGGTGCCGGCGCACGACCGTGGTGGCGAGCTCACGGCCCTTCGGGGTGAGGCGCAGGGAGCGGTCGTCGAGCAACTCGGTGTACCCGGCGTCGACGAGGCGGTTCACGGTCTCGGACACGCTCGGCGCCGAGACGCCCAGACGCTCCACGAGCCGGGCCCGGATGGGCAGGACGCCCTCCTCCTCGAGTTCGAGGATCGTCTCGAGGTACTCCTCGGTGGTGTCGTGGAGCTCAGCCATGGCGCTCTCACCATACCGACCCGATCGACGACCCCTTCGGCCGACGGTTCCCGGTGACCGAAGGGGTCGGCCGCAGTGATTTGCACTCGGAGGGGGCGACTGCCAGACTGTCTGGCACTCGGGACCCCCGAGTGCTAACCCACGTCGACCCTGACACCACCCCCCAGGGAGTACAGCCATGGCCAAGCAGATCGCCTACGACGAGGCCGCACGCCGCGGTCTCGAGGCGGGAATGAACAAGCTCGCCGACGCCGTCCGCGTCACCCTCGGCCCGAAGGGCCGCAACGTCGTGCTCGAGAAGAAGTGGGGCGCCCCCACGATCACGAACGACGGTGTGTCCATCGCCAAGGAGATCGACCTCGAGGACCCGTACGAGAAGATCGGTGCGGAGCTCGTCAAGGAGGTCGCCAAGAAGACCGACGACGTCGCAGGTGACGGCACCACCACCGCCACCGTGCTCGCGTGGGCGATGGTCCGTGAGGGCCTGCGCAACGTGGCCGCCGGCGCGAACCCGATGACCCTGAAGAAGGGCATCCAGGCCGCCGTCGTCGCCGCCGTCGACTCGATCAAGGCGTCGTCGAAGAGCGTCAAGACCGACCCGGCCCAGATCGCCAACGTCGCCGCCATCTCGGCGGCCGATAAGGAGATCGGCTCGATGATCGCCGAGGCGCTCGACAAGGTCGGCACCGACGGTGTCATCACGGTCGAGGAGTCCCAGACCTTCGGCATGGAGCTCGACCTCGTCGAGGGCATGCGCTTCGACAAGGGCTACATCTCCCCGTACTTCGTGACCGACCCCGAGCGCATGGAGGGCGTCCTCGACGACCCGTACGTGCTCTTCGTCTCCTCGAAGATCTCGGCCGTCAAGGACCTCCTGCCCGTCCTCGAGAAGGTCATGCAGTCGGGTCGCCCGCTCGTGGTCCTCGCCGAGGACGTCGAGGGCGAGGCGCTCGCCACGCTCGTCGTCAACAAGATCCGCGGCACGTTCAAGTCGGTGGCCATCAAGGCTCCGGGCTTCGGCGAGCGCCGCAAGGCGATGCTCCAGGACATGGCCATCCTCACCGGCGGTCAGGTCATCTCGGAGGAGGTCGGCCTCAAGCTCGAGAACATCGGGCTCGAGATGCTCGGTCGGGCCCGCAAGGTCGTCGTGACCAAGGACGAGACGACGATCGTCGAGGGTGCCGGTTCGAAGCAGGACGTCGCCGGTCGCATCGCGCAGATCCGCGGTGAGATCGAGAACACCGACTCCGACTACGACCGCGAGAAGCTCCAGGAGCGGCTCGCCAAGCTCAGCGGTGGTGTCGCGATCATCAAGGTCGGCGCGGCCACCGAGGTCGAGCTCAAGGAGAAGAAGCACCGCATCGAGGACGCCGTCCAGACCACGAAGGCCGCGGTCGAGGAGGGTGTGGTTCCCGGTGGTGGCGTGGCGCTCCTCCGGGCGCAGGCCAAGGTGCTCGAGCTCGCGACGACGCTCGAGGGCGACGAGGCCACCGGTGCGCGCACCGTGGCCCGGGCGCTCGAGGAGCCCCTCAAGCAGATCGCGCTCAATGCCGGTCTCGAGGGTGGCGTCATCGTCGAGAAGGTGCGCAGCCTCAAGGGCAGCCACGGCCTCAACGCCGGCACCGGCGAGTACGAGGACCTCGTGAAGGCCGGCGTCATCGACGCCGCGAAGGTGACCCGCTCGGCGCTGCAGAACGCGGCCTCGATCGCGGCCCTGTTCCTCACCACCGAGGCCGTCGTCGCCGAGAAGCCCGAGCCGGCTGCGGCCATGCCGGGCGGCGGGATGCCGGGCATGGACGGGATGGGCGACTTCTAGTCCCCCCTCGTCACTGGTACGTCGATCGGGCGCCCCCTCGGGGGCGCCCGATCCGCGTTCGGAGCCCTCGGGCCCGACGGCGCCCGGGGCGTCATCGGTCCTAACCTGCATGAGCACCGCCCAGCGAGGAGGACCGTCGATGCGGGCAACCAGGATCACGAGTGCGATCGCCGCCGTCGCGGTGGCGGGCGCACTCGTCGCGTGCGGCGACGCGTCCTCGGGCACGGTCCGCGCCGGCGACCTCACGGAGGCCCGGGCCATTGCGTCCGGGTACGAGGACGCCCGGTCCGAGGGTGGCGTCCGGATGGACGGTGAGGTGTCGGTCCGGATCGGTGGCCGTGACCTGACGATCCCGCTCGACGGTGCGATCGACTTCGAGCGCGACGCGACCCGGTTCTCGATCTCGCTCGCCGGACTCGGTCTCCAGGGTCTCGGCGACGCGTCGTTCGATGCCCGGATCGTCGACGGGCGGCTCTACATCGACCTCGGCGATCTGGCGGGCTCGGTGCTCGGCGGGGAGTGGGCCGAGATCCCGCTCGACGCCGTCGGCGGCGCGCCCATGGATCCGACCGGCCTCCTCGACGCACTGCGCGGGGTGACCGCGGTCGAGCGGGTCGGGACCGACACGATCCGCGGGGTCGAGGCCACGCACCTCCGCGGCACGGTCAGCCTCGCCGACGCGATCGATCGTGCGCCGGAGACCCGCCGGGAGGCGCTGCGACGGACCCTCGGGTCGGTGGACGCGCGGATCCCGGTCGACGTCTGGGTCGACGGGCGGGACCGCCCGGTGCGCTTCGTGGCGCAGTTCTCGACGGCCGGCGTCGACGCGTCGGTGCGGCTCGACCTGTTCGACTACGGCGCGGACATCAGGATCACCGCCCCGCCGGCCGAGGACCTGACGTCGCTCGGGGGGCTCCTCGGCGGCGGCGTCGGCACCGGTCCGGCTGCGAACGCCTGAGCGCGCTCGGCCTAGCCTCGGGTCCGTGACCACACCGGTGATCCCGTCCGAGGGCTGGGGCGTCCTGCACCTGTTCCTGCACGTCGTCCGAGACGCCGACGCGCCGGCGGCGCGCGACGCCGTGCTGCGGGCGCACGACGGCCTCGTCGCCGACGGGCACCAGGCCCGTTGGTTCCCGGTCCTGGGCCACAAGGCCGACCTCGGGGTCATGGCGGTCGGCCCGGACCTCGCCCGGCTCCAGCGATTCCAGCACGATCTCCTCGCGACCGGCGCCGTGCGTCTCGGGTGGTCGTACGTGTCCCTCACCGAGGGTTCCGAGTACACCTCCACCGAGGACGACGAGCGCCGTCGACTCGCCGACGAGGAGGGGCTGACCGACGCCGCGGAGATCGCGGACCGGCTCACCGTGTGGTCGGAGCGCATGGCCCACTACCGCGAGCAGCGCATGCACCCGAGGCTGCCCGAGAAGGCTGCGATCTGCTTCTACCCGATGTCCAAGCGCCGGCTCGGTGACGACAACTGGTACGCGCTCGACTTCGACACCCGCAAGGCGCTCATGCTCGGGCATGCGAAGGTCGGGCGGACCTACGCCGGTCGGGTCGTCCAACTCATCACCGGGTCCACCGGACTCGACGACTGGGAGTGGGGCGTGACGCTGTTCGCCGACGATCCGCTCCAGCTCAAGGCGATCGTCCACGAGATGCGGTTCGACGAGGTCTCGGTCCGCTACGCCGAGTTCGGTCCGTTCGTGACGGGCCTCGTGCAGGCACCGGCCGACGCACTCGCGTCGGTGGGCATCGCCTGAGCGGCCTCGGCGCGCCCGGTGCGGGCTCGCTAGCCTGCGAACCGTGAGCACCAGCCAACGCCTCTTCGTGTCGTTCCCCGAGGAACTCGTCGACCGCCCGATGGTCTACGAGATCATCAAGCGCTACGACGTCGTCCCGAGCATCCGCCGGGCGAACGTGGAGGCCCACTCGGGCTGGACGATCCTCGAGATCACCGGCGCACCCGACGCCATCGCCGCGTCCGTGTCCTACCTCGAGGACCTCGGCTGCATGGTGAATCGGATGGAGGGCGACGTCCTCGAGAGTTGAGGGCGCGCGGGTGCGGACGTCGCTCGACCCGGGGTGGTGTGGGCGACGTCCTCGAGCGTTGAGGGTGCGCGGGTGTGGACGTCGCTCGACCGATATGGGTCAGGGTCGTCCGAGGTCCTTCCAGACGGGGAAGCACAGGTACTCGACCCCGTCGCGCGTCTCGGTGCGGCCCTGGGCCCGGAACTCGGCGATGTGGTGCTCGGCCCGGGTGAAGCCGAGCATGCGCTTCAGCTCGGCCATCGGGAGCAGGAGGGGCCCGTCGGCGTCGCCCTCGCGCAGGATGGCGTCGACCTCGAGCACGGGCCGGCCGGGGTCGTTGTCGTCGATGCAGGCGCAGTGGTAGACGATGCGTTCGAACACCGCCGTCACGAGGATCCGCACGAGGGCATCATGGGGTCTCATGGCTGACGAGCACGAACTGCCGGAGGGGCTCCGACGGGCCGCGACCGACCCCGGGTCCGATCCGGCGGCCGCCGCAGCGCGGGGGCTGCGCCTGCTCGCCGAGGTGCGTGGGCCCCTCGTCGACGGGCTCGCCGGTGCCCTCGGCGCGTGGCTCGGCGCGCGGGCGACCGAGGTGCTCGGGGCCTGGCGTCCGTCCGCCGCGACCGGGGCGGTCCGGGCCGACCTCGCCCGGGCTGCTGCGGCAGCGACGGTCCGGGTGGCGGGGGAGGTGGACGCCCTCCTCGCCCTCGACCCGGCCGAGCAGCGGGCCACACCGCTGTCGATCGTCCGGTCCGCCCACCGGGAGCCCGGGGCCGTGCTGGCCGCGCTCGGCGTGCCGCACGTCGCCCGCGACCTGTTCGCGACCCGGGCCGACCCGGACGACGTCTACGCCCTCGCCCCGTCCGACCTCGGGACGGTCGACCCCGAACTCGGACCGCTCCTGCTGGCCTGGGGGGTCGGCAAGGCCACGGTCATCCGGGCCCGGTCCGCCGTCTGACCCATGCGCACCCGGCGTGGTCGGACGGCCGCCCAGCGTGCTTGTCCGAGTGGGTAAACGGGTTTAGGCTGCGACAAGGCCCGGGGCAGGGCTGAGGTCCACCGATCGGGGCTGATGGCCGCATGCAATCCGAGACGACCGCTGAGAGTGGACGCGCATCCGCGGAGCGTGGTCTCGACGCCGTGACGGCCCTTGACGTCGAGGAGATCCGGCGACTGCGGTCGATCGTCGAATCCTCGCCGCTCGGCGTCATCTACACCGACGCGTTCGGGATCATCACCTACGTCAACGCGCGCTGGGAGGAGATCTGCGGCCGCAGCGCCGCCGAGCTCATCGGCACACGCGACGACGAGCTCCAGATGATCGACGACGTCGAAGCGGCGAACATCGAGGAGGCTCGCGCCGCGCTCCTCGAGCACGGCGAGTGGTCCGGGCAGTTCCGGATCTGGCGACCCGACGGCGAGATCCGCCACATCCGCAACTGGATCAACCGGGTCGGGTCGGGGCGCGACGTGTCGTACGTGTCGATCCTCGAGGACGTCTCCGTCCGGACGTACATGGAGGGTGACGCCGATCGCCTGCGCGCACTCGTCAACACCTCCGAGGACATCGCCTTCATCCTGGATACCCGCGGCGAGATCGAGTACGCGAACCCCACGGCCCGCATGCGCCTGGGGATCCCGGCGTCGGTGCGCGACTTCCGGGGGGTCGAGGCGACGGTGGTCATGCGCCTCGACGCCGACACACTGCGGATCTACGAGGAGGAGGCGATCCCCGCCCTCGCCGAGCACGGGCACTGGAGCGGCCGGGCCACCTACATCGACCTCGACGGCGTGCCCGTGCCCACGATGGTCGACGCGTCCCAGCACCGGGGTGCCGACGGGCGC
>JBJTWK010000037.1:0-35441 GCA_046081705.1 Actinomycetes bacterium | reverse complement strand
CGGCCGACTCGCGTGCGGGCGCATCCCTCGCACGCGCGGAGGCGACCCGATGGCGGCGCGGTCGGTCGCGGGCGAGCCGGAGCGCCGAGGTGCCGGCCGACTCGCGTGCGGGCGTCAGTCGACCGTGGGCTTCACGGGGTGGGTGCCCGTGACCATGAACTGCACACGTTCGGCGATGGTCACGGCGTGGTCGGCCATCCGCTCGTAGTGCCGACCGACGAGGGCCACCTGCACCGCCCGCAGGACGGCCGCCTCGTCGCCGCTCGATCCGGCCAGGATGTGGCGGAACAGGCTCTTCGTGAGGTCGTCCATCGCGTCGTCCATGTCCGTGAGGACATCGGCCCACGACGGGTCACGATCCGCGAACGCATCGATGGCGACCCGTGTCTGGTTGACGGCTTGCTGTCCCATCTGATCGATGATCCCGCGCACCTTCGGTTCGAGCGTGTGCGGGTAGATCCGGCGGGTCGCCTTGGCGACGTTCACGACGAGGTCGGCCGTGCGCTCGAGTTCGTGGCTCACCCGCATCGTGGTGATGACGGCACGCAGGTCGGCGGCCACGGGGGACTGGGTCGCCAGCACGAGCAGGAGCCGGTCGTCGATGTGGTGGTAGAGGTCATCGATCGCGTCGTCGCCGTCGATCACGGCCTCGGCCGCCGTGAGGTCGCCATCGAGGAAGGCCTGGGTGCCGGCGGTGATCGCCTCGGTGGTGAGCGCGGCGAGCCGGATGATGTCCGTGCGGACGTCGGCGAGCTCCTCCTGGAGCGTCCGGCGGGCCTCGGGTTCGTTCGTCGTCTGGTCGGGCACGGCGATCTCCGCTCGCTCGGGGCCGTCGGTCGGGACCGCATCGTCCCACACGGCCGCGGGCCACGGTGACGAGGCCCGCGTTCACCCTCCATTCATCCCAGCGTCGTTCTGGAGATGGACGGGAGGTGTACGAGATGCCCGGATCGGCCCGAACGGGGTCTGCGTTCGCGCGCCGTTGTTCGGTTGTTCACCTCCGCGACACCTCAGGGTCACGGCGTCGCCAACCTCGGTACCTACGGTCGCCCCGAGGTCCGGCGCCGTCGGGCCCGAGACGACCGACCCTCGTTGGAGGAACCCGATCCCATGATCCGATCCCGGACCACGACCCGACGACTCGCCCTCCCGGCGATCGTCCTGACCCTCGCCGTGGGGGCGACCGCGTGTGGCGGCGGCTCCTCGGACGACGGCGGCAGGACCACCTCGACCACGGCCGGGGAGCGGCTTGCAGCGGCGACGATCAACGGGTCGGGCGCCACCTTCCCGCAGGCCTTCTACGAGACCGCGATCGAGGCCTTCAAGGCCGAGCAGCCCGCCGTGACCGTCGCCTACGCGGGCGGCGGGTCGGGCAAGGGTCAGACCGACCTCGCAGCCGGGCTCGTCGACTGGGCCGGTTCGGACAGCACCGTGAAGCCGGAGGACGCGGCGAAGTTCGCCACGCCGTTCCTCTACTTCCCGACCGTGGCCGCGCCGATCACGATGGCCTACAACCTCTCGGGTGTGAAGAAGCTGCAGCTCTCGGCCGACACGATCGCCGGCATCTTCGGCGGATCGATCACGAAGTGGAACGACTCGGCGATCGAGGCGGACAACCCGAAGACCGATCTCCCGTCGACCGCGATCGTCGTGGTGCACCGGGCGGACGGTTCGGGCACGACGGCGAACTTCACGAAGTACCTCACGAAGGCCGCGCCCACGACGTGGACCCTCGGGACCGACAAGGTCGTCAACTGGCCGACCGGCCAGCAGGCGGGGAACGGCAACGCCGGTATCGCCCAGATCGTGAAGTCGACGGCCGGCGCGATCGGCTACGTCGACTTCTCGGACGCCGAGTTCTCGGGCCTGCAGTACGCGGCGGTGAAGAACCGGGCCGGGAAGTACGTGGCGGCGTCGCTCGCGGGCGCCTCGGCGGCCGTCGACGGTGCGACGATCAACGCGGATCTCACCTACGACCCGCTCGACGCTGCCGGTCCGACCGCCTACCCGATCACCGCGCCGACGTACCTGCTCGTCTCGACCACGTACTCGGACGCGGCGAAGGGTGCTGCGGTCAAGGGCTTCGTGGAGTACATCCTCACGGGGGGCCAGGCGCTCGCCGCCGACACCGGGTTCGCGAAGTTGCCCGCCGAACTGGCGGCTCGCGCCATCGCCCAGCTCAAGAAGGTCACGGTCGGCTGATCCCGACCCCGGCATGACGGCGATGCCCCGGGGCCGACGGTCCCGGGGCATCGGTCGTCCGTGAGGCGCCATGCTCGATCTCACCGAACCGATCACGCCCGAGCCGCTCGGTGGGCACCGGCCCCCGGGTCGGATCGTCGATGGCACGTTCCGGGTCCTGGCGGCGACCGGGGGCGCGCTCGTCCTCGTCGTCCTCGCCGCGATTCTCGTCACGACGACGCGCAACGCGTGGCCGGCCTTCGCCGACGAGGGCCTCTCCTTCTTCACCTCGAGCACCTGGGACGTGGTCCAGGGGAGCTTCGGCACCCTCGCCTTCACCTACGGGACGCTCGTCATCTCGGTCATCGCGCTGCTCATCGCCGTACCGGTGAGCCTCGGGGTCGCCCTCTTCGTGACGGAACTCGTCCCGACCCGTGCCCGGAGAGCGGTGGTCCTCGTCATCGACCTGCTCGCCGCGATCCCGTCGGTGGTGTTCGGACTCTGGGGCATCCTCGTGCTCGCACCGGCGCTGACCGGCACGTACACGAACGTGGCCGACGCGGTCTCCGGGGTCCCCGTGCTCGGGACACTGCTGAGCGGGGATCCGATCAGCGGCCGCTCGTTCTTCACCGCAGGACTGATCCTCGCGATCATGATCACGCCGATCATCACCTCGGTGACCCGCGAGACCTTCGCGACCGTGCCCCGGGCGCAGAAGGACGGCGCGTTCGCACTCGGCGCGACCCGCTGGGAGATGATCCGCGGCGCCGTGTTCCCGCACAGTCGCAGCGGCATCGTCGCGGGGGTGCTGCTCGGGTTCGGGCGGGCGATCGGCGAGACCATCGCGGTCGCGCTCGTCATCGGGTCCTCGCCCCAGATCACGGCGCGTCTCTTCAACTCGGGCGACGCGCTGTCGGCGGTGATCGCGAACCAGTTCGGTGAATCGACCGGTACCTACCAGGCCGCCCTCATCGGGATGGGCGTGCTGCTCTTCGGCCTGACCCTCGTGATCTCGATGATCGCCCGGGGGGTCATCCACCGGGCCGAGCGGCGGATCGGGGCGGCGAGCGCATGAGTGCCGTGACGGTCCCCACCCCGCGTCCCTCGCTCACCCGGTCGAGCGCGAGCCGGCGACGGCACGCTGCGAACATCCTCGCCCAGGTGCTCATCGTGCTCGCCTTCGTCGTCACCGTGATCCCGCTCGGCCTCATCCTCGGGTACGTCGTGGTGCGGGGCATGCGGGTGATGTCGTGGTCGTTCCTGACGAGTGACATCCCGATCGTCTCCCGGGCCCCCGGGGGCGGCATAGGGCCGGCGGTCGTGGGCACGCTGCTCATCACGGGGGCGGCGGCCCTCATGGCCGTGCCGCTCGGGGTGCTCGGCGGCATCTACCTGCACGAGTACGGCGGCGCCACGACCCGGGCCCGGATCATCCGGTTCCTCGCCGAGGTCATGACCGGCGTGCCGTCCATCGTGATGGGCCTGTTCATCTACACGACCTGGGTGCTGGCCTTCGGTGTGTCGGGGTTCGCCGGCGCGCTCGCGCTGGCGTGCCTCATGCTCCCGGTCATCATCCGCACGACCGAGGAGATGCTGCGGCTCGTGCCGCTCGACCAGCGACAGTCGGCCTACGCGCTCGGGGGTCGACGAGCGGGCACGATCGTGCGGGTCGTGCTCCCGGCGGCGGCGCCCGGGATCATCAGCGGGATCCTGCTCGCCATCGCCCGGGCCGCCGGGGAGACCGCGCCCCTCCTCTTCACGATCCTCACCGTCAACACGGTGAACACCGATCTCTTCGCCGGGGCCAACACGGCCCTCTCCGTGCAGATCTTCCGCAACGCCCAGCAGGTGTTCCCGGGGCCCCAGGAGCGGGCCTGGGGCGCCGCCCTCACCCTCATCGGGATCGTCGTCGTCTTCACCGTGATCGCCCGGGCGATCTCGGCCGTCTTCTCGAGGAAGCACCACGCATGAGCATCGTCTCCGACCGTCGTCCGGAGGGGCCGGCGGTGGCTCCGACCGATAACGTCACGCCGGTGGACGTGAGCGTGGAACCTGCGGCGCCGGGGGCCCGGGAGATGGTCTTCGCCGCGCGCGATCTCCACGTGTCGTACGGGTCCCACCTCGCGGTCGCCGACGTCACCCTCGACATCGCCGAACGCGACATCACGGCGATCATCGGGCCGTCCGGGTGCGGGAAGTCGACCCTGCTGCGATGCTTCAACCGCATGAACGACTTCGTGCCGGGCGCCCGGGTCGAGGGCGAGATCCGCTACCACGGTGAGGACCTGTACGGCGACGACGTCGACGCCGCCGAGGTGCGCCGACGAATCGGCATGGTGTTCCAGAAGCCGAACCCGTTCCCGAAGTCGATCTTCGACAACGTGGCGTACGGCCCGCGCATCAATCGCATGAAGGGCGACCTCCACACGGTCGTGGAGGAGGCCCTCACGAAGGCGGCCCTCTGGGACGAGGTGAAGGACAAGCTCAAGCGGAGCGCGTTCGCACTCTCGGGCGGACAGCAGCAGCGGCTGTGCATCGCCCGGGCGCTCGCAGTGAAGCCCGACGTGCTCCTCATGGACGAGCCGTGCTCGGCCCTCGACCCGATCGCGACCGCGCGCATCGAGGACCTCATGGTGGAACTCAAGCGCGACTACACGATCGTCATCGTGACCCACAACATGCAGCAGGCCGCGCGGGTCTCGGACATGACCGCGTTCCTGACGACCGAGGTCACCGAGGGTGGGAGCCGCACCGGTCGGCTCGTCGAGTACGACCGGACCCAGAAGATCTTCACGCAGCCCAGCGACCCCCGCACCGAGGGGTACATCACGGGGCGCTTCGGATGAGCCCGCGCCGGTCCGAGCCCCGACCGGATCCGGCTCCGGCGCCGGACCCGACCACGGGCCTGGATCGGCTCATCGCCGCCCTGCGGCTGCTCCCGGACGCGGTCGTCGTGGTCGACGACGAGGGACGGGAGGTGATGCGCTCGGCCTCCGCCGACCGGTTCGTCGGGGCCCGCCACGCCGATGCCATCGCGGAGGCCGCGATCGGCGAGATGCTCGCCGACGCGTGCCGGGGCGAGTCCTCGGCCCGCGAGCTGCAGCTCTACGGTCCGCCGCGCGAGGTCCTGACCCTGGCGGCGGAGCCCCTCGTGGAGGCGGGTCGGCTGCTCGGCGCGATGGTCGTGATCCGTGACATGACCGAGGCCCGGCGCACCGACGAGGTGCGGCGCGACTTCGTGGCGAACGTGAGCCACGAGCTCAAGACCCCGGTCGGGGCGCTCGGGCTGCTCGCCGACACGATCGCGGCGGGCGGCGACGAGGCGGTCACCCGCCAGCTCGCCGAACGGATCGGTCGTGAAGCGGACCGTCTCGCCCAGATCATCGACGACCTCCTCGACCTCAGCATCATCGAGGCCCAGGAGGCCCCCGAGCGCGAGGCGGTGCCGATCGCGATGCTCGTCGACCAGGCCCTCGAGCGGGCGCGGTCCGGCGCCGAGGCGATGGGTGTCCCGGTCGAGGTCGTCGAGGTCCCGCGGACCCTGGCCGCGGTCTGCGACCGCCGGCAGGTGGTGAGCGCGCTCACGAACCTCGTCGACAACGCGGTGAAGTACTCCGAACCTGGGGCGCGCGTCGTGGTGAGCACTGCCGTGCTCGCGGACGACCTCGTGGAGATCGCGGTCGCGGACCGCGGCATCGGGATCCCGTCGCGCGACCTCGAGCGGATCTTCGAACGGTTCTACCGGGTCGACCGGGCGCGCAGCCGCGCGACCGGCGGCACCGGTCTCGGTCTCTCCATCGTGCGCCACGTCGCACAGGCGCACGGCGGGGAGGTGACGGTCGAGTCGACTGAGGGCGTCGGTTCGACCTTCCGGTTCCGCATCCCGATGTACGTGTCGGGTGCGACGAACCTCATCGACGGCACACCGACGACCGGAGGAACCCAACGTGCCTGACCCTCAACTCATCCTCGTCGTGGACGACGAGCCCTCGTACCGCGACGCGCTCTCCGTCGCACTCCAACGGGAGGGATTCGCGGTCGACACCGCGGCCGACGGCATCGAGGCGCTCGAGCGCTTCGAGGCCTCGCGCCCGGATCTCGTGCTCCTCGACGTGATGCTGCCGCGGATGTCCGGGGTCGACGTGTGCCGGGAGATCCGGAACACGTCCCGTACGCCGATCATCATGGTGACCGCCAAGAACGCGGAGATCGATGCGGTCGTCGGCCTCGAGGTCGGGGCCGACGACTACGTCACGAAGCCGTTCCGACTCCGGGAGCTCATCGCCCGGGTGCGCGCCGCGCTGCGGCGGGTCCCGGTCGACGGCGACGACGGGGTCGAGCGGGCGGACTCCCTCGAGGTCGGCGACGTCGTCCTCGACGCCGCCCGCCACGAGGTGTTCGTGCGGGGGGACCAGGTCGCCCTCCCGCTCAAGGAGTTCGACCTTCTCGAGATCCTGCTGGCGAACGCCGGCCGGGTGCTCACCCGCGACACGCTCATCGACCGGATCTGGGGCCCGAACTACTACGGCGACACCAAGACCCTCGACGTCCACATCAAGCGTCTGCGCTCGAAGGTGGAGGAGGATCCGGCGCACCCGACCCGCATTCTCACCGTGCGCGGGGTGGGCTACCGGTACGAGCGGCCGCGGGGCTGATCCTCAGCGGCGCCGACGCTGGCGCGGGTTCGCGCGGGCCGGGAGCAGATCGTCCAGGGGCGCGGCGGGAGCCCGGGACGGGGCCGACCCCGGCGGGTCCGCAGCGGTGGCCGCGGTGATCCGATCGTCGCGCGCCTCGTACGCGCCGGTGGTCGCCGCGACGCCCGTGGCCGGGGACGGCCGCACGGCGGCCGCCCCGGTGGATCCGGGGGCGGGGTCCGTCCCGACGGGCCGGTCGGGGTCGGTCGGGCCGGCCGACCCGAACGAACCGAACGACCCGGAGGCCCCCGCCGGGGCTGTACCGGAAACCGAGGCGGGCACGCCCAGACCCTCCAGGGTGGAGGCGCCGGGCGCGGACCCGTCGTCGGGGTCGCCGAGGAGGTCGGCGAACCGCATCAGAGTGCGGCGAGCGCGGCCTCGTACTCCGCGCGGGCGCGCGGGGTGCCGAGGTTGGCCGAGGCGAAGGTCGCCACGACCTTCCCGTCCTGATCGATCACGAACGAGCCCCGGTTGGCGCACCCGAGCTGCTCGTTGAACACGCCGTAGGCGCGGGCGACGTCGCCGTGCGGCCAGAAGTCCGAGAGCACCGGGAACGAGAAGCCCTGCTGCTCGGCCCACTGCGCCTGCGCGTGGCGGGTGTCGCAGGAGATCGCGAGGACCGCCGCGTTCGTGTTCTCGAAGGTCGACGGATCGTCACGGATCTCGCAGAGCTCGCCCTGGCAGACCCCGGTGAAGGTGAACGGGTAGAAGACGAGCACCACCGGCTGCTTGCCCCGGTAGTCGCTCAGGCTGACGTCGTTGCCCGCCTGGTCCTTCAGGGTGAACTCGGGGGCGGGTTGGCCGACCTCGACCGACATCTCGTGCTCCTTCTCCCGGCCGGACCGGGGTGTTCGTCGAGCACCGCGGGTGTGCGGCGCGGCGGCAGCATACGCCGCGAGGTCCCGGCGTCCCTACGGGCGGTCGCCGAGCGCCGTGGCGACGTGGTCGGCCGCTCCGGTGAGGGGAGCCCGCTCGATGCCGAGGAGCGGGGTGACCGCCACGTACCCCTCGCCGATCAGGGCGACGTCGGCCTCGGGATCCGGTTCGCGACCGCCGGCGTCGAAGGTGAGCCGGAGGTCGCCGTCGGACCGGTCGGCGTTGTTCACCCAGACCTCGCCGTACCGGGCGAGGTGCGCCTCGCGCACGCCGAGCACCTCGGCGAACGGCCGGTTCGGGACGTTGACGTTGAGGACTGCGGGCATGGCGCCGCCCGCGTCGATCGCCCAGCGCACGGCCGTCGGCGCGAATCGGGCCGCGGTCTCCCAGTGGTACTCGCCGGTGCCCCACTCGAGGCTCAGCGCGATGCCGGGCACCCCGAACGCAGCGCCGGTGAGCGCGGCGCCGACCGTGCCCGAGTGGAGGGTGAGGTGTCCGGTGTTCGCCCCCGGGTTGATGCCGGACGCGATGAGGTCGGGGACCGCACCGAACGCGCCGAGGCAGGCCGCCCACACCCCGGTGGCGGGCGGTCGGTCGAGCGCGTACACCGGGACGCCCGGGAGGTGGTCCCACTCGAGCTCGGTGACCTCGATCGACGCGTCGAGATGGATCGGACCGATCGAGGCGCCCGCGCCGCTCCAGTCGCGGCTCGGCGCGACGACCGTGATGCTGTGGCCCGCGCCGTGGAGCGCCCGGGCGAGCGCATGGATCCCCGGGGAGTCGACACCGTCGTCGTTCGTGACGACGATGCGCAGTGCGCGTGCCATCAGACCTCCGGGGCGGGATGGTGGCGGCCGTCGATCACCGCGCCGTCGGCGATCGTGAAGGACCAGATGCAACCCTTCTCGATCGATCCGGTCGCAGCGACACCGCGCTCGTGCAGGCGGAGCACGAGGTCGCCGAGCACATCGCCGTGGGTGCAGATCGCCATGGCCGCGGTGGACGCCTCGATCCGGGTGAGGACGTCGAGCCAGGCGTTGCCCTCGGCGAGGCGCTCGTCGATGACGACGTCGGCACCGATGAGCGTCGCGAGCGGCGCGACGGTCTCGACGCAGCGCAGGTAGGGGCTCGAGTGGACCTCGCGCACCCGGGGCGCGAGCAGGGTGGCGATCTCGAGCGCCTGACGCTGCCCACGTGGCGTGAGCGGCCGCATACGGTCGTCGGTGCCGTCCCAGCGGCTCCGGCTCCCTGCGCGCGCGTGGCGCAGCACGTAGACGGTGTGGGCGATGCTCACAGGAGGTCCTCGAGGAGGGCCCGGTCGGTGTCGTAGGAGAGCAGGGCGACCGCAGCGCGCGGGGCGAGCCAGCGCATCTCGTCGACCTCGTCGTCGGTCGCCCGTTCGGAGACGCGGACCGGCCGCATGCGGAACCAGGTCACGGTCTTGGGTCGACCGCGGTGGTCGGCGTAGTGGACCTCACCGAGGTCGCCGGTGATCTCGGCGATCCACCCGGTCTCCTCCTCGACCTCGCGCAGCGCCGTTTCCGCGGCGTCCTCACCGGGATCGGTCTTGCCCTTGGGGAGGCTCCAGTCGTCGTGGCGCGGTCGATGCACCACGAGCACCTCGGGCCCGTCGGCGCCGTCGCGCACGAGGACGCCGCCGGCGGCGAGGACGGTCATGCCTGGGCCCGGGCGCGGGCACGGGCGGCGAGCACCTCGTGGGTGGACACGCCGTTGCCGCTCGGGACCCGGCTCCAGCGTCCGTCGGCGCCGAGCGCCCAGGCGAGGACGTCGTCGTCGAGGCCGACGCGCAGCACCTCCTCGAGCCGGGCGCACAGTCGGGGATCGGTCACCGGGGTGACCGCCTCGACCCGCCGATCGAGGTTGCGTGGCATCATGTCGGCCGAACCGATGAGGTACTCGGCGGTCGCCGGGTCGGCGCCGAACCGGAAGATCCGGGAGTGCTCGAGGAATCGGCCGACGATCGACCGGACACGGATCCGTTCCGACATCCCCGGCACCCCGGGGCGCAGACAGCAGATGCCGCGGATGAGCAGGTCGACCTCGACGCCGGCGGCGGACGCCGCGTGGAGCGCGTCGATGATGCCGGGGTCGACGAGGCTGTTCATCTTCATGACGATGCGGCCCTGCGCGCCGAGCGCCGTCTGGGCCTCGATGCGCTCGACGATGCCGGATCGCAGCGAGTGCGGGGCGATGAGCAGCTTGCGGTACGTCTCGCGACGTGAGTAGCCGGTGAGGTGGTTGAACAGGTCGGTGAGATCCGCGCCGATCTCCGGGTCGGCCGTGAGCAGGCCGAGGTCCTCGTAGAGCCCGGCGGTCACGGGGTTGTAGTTGCCGGTGCCCACGTGGCAGTACCGCCGGATGCCGTCGGCCTCCTCGCGGACCACGAGGAGGACCTTGGTGTGGGTCTTGAGGCCGACGAGGCCGTACACCACGTGGACGCCGGCCTCCTCGAGGTCGCGGGCGCGATCGACGTTGGCCTGCTCGTCGAACCGGGCCTTGAGCTCGACGAGCGCAACGACCTGCTTGCCGGCGTCGGCGGCGCGCACGAGGGCGTTGATGATCGTGCTCTCCGCGCCGCCGGTCCGGTAGAGCGTCTGCTTGATGGCGAGCACCTTCGGGTCGCGCGCGGCCTGCTCGACGAACGCCTCGACCGAGGTCGCGAACGACTCGTACGGGTGGTGCACGAGGATGTCGTGGCTGCGCAGGACCCGGAAGATGTCGGCCGGGCCGTCGCTGCGCACGAGGGCCGGGGCGGTGACGGGCTTCGCCGGCGGGTCCTTGAGGTCGGGACGATCGAGCCGGTAGACGTTCCAGAGGCCCGAGAGGTCGAGCGGGCCGTCGATGACGTTCACGTCGTCGAGCGGGAACTCGAACTCCCGGCACAGGACGTCGAGGACGTCGGCCGGGATGTCGCCGCCCACCTCGAGGCGCACGACGTCACCGGAGCGCTTGCGCTGCACGAGCACGCTCTCGATCGCCTCGATGAGGTCCTCGCCCTCGTCCTCGAGCTCGAAGTCGGCATCCCGGGTCACCCGGAAGAGGTGGCAGCCGAGGATCTCCATCCCGTGGAAGAGCTCGACGATGTTCCGGGCGATGAGTTCCTCGATCGGCACGAACCGACGACCGTCGGGCAGCCCGACGAACCGGGGCAGGTTCGGCGGCACCTTGATCCGGGCGAACTGCCGCTCGTCGGTGAGGGGGTCCCGGACGGTCACGGCGAGGTTGAGCGAGAGGTTGGAGATGAACGGGAACGGGTGGGCCGGGTCCACGGCGAGCGGGGTGAGCACGGGGTAGACGCGGGTGCGGAAGATCTCCTCGAGGTGGACCCGCTCCTCGGGGCTCAGGGTGTCCCAGGCCGGGAACGCGATGCCCTCGGCCGCAAGGGCGGGCACGATCTCGTCGGTGAACACGGCGGCGTGGCGCCGGACGAGCTCCTCGACCCGGTCCCGGACCGCCCGCAACTGGGCGAGCGGGTCCATGCCGTCGGCGGAGAGGGTGCGGATGCCGGCCTGCACCTGCTCGCGGAGTCCGGACACACGGACCTGGAAGAACTCGTCGAGGTTGGTGGAGAAGATCGCGAGGAACTTGGCCCGTTCGAGGAGCGGGGCGTCGCGGTCCTCGGCGAGCGCGAGGACCCGCTCGTTGAAGTCGAGCCAGGACAACTCGCGGTTGAGCAGGCGGTCCGAACCGTGCACGCTGCTCCCTGGGGCCATGCGGGCGATGCTACCCAGCGGTCGGTCGCGGTCCGCCGGGTCGCAGGACCGGGGTGCAGCGAGGGCTGCGGCACCCCGGCCCGGCGAGCGGGACCGGACGGCGAGGGCCGGGCCGACCGGTGCGGTGGAGGGGGATCGACCGCGTGGGCGACGCTACGGGCGCGGCGTGATCGCCGGGTGACGTCGCGACGACGCCCGGGTGACGCCCGGGTGAACCGCGGGGGCGCAGGCCGGGATCGGAGCCCGGCGGTAGCGTGCGGAGGCCGTGCTGCACCGTGATCCGCGCACCTACCGCCTCAATGCGTTCGGTCGGCTCGCGGTGGCCCACACCGCGAGCGTGGTGGGCGACGCCCTGCTCACGGTCTCGCTGGCCGGTTCGATCTTCTTCACGCAGGACATCGCGAAGTCGCGCACCCAGGTCCTGCTCTACCTCGTGCTCACGATCGCGCCGTTCGCCGTCGTCGCCCCGGTGATCGGACCCGCGCTCGACCGATCCCGGGCGGGCCGGCGGGTCCTCATGGCCACCGGCCTGTTCCTGCGGGCGATCGTGTGCTTCCTCATGGCGCGCTACCTCGACACGTTGGCGCTGTACCCGCTCGCGTTCTCGGCCCTGGTGCTCGCGAAGGGCCACGCCGTCGCGAAATCGGCCCTGGTGCCCGAGGTGGTGCGTGACGACCGCGCGCTGGTGGACGCGAACTCGCGGCTCGCCCTCCTCAGCACGGTGGCGAGTGTGGCCGGTGGCGCCCCGGGTGCGGCGATCATCGCGGTGGCGGGCGCGCCGTGGTCGTTGCGGGTCGCGGCGCTCGTGTTCGCGCTCGGCGGCCTCCTCGCGCTCCGCATCCCGAAGGCGGACCACGTCACCGCGCCCGAGACGCTCGAGGAGCAGGTGGAGCTGCACGCGCCGACCATCGTGTTCTCCGGCACGGCCATGTCGGTCCTGCGCGGCGGGGTCGGGTTCCTGACCTTCTTCCTCGCGTTCCACCTCAAGCAGGTTGGCGAACCGACCTGGTTCTACGGTGCGGTGCTCGCGGCGAGCGCGACCGGCGGCTTCATCGGCGTGGTACTCGCACCGTTCGCCCGCCGGCGGGTACGGGAGGAGACCATGCTCGCGTCGGCGCTCATCGCCACCGCGGTGATCGCACTCGTGTGTGCCCGCGATGCGAACCGGTTCTCGATCGTGGTGATGGCCTGCAGCATCGCGATCGCGGCGGGGTGCGCGCGCATCGCGTTCGACAGCCTGGTGCAGCGGGACGGCCCCGAACACCTGCGGGGTCGCGCGTTCGCCCGGTTCGAGACGCGGTTCCAGCTCGTGTGGGTCGCCGGCGCGCTCGTGCCGGTCGCGCTGCTCGACGTGCTCACCGTCCGAACGGGGTTCCTCCTGCTGGCCCTCGCTCTGGCCTTCGCCGGCATCACCTACGTGGCCGGACTCCGCAGCCGTGGGGACTGGGGCCGGCCGGCCCGTGCGACCGGGGGGCGCGGGGCGTGACGCTCGAGGTGTGGTCGGACTACGCGTGCCCGTTCGCCTTCCTCGGGTACCTGCGGCTGCGGGCGGCCCGTCCGGACGGCGCCGGGGTCGAGTGGCGGCCGTTCGAACTCCACCCGGAGATCCCGTTCGCGGGCGTGCCCCGGCCGCGCGGCGGAGGACGCGGCCTGCGCGAGCTCGTCGAGGCCGAGGGGGTGACGCTGCGGGCCTCCGCGCGGGTGTGGAACTCCCGTCCCGCGCTCCAGGCCGCGGAGATCGCCCGTGCGGAGGGCCGCTTCGACGCGCTCCACGCGCGCCTGTTCGCCGGCGCGTGGGAGGAGGGGCTCGACCTCGGCCGGCCCGAGGTGCTGCGGGAGGTCGTGGCCGAGGTCGGCCTCGACGCCCCGGCCGTCATCGACGCGGTCCGGGCCGGGGTCGGGGTCACCGCGATCGTGGCGTCGATCGAGGACGCGTTCGCGCTCGGCATCAACGGGACGCCGTCGTACCGGATCGACGGCGTGGTGTGGCGCGGGGTGCAGCCGGTGGAGCTGCTGCGGGCCGGCTGACGCGGTCAGTCCTCCGGCAGGTCGATGCGGGCGAGCCAGAGGCCGGGCGCGGCGAGTTCGTTCGGCGTCGGCAGCATCCGCTCGGTCTCCCACAGCCGGTGGAGGCCGGGGAGCCCGACGCGCTCGACGACGCCGGCGGTGAACGCCCGACCCGTGGCGATCGCGTCGCGGTCGAGCCGGATGCCGAGCAGTCCCTCGACGAACCGGCCGGCCTCGCCCTGGTCCACGTGCTGGCGCACGATCGCCTCGTGGATACGACCGAAGTCGGGCAGCAGCGGCCCGGCGATGTGGGCGAGCACGGCATCGGCGTACCCGACGACCGCGATGACGAGGCTCTCGAGGCGCCGGGCCGCGTCGTCCTGCCGCGGGCTGCGCATCGCGCCGAGGATCTCCTCGGGTCGCTCGGCGGCCTCGGCGATCGCCGTCGGATCGGCCGGATCGATCGCGCCGAACCGGTCCTCGAGCCGGGACATGTCGAGGTCGTACCCGGACACGAACTCGATCGCGAGACGGCTGAGCGCGTCCTGCACCCACGGACGGCTGCGCACCGCGGTCTGCACGGCCTCGTGGAGCGCGACCACGAAGCGCAGGTCGCGCGCCTCGATGGACCACTCGCCCTCGAAGGCCGCGAGGTTCGCGAGCACGAAGGTCGGTCCCGCGGGGTCGGTCGTGGGGAGCGGGAGGTCGTACCGCCCGAGCGCGTGCTGGGCGAGGTACCCGACCATCGAACCCGCCTGGGTGCCGAGCAGCATCGGGGCGACCATGCCCATGATCCCGCCGAAGCCGTCGCCACCGAGTCCGAGTGCCGCGAACGGGCCCGCGAGTTCCGGGGGCAGATCCGTCGGGTCGGGCGCGGCGTCGTCGAGCGAACCCCGCAGACTCACGGCGAGGGCCTCGAGCACGGGCTTGAGCGCGTCGAGCTGGATGCGGGCCCACTCGGCCCGGCCGACGACGCGCACCGGCGCCGAGAGGACCTCGGTGATCCCGGTCTCGGCCGCCACGATGCCGGCCGCGGTGCGGGCGAGGTCCTCGAGCGCGGTGACCTCGCCGGGGTCCGGGGCGGCATCGTGCTCGCCGTCGAGCGCGACGTAGCCTGCCGTTCGGTGCGCGATCTCCCAGTTCACCGGTCCCTCGGACTGGAGGAGCCGCATCAGGTCCGCCAGGTTCATGCTGGTCGGATCGAAGCCGGGGATCCCGAACGGCCCGAAGGGGTCGTCGGATCCGCGGTTCGGATCGCCCGGGTTCGGAGTGTCGCTCACATGGTCAGTGTAGGGAACGAGCAGTCGAACGGTTCCGTCGCGACGGCGACCCGGACCGTCGCGGTCACCGGCGGCTCGGGGCTCGTCGGGCGCGCGGTGCTCCGGGCGTGCGTCGATTCGTCTGCGGTCGGGCGCGTCGTCGCCATCGATCTCCGCGAAGCGGACGGCCTCCCCGCGGGCGCCGAGCACCGCACCGGCGACATCCTCACCGCGGACCTCGGGGCCTGGTTCACCGGGGTCGACACCGTGGTCCACCTCGCCGGCATCGTGGATCCGATCATCGACGACGCGCTCGCCGCGCAGGTCAACGTCGTCGGGACGCGCCGGGTGCTCGACGCCGCCGCATCCGCCGGGGTCACCCGCGTCGTGCGCGTCGCACCGGCCACGGTCTACGGCGCGTGGCCGACGAATCCGCAGCCGCTCACGGAGGACGCGCCGCTCCGGCCCGTCCCCGGCCACACGACGGCGGCCCACGCGGCTGAGATCGAGCGACTCCTCATCGACTGGCGGTCCGATCACCCCGCGGTGACCGTCACGACCCTGCGCACGGCGCCGGTGATCGGCCGGGGGGCCGACCACGCGTGGGCGCGCGTGCTGCTCGGAGCGTGGCGGCCGCGGGTGCGCGGCGCAGCGAACCCGATCCAGGTCGTCCACCCGGACGACGTCGCCCGCGCCGTGTTGCTCGCGGCGACCGTCGACCTCCCGGGGGCCTACAACGTGGCGGCCGAGGGGGCCCTCACCGCCGACCAACTCGACGCGCTCGTCGGGCGATCCCGCGCCCCGGCGGTGCCGGCGGAGCTCCTCACCCGGATCCTCACCCGTGCGTTCGCGGGTGGTGCGAGCCCCGTGCCGCCGAGCGTGGTGCCGCACCTCGAGCACCCGTGGGTCCTCGCGACGGACCGACTCATGGCGGCCGGTTGGCGACCCCGGGTCGCGAACGAGGAGGCGATCCTCGATGCCGTCGACGGTCGTCCGCCGACCGCAGCGGTGCCCCGGCCCCTGCTCGGCGCGCTCCTTGCGGCGGCGGGGGTGGCGATCGGCGCGGCGCTGGTGCGCCGGCGCCGACGCTGACGCCGATCCCTCAGGCCGACGCGCCCGACAGGTGCTCGTCGGTCCAGTCGGACCAGTCGTCGGTGAAGTACTTCACGCGGGTCTTCTTGTACTCCTTCACCGACCAGAGCAGTGCATGCTCGTCGATGCCGGTCTCGGTGCGGATCGCGTCGATCGTCGCCTCGCAGTCGCGCGCGCTGCGGCCGTGCACCATCGTGAAGACGGTGTAGGGCCAGTCCTCGTAGGTCGGACGCCGGTAGCAGTGGCTCACCGCGGCGAATCCGGCCATCTGCGGTCCGATCTCGCCGAGTCGTTCCTCGGGCACCGCCCAGACGCCCATCGCGTTCGCCTTGAACCCGGCGGAGCGGTGGTTCATGACCGCGGCGAACCGACGCATGAGCTTGCGCTCGAGGAACGAGCGCAGGGTGTCGAGCAGTTCGGTCTCGGTGCACCCGACGAGTTCGGCCTGTGCGGCGAACGGTCGCTCGACGACCGGCAGGTCCTCCTGCACCACCCGGATGACCGCCATCTCGAGCGGGCTGAGTTCGGGTGCGGCCATCTCCGCGCGCCGCTCGGGGCGCTCGTGCTCGAGCACCTCGGTCTTCGCGTCGGCCGCGGTGCGCCCGGTCATGTCGAGCTTCACGCCGATCTTGTACAGCACCAGCGTCGGCAACTTCCGGGTCACGATCGCCCCGCTCGCCCGGTGGAGCGCGTCGACGTGGGCGTCGAAGTCCTCGCCGGGCGGCGTCGCGAGGGTGTACCAGAGGTTGTACGCGTGGTTGCGCTTGTAGTTGTGGCTCACCCCGGGGTGCTCGCTGATGACCGCGGCGGCCTCGTCGATCCGCTCCGGGTCGATCTGCGCGGCGATGAGCGCGGACTGGTAGCCCAGCGCGCGCGTGTCGAAGATCGCGGAGAGCTGGCGCAGCACCCCGGCGCCCTTGACGGCGAGGATGCGCTCGCGCACCTCGGCCTCCGGGATCCCGAGCCGTTCGCCGAGCACCCGGAACGGCTCGGGGTCGAGCGGGAAGTCCCACTGGACCGCGTTGAGCAGATCGCGGTCGAGGTCCGAGAGCTCGGAGGATCCTGCGGACTCGGTGGCGGGGGCTTCGCTCATGCGGGGAGTCTCGCGCTCGAGGTCGTCGAACGTCGGCTCAGCCGGACGGCGGGGCCGAGCCGAGCTCGACCTCGACGTCGCGGGTGCGACCGTCCCGCTCGAGGGTGAGGCGGAGCCGGTCGCCGGGCGCCCGGGCCTGGAGGAGCACGAGGAGCGCCTCGGCGTCGGCGGTCCGGCGGCCGTCGGCGGCGTAGACGGTGTCCCCGACCGCGACCCCCGCGGCGCGGGCCGGCGACCCCGGCGCGAACGCGGTGACCGTGCCCGACGGATCGATGTCCACGCCGAGCCAGCCGGCTCCGGCGGGCCGCCCGGCGACGAGCTGGGCGACGACACGGCGCAGCATGGCGGTCGGCAGGACGTGCGCGCCGCTGTCGTCCAACCCGACGACGAGACCGACGAGGGCACCGGCGTCGGAGACCACCGGAGCCCCGAGCACGGAGGTGTCGGTGGCCGGGCGGACGGTCGCGGTGCCGCGACGCACCCCGACGACGTGTCCGCCGGCCGCGACCACGCGGACCGCGCGCACCTGCACCCCGGTGGTGCCGGCCGGACGGGCCAGGACCCGTACCCGGGTGCCGGCGGCCGGGGTCGCGGCGGCCCGGAGGTCCATCGGGCCGCTCGGGCACGCCGTGCCGGCGAAGAAGGCGACGCCCGAGACCGGATCGGCGGCGGCCAGCAGGGCCGGGCGCTTCGACCCGCCGGTCGTCACCTCGGCGGCCTCCGTGGCGTCGATGCCCTCGAGCGCGGTGACGATCCCGCCCTCGACGCACACGCCGCTGCGCCGCCCGCCCGCCGTGATGACCGTGGCGGTGTGCGACGCGTCGGGTCCCGGCGCGGCCGGAGCGGCGCCCGTCGGGCCCGGCCCGGCGTCGGTCGCCACCCCCCGCACCGCGACCGGGTCGGGGCTCGGACGGGCCAGCCGGGTCCCGGCGGCGAAGCCGACCACGAGGAGCAGGAGTCCGGCGGCGGCGAGGGTGAGGGACCGGATGCCCCGGCCCGCCGGGCTCGCGGTCGGGACCCGGACCGCCGGGGTGCCCACCGCCGGGGTGTCGAACCGGGCCCCGAGTTCCGAGGGGTGCAACCAGGCCCGGGGCGCGTCGCCGGAAGCAAGATCGTCGGGATCCTGCGGTCCGTCGCCCCGGCCGCCGCCCGGGTCCGGTGTCCGCCCCGCCATGGCGGCGGAGTGTACCGACGGGTCGGCCGGGGTTGACCGCGGGCCCTCGCCCTACGATGGACCCCGTGCTTCCCCCCGCGGACCGGGCCGACTGGCTCGCCATCTCGGACGCGCCCCTCCCGATCGAGGCGGCGACGTCGTGGGTCACGACCCCCGCCGCCGGGGCCGTCGTGACCTTCTGCGGCGTGGCCCGCGACCACTCCATCGACCGGCCCGGGGTGCGCGCCCTCGCGTACGAGGCCTACGAGGAGGCCGTCGTGCGGGTGCTCGCCGAGATCGCCGCGGCCGCCCGCACCCGCTGGCCCGTGATCGAACGGGTGGCGCTGCTCCACCGGACCGGTGAACTCGCCGTGGGCGAGGCCGCCGTGGTGGTGGCGGTGAGTTCGCCCCACCGGCCCGAGGCCTTCGAGGGCGCCCGGTTCTGCATCGACGCCCTCAAGGCCAGCGCCCCGATCTGGAAGCGGGAGGACTGGGAGGGCGGTTCGGACTGGGGGCTCGACGCCCACGACCTCCGCCCGGTCGGGGAGGTGCGGCCGTGATCTACCTCCTCCTCATCGCCGTGCTCATCGCCGTCGGCGTGGCGATCGTGATGGTGCGCCACCGGGGTCCGAGCGGCATGCACCACCACATCTCGCAGTTCGAGCAGCGACGCGACGCTCTCGCGCCACGCGAGAAGCACTCCCGGTTCCGGCACCGCGAGGACCGCTGACGTGCCCCGCGACCTCGCCATCGACCTCGGGACCGCGAACACGCTCGTGTACGCGCGCGGCCAGGGGATCATCCTCAACGAGCCGACCGTGATCGCGCTCAACAACCGGACGCAGGACGTGCTCGCGATGGGCCACGACGCGTGGCAGATGATCGGCCGGACCCCGGGCTACATCGTGGCGGTCCGTCCGCTGCGCGGTGGCGCGATCACCGACTTCGACATCACCCAGCGGATGATCCGCCTGTTGTTCCAGCGCGCTGGGGTGTCGCGCATGTACCGGGCCCGCGTCCTCATCTGCGTGCCGTCGGCGATCACGCACGTCGAGCAGCGGGCGGTCCTCGAGGCGGCGCGACGCGCCGGCGCGGCGAGCACCCACCTCATCGAGCAGCCGATGGCCGCGGCCATCGGTGCCGGCCTCCACATCCACGAGCCGATCGGCAACATGGTCATCGACATCGGCGGCGGGACGACAGAGGTCGCAGTCATCTCCCTCGGCGGCATCGTGTCCCTCGAGGCGGTGCGGGTCGGGTCCTTCGACATCGACGCAGCCATCCAGGCCTTCGTCCGTCGGACCTACGGGATCGCGATCGGGGAGCGCACCGCCGAGGAGATCAAGCTCGCGATCGGGTCGGCTTTCCCGACGCCGGACGAGTTCCGGGCCGAGGTCCGGGGTCGTGACCTCATGACCGGACTGCCGAAGGTCATCGTCCTCACCCCCGAGGAGGTGCGCGACGCGATCGAGGAGCAGGTGCGGGCGATCTGCGACGCGGTCGTCGCCGCGCTGAGCCGCACGCCGCCCGAACTGGCCCAGGACCTCATCCTCAACGGCATCAACCTCGTCGGCGGTGGCGGCATGCTCCGCGGGCTCGACCTGCGCATCGCGAAGGAGACCTCGCTCCCGGTGCGACTCGTCGACGCGCCGCTCGAATGCGTCGTCGAGGGGGCGGGTCGGTGCCTCGAGTCCTTCGACCTGCTCAAGGACATGTTCATGGGGAGCCCCCGCACCTGACGGGCCCGGGTCACCCGGCGTCGGATCCGGCGTCCGATCCCTCGGGGCCGCCGGCGGCGGCGTCGACCCCCAGCAGGTCCTCGGCGGCCTGACGCACCTGCCAGTCGCGATCGTCGAGCGCGCGGGTGAGCGCGGCGGTGACCTCGGGGCCCTCGAACGGCGCGAGCGCCAGCACGGCGCGCCGGCGGACGGCCGGTCGATCGCCGCACGCGTGCAGGATCGTGGCCAGCCCCGCGCCCCGCGCCCCGAGCGCGGCGACCGCGGCCTCGCGCACGAGTGCGTCCTCGTGGTCGCGCGCGAGGTGCTCGAGCGTCGTCACCACGGCAGCCGTGTCGTCCGGATCGACCGCGAGTTCGCCCAGCGCCCACGCCGTCGCCTCGGCGACCGACGCGTCGGCGTCGGAGGCGAGCGCGGCGAGCGTCGTCGGGTCGGCGTCGGCGACCCGGGGTGCGAGCTCCGCGGCCCGGCGCCGCACGATCGGGTCCGGATCCCCACACGCCGTCCGCCATGCGGGACCCGCATCGGCACCGGCGCGCACCCGCGCGCCCAGTGCCGCGGCCCGGACCCGCGGGTCGTCGTCGTGTTCGGCCGCCGCGATGACCGTCAGGTCGGGTGACGGCCCGAACCCGGCGCGCACGACGGCGAGGCGGGGTCCGGGATGCCCGTCGGGTCGGTGGTCGGGGATGGGAGGCTCCTCGCTCGGGGCGTGCGAGCCGGACGCCCGCGCCGTGCCATCGTCGCAGGTGGGCCGGTCCGGGCGGCGATCCCGCGGTGTCCGGGCGGCGTGGCAGGCTGCAGCGACCATGGAGCCGACCGACGCCGCCGACCGCCCCGGGCCCGCCGGCGACCCCGGCCCCGCACTCGGGTACCCACCGCCGACCGGTCCGCCCACGGGGGCCCCGGCCGCCCCCGCTCGACGCGGACCGCGGATCGCTACGGTCGTCGGGATCGTCCTCGTGTCGCTCGTCGGGCTCGTGGCGATTGCGGGCGCGGTGATCCGGGTGCCCTACGTCATCTTCTCCCCGGGGAGCGCGACTCCGGTGCAGCCGATCATCGACATCGAGGGGGCCCGTACCTACCCGTCCCGCGGTGACCTGCTCTTCCTCACGGTCTCGGTGTCGAGCGAGCGACCCAACCTGTGGCGGTTCGTCCAGGCCTCGTTCTCCGACGACGAGGAGGTCGTCGGAGAGCGCGAGTACCTGGGTCGCAGCACGCCGGCCCAGGACCGGCGCCTCAACCAGCAACTCATGACCGAGTCGCAGCAGGACGCCAAGGCCGAGGCCCTCCGGTACCTCGGCTACGACGTCCCGGTCACCGGGTCCGGCGCGATCGTCGTCGAGGTCGCCGACGGGGGACCGTCCGAGGGCCGCCTGCGCCGGGGTGACGTCATCACGGCGATCGACGGTCGTCCGATCCAACTCGCCGACGAGATCGGGGCCGCCGTCCGGGCGCAGCCGGCCGGCACCACCTTCACCTTCACCGTCCAGCGTCCGCCCGCCGAGGCGCCCTTCGCGGTGGGCGTCACGTCGCGCACCGCGACCTCGGGTCCCCTCACGGGGCGGGCCTACATCGGCATCGCTCCGACGACCAAGGACCTCTCCTACGACTACCCGGTCGACATCACGATCGATCCCGGCCCGGTGAGCGGGCCCTCGGCCGGGTTGGCCTTCACGCTCGCGATCATCGACGAGATGACCCCGGGGTCCCTCACCGGTCGCGGCGACGTCGCGGTGACCGGGACGATCGACACCGACGGCAACGTCGGGGACGTCGGTGGGGTGCGCCAGAAGACCGTCGCCGCCCTGGCCGCCGGGGCCCGCCTCATGCTCGTGCCCCGCGGCGAGGTCCGGGAGGCCCGGGCCCGGGCGGGGGACCGGATGGAGGTCGTGGGGGTGCGGACCCTCGACGAGGCGGTCCGGGCCCTCGAGGCCCACGGGGGCCGCGCGGTCGTTCGGCCGGCCGCCTGACCGGGAATCTGCCCGGATCCCTCGCCTCCCACGCTCAACACTCGTAACATCAGCCACTCGAAGACCAGCAGCGACGAACGCAGGAGTGGCCAGTGCCCGGCGGTGATGTGCGCCGGCTCGCGGTGTCGAGCAGCCCGAAGTTGACCCCGGACGAGATCGCCTCGCGATCCTTCGGCCGTGCCGTGCGCGGCGTCTCCGAGCAGGAGGTGCGCTCGTTCCTCACGCGCGTCGCCGAGGAGGTCGGCGCGCTCAACGACCGTGAGGACGCGCTGCGCGAGCGCAACCGGGCGCTCGAGGCCGAACTCGCGAACCCGCCCGCCCCGACCGAGCAGCAACTGCTCGCCGCACTCGGGGAGGAGACGGCGCGGGTCCTGCGCTCGGCCCAGGAGGCGGCCGAGGACATCCGCACCCGGGCCGAGGACCGCGCGGCGGTAGTGCTGCGGGAGGCCGAGGAGACCGCCCGTTCGACGCGCGAGACCGCCGAGACCGAGGCGCGGGAGCGCACCGAGGCGGCCGAGGCGACCGCCGCGGCGATCGAGTCGGCGGCGACCGACGCGTCGGGTTCGCTCCGCGAGGCGGCCGAGACCCACGCCGCGCAGGTGCGCGAGGACGCCGAGCGCGACGCGGCACGCGTGCGCGAGGACGCGCGGATCGAGAGCGAGTCCGTGGTGGAGTCCGCCCGGCAGACCGGCCGCGACATGCTGGCCGAGGCGAAGGCCGTGCGAGAGCGCGTGCTCGCCGACCTCGCTCGTCGCCGCGAGTTGCTGACCGCGCAGATCGAGGAACTGCGGGGCGGGCGCGACCGCCTGCTCGGGGCGTACCGTGTCGTGAAGCAGACCCTCTCCGACGCGACCCAGGCCCTCGGGCAGGTCGAGGCCCGAGGTGCGGCGGTGCTCGCCACCCCGGCCCCGGCGAGCGCGGCACCCGACATCGACGACGAACTGGCGGCCGCGGTGGCGGTGGCCGTGGAGCCGGAGCCGGTCATGGAGCCGGAGCCGGTCCCGGCCGTCGAGGCGCCGGAGGTCGGCGCGCCGGCGGCCGAGGTCCCGGCGCCGACGCCCGATCCCGCGGAGCCGCGCGGGCGCCGCCGGCGTCTGCGCGAGACCTTCGGCATCAGGGACGAGGACAGCGTGCGGGTCGAGGAGTCCGTCACCGTGATCGCGGTCGACGGGCCCGACGCCGCGGCCGTCGTGGTGGTCGAGGAGACCACGACCGAGGGCCCGGCGGTCTCGGACATCTTCGCCCGGCTCCGGGCCGACGCCGAGGCGCCGACCCCGGAGCCCGCACCCGACGCGGAGGCGAGCGGCGATGACGCCGGACCGACCGCGACGGTCGACGGACCGATGGCCGAGGAGCCCGCGCCGGCACCCCTCGAGGAGACGGATTCGGAACCGGCCGACGCCGACGCCGCGGTGCGGGCCGAGTGCGAGGTCGTGCTCACCCCGCTCCGGCGGGATGCGGTCAAGCGGGCGAAGCGGGCGCTCCAGGACGACCAGAACGCAGTCCTCGACCGCCTCCGGACCGTGAAGGGACGACCCGACCCGACCGCGATCGTGGGGGACGACGCCGACCGGGCCGAAGCCTGGGCCGCGGTCATGGCCTCACCGATCGCCGCGGCCTACGTCGGTGCCCACACGACGCACACGACCGAGCCGGCCCCCGACGCCCCGGCGTCGCTCGTCGCGGACGCGGTGGCGGCGATCGCCGTGCCGCTGCGGGACCGGCTGGTCGTCGCGGTGGAACTCCACGACACCGATGGCGAGGACGCTGCCCGGCGCGCGATCGGCGCGGCCTACCGCGAGGCGAAGGGTGCACCGCTCGAGGACGCGGTGGCCGACGCGCTCGCCGCGGCCTGGGCCCGTGGGGTCCACGACGCCGTGGCCGAGGGCACGCTGCTGCGCTGGGTGCCCTCCGAGGTCGGACGCTGCGCCGATTGCGACGACAACGCGCTCGAGGCGACGCGACGAGGGGATGCGTTCCCGACGGGGCAACCGCACCCCCCGGCCCACCCCGGGTGTCGCTGCATGCTCACCCCCGCTCACGCCTGACCCGCCTCCGGATCGCGCCCCGGGCGCGAGCAGCGGGATCGGGTGCCGACCTCTAGGCTGACCCCGATGCGCACGATGACCGCCGAACCCCGTCCGCCGCGCGCCCGCCGTCTCCGGGGCTGGCTCATCGCGCTCGGCGTCGTCCTCGTGGTCCTCTTCATGAGCTTCCGCGCGATGGCCGTCTTCTACACCGACTACCTGTGGTTCTCCTCCGTGGGGTTCTCCGACACCTGGCGCAGCCTCCTCGCCGCCAAGGTCGGGCTCGGCCTCGTGTTCTTCACAACCTTCTTCGTGCTCATGTACACGAGCCTCACGATCGCGGACCGCCTCGCGCCCAGGACCCGCCCGGTCCCGGCGGTCGAGGACCTGGCGTCGCGGTACCAGGCGACGGCGGCCCGCTACTCGGCCCGGATCCGGCTGCTCGTCTCGGCGTTCTTCGCGATCGTCGTCGGCGGCACGGTGGCGGGCGAGTGGCAGCAGTGGGTCCTCTTCACCCACCGGGTGTCGTTCGGTCGGGTGGATCCGCAGTTCAACAAGGACATCGGCTTCTACGTCTTCCAGCTGCCGTTCATCAACTTCTTCCTGAACTGGCTCTTCGTGGCGCTCGTCGTCGTGCTCGTGGCCACGATCGTGATGCACTACCTCAACGGTGGCATCCGACTCCAGGGCCCGACCCAGTCGCGCGTCACGCCGCAGGTGAAGGCGCACGTGTCGGTCATCCTCGCCGTGATGGCCCTCGTCAAGACCGGGCAGTACTGGTACGCCCGGTACAACCTCAACTTCTCGTCCCGCGGTGTGGTCTCCGGTGCGAGCAAGACCGACGTCGCCGCCCAGCTGCCCGCGCTCAACCTGCTCGTGGTCATCTCGATCGTGGCCGCCGGGCTGTTCGTGTGGAACATCCGCCGACGCGGTTGGGTCCTACCCGTGATCGCGGTCGGCCTCTGGGCCTTCGTCGCCCTGGTGGTCGGCACCGTCTTCCCGGCGATCTACCAGTCGGTGCGGGTGAACCCGAACGAACTCCAGAGCGAGAAGCCCTACATCGCGCGCAACATCACGGCGACGCGTGATGCGTTCGGGCTCGCGAAGGTCGGCGTCACCTCGTACGACTACCAGGAGGACCTCGACGCGGCGAAGATCGTCGAGAACTCGGCCACGGTCGAGAACGCCCGGCTCTGGGATCCGTACGAGACCCTCCGGAACTACCAGTCGTTCCAGGGGCTCCAGACCTTCTACAAGTTCTCGGACGTCGACGTCGACCGGTATCCGATCGGCGGACGGCCCACGCAGGTGATGGTGAGCGCCCGCGAACTCAACCGGGCCGATCTGCCGAGCCAGTCCTGGGTGAACCGGCAACTCGTGTACACCCACGGGTTCGGCGCGGTGGCGAGCGCCGCGAACAAGGCCACCGCCGACGGCACCCCGCAGTACCTCCTCAAGGACATCCCGCCCAACGGCGACGTCGCCCTCACCCAGCCGCGCGTCTACTTCGGCGAGAGCACGGGTGGGTACGTGCTCGTGAACGCCAAGAGCGACGAGTTCGACTACCCGCTCAGGGGGCAGGTCGACGCCTACAACCGCTACGAGGGCGACGGCGGGATCAAGCTCGACGGGTTCGTGCGCCGGCTCGCGTTCGCGACCCGCTTCAACGACTACAACCTCCTCATCTCGGGGCAGGTCACCCCGAAGACGCAGATGGTCTTCAACCGCGACATCCGCAGCCGGGTGGAGCAGGCGACCCCGTTCCTGACCTTCGATGCCGACCCGTACCCGGTGATCCTCGACGGGGGGATCGTGTGGATGCTCGACGGCTTCACGACGAGTTCGTACTACCCCTACTCCCAGCCGTTCTTCGGCGAGGGGGGACTCGGCGGCCAGTTCAACTACGTGCGCAACTCGGTGAAGGTCACCGTGGACGCGTACACGGGCGTCATCAAGTACTACATCGTCGATCCGAAGGATCCGATCGTCCGGTCCTGGCAGCAGGCGTTCCCGGATCTGTTCGAGCCGATCTCGGCGATGCCCGCAGGTCTCCGCTCGCACCTCCGGTACCCGCAGGACCTCTTCAAGGCCCAGACGGACGTGTACCGCACGTACCACATGACCGACGCCACGACCTTCTACAACAAGACCGACCTCTGGGCGGTCTCGCCCGACCCGGGGTCGGGCGAGGTCGGGACGACGGTGCTCGACTCGACGCCGACGACCATCGCGGGGCAGCGACCGCAGGCCGCGTCGTCCTCGGGCCGGCGCATCGACCCGATCTACCTGCTCATCAAGTTGCCGGGGCAGGACGACGTGCGCTTCCAGTTGCTGCGGCCCTTCGTGCCGGTCTCGAGCGGCAATGCGCTCACGAACCTCGTGTCGTTCATGGTCGCCGACTCCGATGAGGGCTCGTACGGGCAGTTGCGGTCGTTCGTCATCCCGGACGGGCGTTCCGTCTACGGCCCCCAGCAGGTCGACAGCACGATCAACACCACCCAGCAGATCTCCGAGCAGTACTCGCTGCTCGGGCGCACGGGCTCCCGCGTCATCCAGGGTTCGATGCAACTCCTGCCCATCGCCGACTCGATCCTCTACATCCGGCCGGTGTACGTGCAGGCCGACACGGGGCAGCAGTTGCCGTCCTTCCGGTTCGTCGTCGCCTTCTACGCGGGTCGCGCGGTGATCGACACCTCGCTGCGGGGTGCGCTCGGTCAGCTCTTCGAGGGCGGATCGGCCGGTGGCGGCACGGGCGGCGGTGGGAACGGCGGCGGCTCCGGTGGCGGTGGTTCGACGGACGACCCGACCGTGAGCGAACTGCTCGCGCGGGCCGCCGCCGCCTACGACGAGGCCCAGGCCGCGCTCAAGGCCGGCGACCTCGGCCGCTACCAGGAACTCACCGACGAGGTCGGCCGGCTGCTCAAGCGGGCCCAGGAGGTCGCGGGCTCGCCGGGCGCGGCGGCATCGACCACGACCTCGACCACCCGACCCGCCGGCGCGACCCAGCAGTCCGCCCTGCGCTGAGGCGGCCCGGAGCGCCGGAACCCGCTTGGGACGGGCGATCGGGGGATTGTTACTATCCCGGTAGTGGAAATCCCCCCACCCCCGGGGGGCCCACCGGCGAAGGTGGCAGCGGTGTCCGTCAGCGGTATCGACCTCGGCAAGTACAAGCTCGGCTGGCACGACACCGAGCAGTACGTCTTCAAGCCGAAGAAGGGTCTCAACGAGGACATCGTCCGCGAGATCTCGTGGCACAAGTCCGAGCCCGAGTGGATGACCGAGTTCCGCCTGGCCTCGCTCCGGCGGTTCGAGTCCAAGCCGATGCTGCCGTGGTTCGCCGCCAACATGCCGGACATCGACTTCGACGACATCTACTACTACATCAAGCCCACCGAGAAGCAGGTCTCCGACTGGGACATGCTCCCGGAGGAGATGAAGGACACCTACGAGAAGCTCGGCATCCCCGAGGCCGAGCGGAAGTTCCTCGCCGGCGTCACTGCGCAGTACGAGTCCGAGGTCGTGTACCACAAGAACCGCGAGGACCTCGAGGCCCTCGGCGTGCTCTTCACCGACATGGACACCGCGCTGCGCGAGTACCCCGAGCTCGTGCGCGAGCACTTCGCCACGGTCATCCCGCCGGGCGACAACAAGTTCGCCGCGCTCAACTCCGCGGTGTGGAGCGGCGGTTCGTTCATCTACGTGCCGCCGGGCGTGCACGTCGACATGCCGCTGCAGGCGTACTTCCGCATCAACGCCGAGAACTCCGGCCAGTTCGAGCGCACGCTCATCATCGCCGACGAGGGTGCGTCGGTGCACTACGTCGAGGGCTGCTCGGCCCCGGTGTACTCCACGGATTCCCTGCACTCCGCAGTGGTCGAGCTCATCGCCAAGCCGGGTGCGCGAATCCGGTACTCGACCATCCAGAACTGGTCGCCGAACGTCTACAACCTCGTGACGAAGCGCGCGGTCGCCCAGACCGAGGCCACGGTCGAGTGGATCGACGGCAACCTCGGCTCCAAGCTCACGATGAAGTACCCGGCCGTCGTCATGACCGGCCCGAAGGCCCACGGCGAGGTCCTCTCCGTGGCGTACGCCGGCGCCGGCCAGCACCAGGACGCCGGGGCGAAGATGACCCACGCCGCGCCCGAGACCACCTCGATCATCGACTCGAAGTCGATCTCGAAGGACGGCGGGCGCACCACCTACCGCGGCCTCGTGCGGGTCGACGAGGGTGCGCACAGCGTGAAGAGCCACGTGCGCTGCGACGCGCTCATCCTCGACGAGGACTCCCGCTCCGACACCTACCCCTACATGGAGGTCGACGAGCAGGACGCCCGCATCGGCCACGAGGCGACCGTCTCGAAGGTCGGCGACGACCAGGTCTTCTACCTGATGAGCCGCGGGCTCTCGGAGCAGCAGGCCACCGCGATGATCGTCAACGGCTTCATTGAGCCGATCACCAAGACCCTCCCGATGGAGTACGCGGTCGAGCTCTCCCGGCTCATCGAACTCAACATGGAGGGCTCGGTCGGCTGACCGGGTACCACCGATGACGATGCAGCACCCGTTCACCCCCGAGGCCGCACGCGCGCTCGGGGGCCCCGACTGGCTCCGTGACCGACGGGTCGCCGCGGCCGAGGCGCTCGCCGACGCGGTGTGGCCGACCGCGGAGGAGGAGATCTGGCGCTACAGCCGGATCGACGACCTCGACCTCGGGCGCTTCCGGCCCCTCTCCGCCGAGGAGTTGGGGCAGCCCGGGGTCGACGCGGTGCCCGGCGGTGGCCCGGTGGCCGCCGAGGCCGGCAGCCGCGCCGGGCTCGTCGTCGTGCGCGACGGCCGGGTGGTCCACCACGAACTCGACCCTGCGCTCGCCGAGCGCGGCGTGGTGGTCGGTGGGCTCGCCACCCTCGATCATGCGACCGTCGCCGACACGCTCGGGTCCACCTCCGACGCATCACCCGATGCGTTCACCACGCTCCACGACGCCTTCCTCGCCGGTGGCGCGTACATCCACGTGCCGCGCGGGGTCGTGGTGGAGGCCCCGATCGTCGTGCTCCACTGGTCCGACGGTGACGGCCTCGCCTCCTTCCCGCACACGCTGGTCGTGGCTGAGGAGACGAGTCAGGTCTCGGTGCTCGAGCGCTTCGGTTCGCCCGACGTCGAGCACCTCGTCGACGCCGTGGTCGAACTCGTCGTGCGCGACGGCGCGAACGTGCGGTACCAGTCGGTGCAGGAGTACGGCCCGCGCACGTGGAGCATCGCGCTGCAGCGGGCCCACCTCGGCCGTGACGCCGCGCTGCGATCGTCTGCGGTCGCACTCGGTGGTGCGTACGCGCGTCTGCGCAGCGAGGCCCGCCTCGAGGGGACCGGTGCCGAGTCCGAGCAGGTGGCCGTCTACTACGGCGACCACGACCAGATGCTCGACTTCCGTACGCTCCAGGACCACATCGCCCCCCGAACGCACTCGAACCTCCTCTTCAAGGGCGCGGTCGAGGATCGGGCTCGCTCGGTCTACTCGGGCCTCGTACACCTGCACCCGGAGGCTCAGAAGTCCACCGCGACCCAGAGCAACCGCAACCTCGTGCTCACCGAGGGCGCGGGCGCCGAGTCGATCCCGAACCTCGAGATCGAGGCCGACGACGTCCGGTGCTCGCACGCCTCGACGGTCGGGCCGATCGACGAGGACCAGCGGTACTACCTCGCCACCCGCGGCGTGCCGCCCGAGGAGGCCGAGCGCCTCATCGTGCTCGGGTTCTTCGAGGACGTCTTCGAACGGCTGCCCGTGGCGTCCCTCGTCGGTCCGCTGCGCCGCGCCGTGCACGACAAGCTCGGCCACCTCCACGCGGGGGACGGCCGTGGCTGAGGTGCGCGTGGCGAGCGTGAGCGGGTTCCCCGCACGCGGGGCGCGTCGGGTCGACGCCGACGGGCACCGGGTCGCGGTCGTGCGCATCGACGACGACTGGTACGCCATCGGCGACCGGTGCTCGCACGCCGAGGCCTCACTCGCCGAGGGCGAGATCGACGCGGGCGCGTGCGCGATCGAGTGCCCGAAGCACGGCGCGACCTTCGCGCTCGCCACGGGCGAGCCGCGGTCGCTGCCGGCGACCAGGCCGGTGCCCGTCTACGGCGTGCGCATCGCCGGCGACGACGTGATCGTGGAGGTCCCGTGAGCCTCATCATCCGTGACCTGCGGGGCGGCGTCGCCGGCACCGAGATCCTGCGGGGCGTCGACCTCGAGGTCGCGCCGGGCGAGGTGCACGCGCTCATGGGCCCGAACGGGTCGGGCAAGTCCACGCTCTCGCACGTGCTCATGGGCCGGGACGGTTACGCGGCGACCGGCGGGTCGGTGACCGTCGACGGTACGGAGATCCTCGGCCTCGAGACCTCCCAGCGGGCCGCGGCCGGCCTCTTCCTCGCCATGCAGTACCCGATCGAGGTGCCGGGCGTGCGCATCGCCGACCTCCTCGGCGCATCGATGCGCGCCCGGGGCGCCGACACCGACGGCCTCGACGAGGCCCTCGCCGCTGAGGCCGCGCGCCTCGAGGTGCGCGACGAGTTCCTCACGCGGGGCGTGAACGTCGAGTTCTCCGGCGGCGAGCAGAAGCGGGCCGAGACCCTGCAGCTCGCACTGCTGCGCCCCGGGTACGCCGTCCTTGACGAGATCGACTCCGGCCTCGACGTCGACGCGCTGCGCGACGTCGCCCGCCGCGTCAAGGCGATGACCACCGAGACCGGCCTCGGCGTCCTCGCCATCACGCACTACTCGCGCCTGCTCACCGAGCTCACGCCCGACGTCGTCCACGTGTTCATGGGCGGCCGCATCGTGACGAGTGGCGGACCCGAACTCGCCGACGAACTCGAGGCCGGCGGCTACGACGCGATCGCGGACCGTCTCGGCATCGAGGTCCCCGGGCCCGTGCGGAACGCCGCGCCCGATCCGTTCGCCGATCCCGGCTTCTAGCGGGGTGCGGGCCGGCGGCCCGCAGCGATCAACCGACGGGCGCGGTCGTGGTGGTCGGAGCGACCGTGGTGGTCGTGGGTGCAACGGTCGTCGTCGTGGGGGCGACGGTCGTGGGCGTCGGATCGACCGGGCCGATCGAGGGCGGCGCCGTGGTGGACGGCGTGCCGGATGCCACGTTCGGAGGACCGCCGACGGTGCGCGTGCCGGGGAGTGCGGGCTGGTTCGGGTTCACGACGTTCGGCGCCTGGACCGTGGCGGCCTGCGTGCCGTCGACGTACACCGGGTCGCCCTTGTCGACGAGGGTCTCCCAGTAGTCGGCGACGCGCATCGGCACCCGCACGCAGCCGTGCGACGCGGGGCGCACCGGCACGCTCGGGTAGCCGTGCACCGCGATGCCCCGGTTGAAGTAGAAGGGCTTGTACAGCTGGCCGAGCGGGGAGCGGTGCCACGCGTCGACGTAGTAGGTGTACGCGTACCGGCCGGGCGGGGTCAGTGCGTTCTCGCACACCCGGGTCGTGGAGTAGAAGGGCGTGTAGCAGTACCGCTCGCCCGATCCGGTGGAGATCGTGGTGATGAGGCGCACCTGATGGCCCTCGTAGACCGTCATGACCTGCTTCGTGATGTCGACCTCGGTGCGGTCGGGCTCCGCGGTCGGGTGCAGTGGCGCCGGGTACTGGAAGTTCTGGAGCGCGGCACGCTCGGGCTCGCCGAGGCGGCCGCTCACCGGTACGCCCATGAGCTTCTGCAGCGCGTGCACCGCGTAGGTGGTGTCGGTGGAGAACGTGCCGCGCTGCGTGCCCGGATCGAAGTGCAGCGCTGCGAGGCGCTCCTGGTACAGGGCGACCTCGGCCCCGGTGGAACCCTGCGACACCGTGCCGCCGGGGACGGGCGGGAGCACGACGGGCGCGGGCTGGACGAGCGCGGGGATCGTGGTCGAGGTGCTCGGCGGCACCGTGGTCGTGGTGGTGGTCGTCGACCGACTCGTGCTCGACGGCGCGTCGACGGCGTTCGCGTCGTCGCTCGAGGGCCAGTACGCGACGACCGCCCACCCGGTCCCACCGACGAGGCCCACGATCGCGACCACCGCCAGCCCGGTGAGGAGCCGACGTCGGCCGCGGCGGGGTGCGCGCGCCCGGGCGAGCCGGCGCTCGCGGCGCGAGAGGCTCGGGTCGTCGCCGGCTGCGGGAGGGCGGGAGGGAGTCAGGTCGTCGATGGCGTGGATTCTTCCACGCAGGGACCTGTGGGGTGGGGCACGACCGCGCGGACGGACGCCGGCGGACACTCCGTTGTCATCGGCGACGCCTCGCGCCGCCGAGCGGATCAGCCGATGGCCGGCTCGGACTCCTCCTCGAGGAGTTGGGCGAGCGGGTCGGGGGTGATGGCCGAGAGTCGCAGGTCGAGCAGGAAGTCGAGGACCTCCGCACCCGAGATGAGGTCGCGGCTGCCGAAGCGCTCGAGCCCGGCGTCGATGAGTTCCACCAGTTCGGTGTTCACCATGTGCTCCTCTTCGTTGGACGACCTTCGCAACCTAGCCCGGGGGTGTGACATTCCCGTGTCGGGAAGGCTACGCGCTCGCGCGAGGTGTCCGTGACCCTTTTCACCAGCGCCGCGAACCGACCACGACGGCATCAATGACCACGATGACCACGCAGTGCGCACGGTGCTCCGTGCGTCCGGGTCGAAGGGCTCAGGCGCCGGTGGCCTCGTCGAGACCCTGCTGGAGCGTGTTCCAGGCCAGGGTGGCGCACTTGATGCGCACAGGGAACTTCACGACGCCCTGGAGTGCCTCGAGGTCGCCGAGGCGGACCCCCTCGAGGGCCTCCTCGGTGGCTGCCGTGGCGTCCCCGCCCTCGAGCTTGGACTCGTGGATCGACATGAGCGCCTTGAACGCCCGGATGAGGCGACGGGACTCGTCGACCGACTTGCCCTTGATGGCGGCGCTCATCATCGAGGTGGACGCCTGCGAGATCGAGCAACCCTGGCCCGCGGTGCGCACGTCGGTGACGGTGCCGTCCGCGCCGACCTCGAGGAAGAGCACGACCTCGTCGCCGCAGAGGGGGTTGAAGCCCTCGACGCGGGTGGCCGGCGGCGCGGGGAGTTCGCCACGGTTCCGCGGGGCGCGGTAGTGGTCGAGGATGATCTCGCGGTAGAGGTCTTCGAGTCCGGGCACGGTGGGGATCCTAGAGGGCGAAGAACGCCTGTGCCTTCGCGAGCGCGCTCACGAGGGCGTCGACGTCGTCGGTGTCGTTGAACATGGCGAGGCTGGCCCGCGTGGTGGCCGGCACCCCGAGCACCCGCATGAGCGGCTTCGCGCAGTGGTGTCCGGCCCGGACGCACACGGCGTCCTCGTCGAGCACCTGCGAGATGTCGTGGGCGTGGATGTCGCGGAACAGGAACGAGATCGCGCTGCCCCGCCCCTCGGCGGTCGCCGGCCCGTAGATCGTGATGTCGTCGCCGAACCGGTCGGCGAGCGCGCCCAGCGTGTACTCGGTGAGTCGACGCTCGTGTTCGGCGATCTCGGCCATGCCGACGCCCTCGAGCCACTCGACCGCGGCGCCGAGGCCGATCGCCTCGGCGATCGCCGGGGTACCGGCCTCGAACTTCCACGGGACCTCGTTGGTGGTGAAGCCCTCCTTGCGGACGTCGCGGATCATCTCGCCCCCGCCGAGGAACGGCGGCATCTCCTCGAGGATCCCGCGCCGGCCCCACAGCCCACCGATGCCGGTCGGGCCCACCATCTTGTGGCCGGAGAACGCGACGAAGTCGGCGTCCCACGCGGCGATGTCGGTGGGTTCGTGCGCGACCGACTGGCAGGCGTCGACGAGCACGGCGGCTCCCGCGCGGCGCGCGGCGGCTGCCAGCGCGGCGACGTCGTTGGTCGTGCCGAGCACGTTCGACATCGCGGTGAAGGCGAAGAGCTTGGCGCCGTCGAGGAGGGCGTCGAGGTCGGAGAGGTCGAGGCGGTACGCGCCGTCGATCGGGACCCACCGGATCTCGATGCCCCGCTCGGCCGCGAGCATCTGCCACGGCACGATGTTGGCGTGGTGCTCCATCTCGGTGAGCACGACGACGTCGCCCTCGCCGAGGTTGCGCACGCCCCAGGTCCGGGCGACGAGGTTGATGGACTCCGTGGCGTTGCGGGTGAGGATCAGCTCGTGCGGGTCGGTCGCGCCGATGAACCGGGCGGTGCGGGCCCGGCCGGCCTCGAACGCCGCGGTCGCCTCCTCGGCGAGGGTGTAGACGCCGCGGTGCACGTTGGCGTTCGTCTCGCGGTAGTACCGGTCCATCGCGTCGAGGACGGCGAGGGGCTTCTGCGCCGTCGCGGCGGAATCGAGGTACACGAGTCGCTTGCCGTGCACCGGCCGGGCGAGCAGCGGGAACTGGGCGCGCAGGCCCGCGACGTCGAGGGTCACCTCAGGCCGCGGCTTCCCGGAAGGCGTCGAAGCCCTCGTGCTCGACGCGTGCGGCGAGGTCGGCGCCACCCTCGGCCACGATCCGGCCGTCGACGAGGACGTGGACGCGGTCGGGGGTGAGGTGCTCGAGGATCCGCTGGTAGTGCGTGATGAGCAGGACCCCGAGATCGGGACGCGACTCCCGCACGATCCCGATGCCGTGCGCGACCTCGCGCAGCGCGTCGATGTCGAGGCCCGAGTCCGTCTCGTCGAGGATCGCGAGGTCGGGCTGCATGAGTGCCATCTGGAGGATCTCGTTGCGCTTGCGCTCGCCGCCCGAGAACCCCTCGTTGAGGTACCGCTCCTGGAACCGCTCGTCCATGCCGAGCCTGGCGGTCCAGGCCATGAGGTCCATCCGGACCTCGAGCACCGAGAGGTCGGGGATGCCCTTGCGGACGGCGAGGGCCTGGCGCAGGAAGTTCAGGACGCTCACCCCGGGGATCTCCTCGGGGTGCTGGAACCCGAGGAACATCCCGCGGGCCGCGCGCTCGTCGGTCGAGAGGGCGGTGACGTCCTCACCCCGGAACACGATGCGCCCGCCGGTGACCGTGTAGGCGGGGTTGGCGAGGAGGGCGTTGGCCAGCGTCGACTTCCCGGAACCGTTGGGGCCCATGAGGGTGTGCACCTCGCCGGTGCCGACCTCGAGGGTCACGCCGCGCAGGATCGGGGCGCCATCGGCCTCCACGTGGAGGTCGTCGATGAGCAGGAGGGCGTCGGCCACGTCTCGGATGGTATTACCACTACGTCCGTAGTGGAAATCGGAGCGGCCCGACCGCCCGACCGATCACCAGCCCCGGGCGACCCATTCGTCGAGGTGCGGCCGCTCGGTGCCGACCGTGGTGTCGAGGCCGTGGCCCGGGAGCACGAGGGTGTCGGCCGGCAGGGTGAGCAGGCGTCGGTCGATCGACTCGATGATCGTGTCGAACGAGGAGCCCTCGAACTTCGTGTTGCCCGGCCCACCAGTGAAGAGGGTGTCGCCGGTGAACAGCAGCGGGGTGCCCTCGAGGAGGAACGAGGTCGAGCCGGCCGTGTGGCCCGGCGTGTGGATGCTGCGGATCCGTAAGGCCCCGACCTCGAGGACGTCCTCGTCGTCGATGACGAAGTCGTAGGCCGGGAGCATGGTGGCGTCGCCCGCGGCCACCCCGACCTCGATCCCGGCGTCCCGGGCCGCGGTCACCGCCTGGATGTGGTCCCAGTGGCCGTGGG
>JBJTWK010000036.1:0-11116 GCA_046081705.1 Actinomycetes bacterium | reverse complement strand
CGAACCGCTCGAACAGGGCATCGAGCAAGCCCTCCTTCCCGGAGAAGCGGCTGTACACCGCGCCGGTGGTGAGCCCGGCCTCAGCGCATACAGCCCGTAGGTCGAGCCCGGCGACGCCGACGGTGGCCAGTAGGCGCTCGGTCGCGTCGAGGATGCGATCGCCGGTCACTCGGCTACGGCGTTGCTTCGGTGGTCGAGTTGTGACGGGTTGCGCCATGTCACCGATGATGACACTCGTTATCGAACGGGAGACCGAACTCGGCGTCTGAAGGTTGTCCTACAAGGACCATCCAGCGAACGATCCGTCGCGGTCGGACGGCCACGCAGGTGCCGATCCCGGCCCCCTTGGGTCAGCTGGCGCGAAAGGTCCCGACGCCGGTCCGCGGCGATCTGCGCCGGTGGCGGGCCCGTGACGAGGGCCGAGGACATCGACGACCCGGGCGGAACCGGGCCGGTCCGGTGGCCGAGGCGATTGGCAGCGCGGCGTGTCCTCGGGCACAATAGGAGACCCATGCATATCGAATCGCGCGACTCCGTCTCCCTGAAGCCGGTGGAACTCGACGAGTTCAGCCAGCTGCTCGCCAAGGTCGGGCTCGGCGGTGCCGATGAGCACCTCGAGGCCCAGGTCGAGAAGTTCCCGCTCATCGTCCTCGCGAGCGTCGACGACGAGCGCCACGGCTTCCTCTTCGGGTCGCTCGAGCGCGTCGGTGGCACGCCGTGCGTGCTCTGGGGCCTTGGCGCGGTCCGGAAGGGCCGGGCCAGCGGTGCGACCGTCAAGGCGCTCGTCTCCGAGCTCTACCGACGGGCCGCCATCTCCTTTCCCGACGAGGACGTCCTCGTGGCGGGCCGGATCGCCCACGCGTCGGCCTACGGGCTTGTCGGCCAACTCGACGACGTCGTGCCCCGCCCGAACTACAAGCCGACCGGGGAGGAGCGGGCCTGGGGCCGGCGCCTCGCGAAGCGGTTCGGCTGTGAGGCGCGCTACGACGAGCACGCGTTCCGGGTGCAGTCCGGCAAGTGCGTGGAGCCGGTGCTCGACACCAGCACGGTGAAGGGTGGCGGCAAGGCCGCGACCGCAGTCGTCGGGGAGTGCGACCCCAACCGGGGTGAGGCCGTGATCGCGTTCGGTTGGGCGACCGCCGACGCGCTCGCCGGCGGCCTCGGCGTCGCCTGACGCACCCCGAGCGCCGCTCCGGAGGTCAGGCGCGGCGGCGCGCGAGCACCGCATCGATCTCTCGGCGCAGGGCCGGCCCGTCGGTCACGGGGAGGCGACACACGCCCGCTTCGCACACGTAGGCCGTCGCCCGGTCGCGATCGGCGCGTCCGTCGAGCAGTGGCGTCCGTGCCGCGGCCGCGGGGTCTCCGCCGGTGACGGTCACCGACACCGGGAGCAGCCGGCCGACGACCTCGGCCCGCATCTCGGGCGTCGGATCGACGAGCGCGATCTCGAGGGTGGGGATCGCGGCGCGTTCCATCGCGCCGAGTGCGAACGCGAACGCCGTCGGGTACTGCGGCGCGGTGGCCCCGACGAGTCGCAGCGCGCCGAGTGCCGCCTCCCGGTACTGCGTCCCGCCCGTGAGGTCGGCGAGACGCAGGAGCGCCTCGGCGGCGAGCGAGTTGGCCGCCGGGGTGGCGTTGTCCTGGAGGTCGAGCGTGCGGGCGATGAGGCGCTCCTGATCCTCCCCGGTCGTGAAGAACCCGCCCCCGTCGCGCCCGAAGAGGCGCAGCAGTGCATCGGCGACCACGCAGGCGTCGTCGAGCCACGCGACGTCGTCGAGCTCGGCGAGCGTGACGAGCGCACCGAGCAGCGCCGCGTGGTCCTCGGCGTAGGCCGGGATGTGGCCCCTCCCGGACTGCCATGAGCGCAGGAGCCGCCCGCGCTCGTCCCGCATCGCCGTGAGGAGGAAGCGGGCGTTGTCGCGGGCCGCGGCCATCCAATCGTCTCTGCCCAACGCGGCGGCCGCCTCGGTGAGGCTGCGGAGGAACCACGCGTTCCACGCGAGGAGCACCTTGTCGTCGAGTCCGGGTCGGACGCGCAGCGCCCGGTGCGCGAGCAGATCCGGGACGGCGGCGAGCACCTGCGGCGGCGGCGTCGCATCCGGTGCCGGCGCGGCGAGGATCGTGCCGGTGTGTCCGGTGTGCGGATCGGTGAAGTTCCCCGCCGCGGTGATCCGGAACCAGTCGATGACCGCGGCGGCGGCATCGGGATCCGAGCACGCGGCCCGCACCTCGTCGGGGGTCCACAGGTAGAAGCGGCCCTCGATCCCCTCGGAGTCGGCGTCCTCGGCCGAGGCCCAGCCGGGGCTCGAGGTCGCCAGGTCGCGCAGCACGTAGGTGACGGTGCTCTCGACGACGGCGCGGTACCTCGGTTCGCCGGTCACGAGATGGGCGCGGAGGTAGGCGCCGAGGAGCAGCGCCTGGTCGTAGAGCATCTTCTCGAAGTGGGGGACGAGCCAGTGCTCGTCGGTCGAGTAGCGGGCGAACCCGCCACCGACGTGATCGTGGATACCGCCGGCCGCCATGTGGTCGAGCGTGGTGGTGGCCATGCGGAGCGCGCGCTCGTCCCCGCTGCGGACGTGTTCCCGGAGCAGCAGGTCGATGGTCATCGCCGGCGGGAACTTCGGCGCCCGACCGAATCCGCCGAGACGCGCGTCGAACTGGCGCTCGAGGCGATCGACGACCCCGGCCTGCCAGCCGGTCGGCAGGTCGGCATCCTCGGTGAGCGGGCGGGCGTCGCGTTCGATGTGCTCGCGGAGTTGCGTGCCCTGCTCGGCGACCTGGTCCCGCTGGTTCGTCCAGACGTCGTCGAGGGCGCGCAGCACGCGCTCGAACGACGGCATGCCGGGACGGTCCTCGGGCGGGAAGTAGGTCCCGCCGTAGAACGGTGTGCCGTCCGGGGTGAGGAACACGGTCATGGGCCAGCCGCCTCGACCGGTCATCGCCTGCACCGCGCTCATGTAGATCGCGTCGACGTCGGGTCGCTCCTCACGATCGACCTTCACGTTCACGTAGAGGTCGTTCATGATCGCCGCCGTCGCGGGGTCCTCGAAGGATTCGTGGGCCATCACGTGGCACCAGTGGCAGGACGAGTACCCGACGGAGAGGAGGATCGGACGGTCCCGTCGACGCGCCTCGGCGAAGGCGTCCTCGCCCCACGGGTACCAGTCGACCGGGTTGTCGGCGTGCTGGCGGAGGTACGGCGAGGTCTCGTCGGCGAGGCGGTTCGGCACCCGCGCACCCTACCGACGGCGCTGCGGTCCTCCGGTCACCCGAGGACCTCGCCGCGTGCGAGCGCGTCCTCGGCGACGGTCCGGCCCCACCGGTAGTCCGGTTTGCCGGACGGCGATCGCCGGATCGTGGGGACGACGACGAAGGCTCGGGGGGCCTTGTACCCGGCGACGTGGGTGCGCACGTGCTCGTCGATGCCGGCGAAGGTCGCCGGGTGGCCGGCGCGCAGCGCGACCACGGCGACGACCCGCTCGCCCCAGCGTTCGTCCGGTGCGCCGACGACCAGCGCGTCGAACACGGCCGGGTGCCCCTTGAGCGCGGCCTCGACCTCCTCCGGGTACACCTTCTCGCCGCCGGTGTTGATGGACACCGAACCGCGTCCGAGCAGGGTGATGGACCCATCTGCCTCGATGACCGCGTGGTCGCCCGGTACCGACCACCGGACGCCGTCGATCGTCGGGAAGGTGGCGGCGGTCTTCTCCGGGTCCCCGTGGTACCCGAGGGGGATGTGACCCCGCCGGGCGAGGAGGCCGATCGTCCCGGGGGCCGCCGGTCGCAGGTGCTCGTCGAGGACCGTGGTCTGCGGCCCGACGCGGAACCTCGGCACCGGGGTCGGGTCCTGGCCGGCGACGGTCACCGAGCGTCCCTGGCCGCCGGTCTCCGAGGCGCCGTACCCGTCGATGACCATCGTGCCCGGGAGGTGGCCCACGAGGGCCCGCTTCACCACCGGCGACAGGATGGCGCCGCCGGAGAGGATGACCGAGCACCCGGCGACGGCGTCGGCCGACACGCCCTCGTCCAACGCGTCGACGAGGGGACGGGCGAACGCGTCGCCGACGATCACGAGGAGGTTGACCCGTTCGGCGGCGACGATCCCCCAGAGTCGGGTGGCGTCGAACCCGCGGTCCGGGGAGATCACCACGGTGCCCCCCGAGTAGAGGGTCGTGAACGCGATCCAGTGCGCGGTGCCGTGCATGAACGGGCACGCGGGCAGGCAACGGAGACGACCGGCCCGGGCCTTGTCGGCGATCTCCTCGGGAGTCCGGATGCGCTCGCCGTTGAAGTCCCCGCCGCCGAACGCGCCGAAGAAGATGTCCTCGTGGCGCCACATGACGCCCTTCGGCATGCCGGTGGTCCCCCCGGTGTAGAGGATGTAGAGATCGTCGGCGGACCGTTCGATCGCCGCGCGTCCGGGGGTGGCTCGATCCAGGGCCGCCTCGTAACCCTGTGCGGCGAGTTCGTCCGGGACGGCAGCGCCACTCGCGTCCTCGACGATGAGGTGGTGCTCGACCGGCACCCGGTCGCGGATCGCCGCGAGCTTCGGGGCGAACTCCCGGTGCGCGATCACGACGCGTGCGCCGGAGTCGCGCAGCAGGTACGCGAGTTCGTCCTCCACGTACCGGAAGTTCACGTTCACCGGCACGGCTCGCAGCTTGAACGAGGCGAGCATCCCCTCGAGGTACTCGGTGCCGTTGTGGAGGTAGAGCGCGATCCGATCGCCGGGCCCGACTCCCTGCTCGCGCAGGTGCGCCGCGAGGCGATCGATCCGCGCGTCGGCCTCGGCGTACGTGAGTCGCCGGGCGCCGCACACGAGAGCGGGCCGGTCGGGCACCGCGTCGACCACGGCCTCCCAGAGGTCCGCGAGGTTGTACTCCATGGCTGCCCCCAAGACTGCGCCGGGGCGACGGTAGCGGTCGGGCCGGCGGCGCGCGGACTCGCGGCTCAGACCCCGAGGCGCCTGAGGGCGTCGCCGATCGCACGGCCCGGGTCGGAGCCGGATCCGGCCCCGAGCAGCGCATCCTCGAGCGGATCGAGCACGGCACGTGCTTCGAGGAACGCGTCGGGATCGGACTCGACGCGTCGGCGCAGGGCTCGGAACCTCGCGGCGGTCGCCGGTTCGGTGAGGACCGTCGGCGGCACCGTCGGGTCGACGGGCACGTACACCGAAGCGCAGGGGCTCCCGATCGCACACCACACCCGAACGGCGATCGCCGGGTCCGCTGGGAGGTGCACGACCATGGAGGCGGTGGTCGTGCTCACGCCGGCCAGGTGCATGCAGACGCTCAAGTGCTCGAACCCGGCGCCGGGTGCCGGCGGGGGCGGGCCGGGGAGGCCGGGACCGTGGGCGTTCGCCGGTGGATGCGCGTGGTCGCGCAGCAGGGCGAAGAGGTGGTGCTCGTCGATCGTCCGGGCGTCCTGCACGGCGCGGCGGGTCGTGGCGAGGCGTCCGTCGGCGATCCGCACGTCGGCGCCGGGCAGTCGCCACCCGTCGATGTCGGTGCCGGGCGCCACGTCGGACGATGCGCGCGTCCACCCGGTCCGCATCGAGACGCGGTTCGAGATGGTGACCGCGCCGTCGATCGGGGCCGCGGCCCAGGAGCGACCGCACGTCTCGACGTGCCAGCCGTTGCGAGCATCGGTGATGAGGAAGGACGACGTGTAGGCCTCGTGGTGACCGAACTCGCCGTTGCCGCCCTGCCCGTGCGCCTCGAGGGCCTCGGTGAGCGCCGCGAGGGCGCCGTCGGCGTCGGTGCCGCGCTCGAGCGCGAGGCGCACGAGGTCCATGCCGAGGAGCGCGTCGGGGGCGCGATGGATCTTGTCGGTCGTCCACACCTTCTCGTTGCCGACCGCCACGCCATGCTCGTTCACGCCCACCTCGAGACCCGCGAGCCAGGTCGGGCGGCACCCGACGAGGGCGTGCGCGCCGGGATCCGGGAGGCTGAGGTACTGCGTGCGCAGCGTGCCCCCGGGGGTGCGGGCCGGGCTCGCCTCGACGACCTGGAGTTCGTCGGGTGACCGGTCGGAGTTCTTCGCGAACCAGGTGCCGGACGCCGAGGTGACCGCGAGGGTGTCACACACGCCGGTCGTCCGCCGCGATCAGCGGAACCAGAGCCGCTGGTAGTCGCGGCTCATCGGGTGGAGGAGCAGACCCACGAGGAGCGCGTCGAACATCAGGTTCATGATCTGTGGGAAGCCGAGCACCCGCAGCCCGTAGATGAGCAGGAGGAGGGCCAACTGCAGGCCCGCGGCGGCCACCGCGACCCAGTAGCCCCACTTCTTCTCGTTCGCGATGCCCCAGCCTCCGGCGAGGAGTCCGATGGCGATCGCCATGAGCAGGGGCGAGCCGAGGCCGTAGAGGAGCCCGAAGCCGCCGTCGAGGTACGAGAGCATCGTTGCGCCGTACAGCGTCTGCGGTTGGTTGGGGTTGATCCACCGGGAGCCGTTCATCGGGCGTCAGTCTGCCGTGCGGCTCCGGCCGAGGGCGACCCGGGCGCGGAGTTGGCCGCACGCCCCGTCGATGTCGGTGCCCCGGTTCCGGCGGACGGTCGCGGTGATGCCCCGGGTCCGGAGGCGGGCGGCGAAATCCAGCACGCGCACCCGTTCGCTGCCCCGGGTCGGGAAGCCGGCGGTGGGGTTGAGCGGGATGAGGTTCACGTGGCTGAAGTGCGGGCCGAGCGGGCCGAGGAGATCGGCGAGCGCGTCGGCGTGGACATCGGTGTCGTTGACGTCGGCGATGCACGCGTACTCGAACGTGACTCGACGCCCGTGGCTCCCGGCGACCTCGCGCGCGGCGCCGAGCACCTCCCGGATCGGGTAGCGATCATTCAGCGGCACGAGGGTCGATCGACCGTCGTCGTCGGGGGCGTGGAGCGAGACGGCCAACGTCACCGGGAGCCGTTCACGCGCGAGCCGTCGCATCCCCGGGACCACGCCGACGGTCGAGATCGTGATGTGGCGCGCGGAGATCCCGAGGTCGCCGTGGATGCGCTCGACGGCGCCCCACACCTCGTCGTAGTTGGCGAGGGGTTCGCCCATCCCCATGAAGACGACGTTCGACACCCGGCGGTCGGTCGCGTGCGCCGCCCGCACGACCTGCTCGAGGATCTCCCCCCGGTCGAGATGCCGTTCGAACCCGGCCTGACCGGTGGCGCAGAAGGTGCAACCCATCGCGCAGCCCGCCTGGGACGACACGCACACGGTGGCGCGATCCGGGTACTCCATGAGCACGGTCTCGATCTGCGCGCCGTCGCGCACCGCTCGCCAGAGCCACTTCACCGTGAGGTCGTCAGCGCTGCGGGACTCGGTCTCGAGCTCGAGGGCGTAGGGGAGGATCTCGTCGAGTCGACGCTGCAGGTCCCTGGGCAGGTCGGTCGCCGTGTCGAGCGGCACGCGCCGGGTCCAGAGCGCGTCGTGGATCTGACGGGCGCGGTAGGCCGGGGCGCCCGCGCCGGCCATGACGGCGGCGAGGTCCTCCGGGGTCGCGGCGTACCGGGTGATGGGTGTCGTCACCGCGGGACCTCGAAGGCGTGGTCCTCGTGTACCGGGGTGAACCCGAGGCGGTCGTAGAGGCCGACGGCCGGGGCGTTCGCCGCGTCCACGTAGAGCATGCCGATGCGGGCGCCGCACCGGCGGGCGAGGTGGTCGAGTCCTTCGGTGACGATCGCCGGGCCGAGGCCGAGGCCCTGCGCGCTCGGGTCCACGCCCACCACGTAGATCTCGCCGATCGGTGGACGCCCCGGATCGTCGGTCCGCTTGGTCCAGCAGGAGGCGACGAGCCGATCCTCCAGGAGGGCGACCCGCAGGTCGTCGGATCGGAACCACGACTCGGCCCGCCGTGCCGCGAAGGTCGCCGCATCCCACCCGCCCTGCTCCGGGTGCTCGACGAACGCCCGGTTGTTCACCGCCAGCCACGCTTCGGCGTCGGTCGTCGGATCGAAGCCGCGCACGGTCGTACCCTCGGGGAAGGGACGGGGTTCGATCGGGAGGACGACCTCCAGGCGCAGCAGGCGACGGGCCACGCCCAGACCCGCGGCATGGAGGTCGGCGGTGATCGCGGCACGGTCGGGACGGTCGGCCCCGGTGACCCAGACCGTGACCGGGTCCGCACTCCGTTCGGCGACGGCCGCGAGTGCGGCGTCGAGCGCGGCTCGCGACGACGTCCCCGGGACCACGCCGAGGGTCCACCGGGCGGATCCGTGCATCGCGTGCACGATCGTGTCGCCGTCCTCGACGACGAAGGACTCGGGCCCCGGCTCCTCGAGGTCGCGCCCCGTGGCCTCGCCGAGCGGCGCGACGCCGATGGACTCGTGGATCGCCGTCGCCCGGGCCCGGATCGCCTCGCGCGCGACGGCGTCGATCGGACGTGCGACGAGGAGGGGATCCACCGGGCGAGGGTACCCTGCGGCCATGGCCCTGCCCCGCGGTGCGAAGGTGCGAGCCGAGATCGTGATCGAGCGGTTGGCGGCGCTGTACCCACGGGCGGAGTGCGAACTCACGCACGCCTCGCCGTTCCAACTCCTGGCCGCCACGATCCTGTCGGCGCAGTGCACCGACGAGATGGTGAACGCGGTCACCCCCAGCCTCTTCGCCCGGTTCCCCGACGCGCCGGCGCTGGCCGGCGCCGACCCGGAGGAGGTGGAACGGCTCGTCCACTCGACCGGCTTCTACCGGCAGAAGGCGAAGAACCTCATCGGGATGGCGCGGATCGTGCGGGACGAGCACGGGGGTGAGGTGCCGACGGAACTCGACGACCTGGTGCGGCTCCCGGGTGTCGGACGCAAGACCGGCAACGTGCTGCGCAGTGTCGCGTTCGACCTGCCCGGTCTGCCGGTGGACACGCACGTCGGGCGACTGTCGCGGCGACTCGACCTCACCCGTGAGGAGGACCCCGTCCGGGTGGAACTCGAACTCAACCGACTCGTGGCGCCGGCGGAGCGGGGGCGGTTCTCGCTGCGCCTCATCCTCCACGGTCGACGGGTGTGCTCGGCCCGCCGCCCGGCCTGCGACGCGTGCACGCTCGCCGACGTGTGCCCGGCCGTCGGGACCGGCGTGCCGCGCGGCGGCGGTTCCGGCGCGCCCGGTCGGGCGGGGTCGCGCACGTCCCGGCGCTGACGCACGACCGTCAGGACATCGTGCGCAGGGTGTCCACGGCGCGGTCGACCGCCCGCCGGGCGGTGAGCAGGGTGCGCTCGGCGCCGTCGAGATCGGCGGCGACCGCGGAGTCCTCGCTCTCGCGGTACCGGTCGGAGATCGCCACGATGCGGGTCACGAGGTCGTCGAGGACGCTGCGCAGCATCGTGAGTTCGGCGTGGTCGGAGGTCGCGGACATCGCCCGGACCCTAGGGCGCCGACGGGCGTCGCAACCCTCCGGGGCCTCCGGGAGTCGGCGGGTACGATCCGGTTCCATGCTGCGCCGGGTCGACCTCCGTGATGAGCAGGCCGACGCGTCGGCCGTGCTGCCCGCGGCCGCGACCGGGACTGGGCCCGATCCCGCGCTCGAGACCGTCCGCGCCATCATCACCGACGTCCGGGACCGGGGTGACGAGGCGCTGCGCGACATCACGGCCCACTTCGACGGCGTGCAGCTCGACGCGATCCGGGTCGGGCCCGAGGCCCTCGAGGCCGCCTGGGTCGACGCTCCCGCACCGCTGCGCACCGCGCTCGAGGCGGCGGCCGGTCGGATCCGGGCGTACCACGAGGCGCAGCGGGATGCGGCCGAGGAGCCCACGTGGGGTGCCGACGGCATCGAGGTCACCGAGATCGTCCGGCCCGTCGGACGGGCCGGGCTCTACGTACCGGGCGGGCGGGCGGCGTACCCCTCGACGGTCCTCATGACGGCGATCCCGGCACGGGTGGCCGGCGTTCCCGAACTCGCACTGTGTGTGCCGCCGGGCGCGGACGGCCTCCCGCCGGCGTCGACCCTGGCCGCCGCGCACCTCGCCGGAGTCGATGAGGTGTACCGGGTCGGAGGGGCGCAGGCGATCGCCGCCCTCGCGTACGGGACCGAGTCGGTGCGTGCGGTCGACGTCATCGTCGGTCCGGGCAACAAGTACGTGAGCCTCGCGAAGGGTGAGGTGTCGGGTGACGTGGGGATCGACTCGATGGCCGGGCCCTCCGAACTCGTCGTCGTCGCCGACGCGACCACCCCGCCCGAGCACGTGGCCCTCGACCTCATGGCCCAGGCCGAGCACGGGCCCGACGGCACCGCGGTCGTGATCTCGTGGGACGCGGCGGTGCTCGACGCGGTCGACGCCGCCCTCGGGCGCCTCGTCGCCGAGGCGCCGCGCCGGTCCGAGATCGAGTCGAACTTCGCCGGCGGGGGCGTGTCGGTCCTCGTGCGGGACGCCGGGCAGGCGATGGCGGTGTCGAACCTCGTCGCCCCCGAGCACCTCGAACTCGCGGTCGCCGACCCGCAGGTCCTCCTCGGACGGGTCGAGAACGCGGGCGCGGTCTTCTGCGGGCCGTGGGCGCCGGCGGTCGTGGGCGACTACATCGCCGGCCCGAACCACGTGCTGCCCACCGGGCGGTCGGCCCGGTTCGCGAGCGCGTTGCGGGTGGACACGTTCCGGAAGCACATCCACGTCGTCTCGATGGACCGACGCGCGCTCGAGGGCGTGGCGCCGCACATCGCCGCCCTCACCGAGGTGGAGGGTCTCGCGTCCCACGGTGAGGCCGTCGCCCGCCGGGTGCGGTCGTGAGTCGCCCGCAACCCCGGGACGACCTACGCGCGCTCGAGGGCTACCACTCGCCGCAGTTCGACGTCGACGTCCGGCTCAACACGAACGAGAGTCCGCTGGCCCCGCCGCCGGCGTTCGTCGACGCGTGGGTCGAGGCCGTCCGGACCGTGCCGTTGCACCGGTATCCGGACCGTGCGGCGTCGCGTCTGCGGCAGGAACTCGGCGCGTCGCTCGGGCACCCGGCGGACCGCGTGTTCTGCGCCAACGGATCGAATGAGGTGCTCCAGACCCTCATGCTCACGTACGCGGGACCGGGTCGGCGCGTGCTCGTCGTGGAGCCGACCTACGCACTGCACTCGCACATCGCGCGCATCACCGGGACGCAGGTCGTCACGATGGAACGGCGACCCGACTTCTCGGTCGACCCGGTC
>JBJTWK010000035.1:0-34337 GCA_046081705.1 Actinomycetes bacterium | reverse complement strand
GGTCGATCGCGGGCCGACCGCCCCCGCCGAACTCGGTCGGCCAGGTCATGCCGATCCAGCCCTCGGCGGCCAACTCGCGGGCGAACTCCTTCGAGAAGCCGTTGATCCAGGCGTCGTTGTGGCGGCCGTACCGGTCCACGGCGTCGGCGGCCACCGTGCGGGCCCGGGCGCGCAGCGCGACCTGCTCCTCGGTCCAGGCGAAATCCACAGCCCGGATGGTACGGGTGCGTCCCGCACGGGGACGAGCCGACCGCCCCCTACGATCCACCGCTGTGACCGTCGCCGACATCGTCCACGACCACTGCCCGGCCTGCGCGCCCCCGTCGTGGCTCGCCCGGCTCGTCGACCACCATCCCCCCACGCCCGGGCCCCGGTCCCCCGTGCCCCGCACCCCGTTCGTGGACCCGGGGATCGCCGATCTCATCGTGCTCGGGCGGATCGTCACCATGGACCCCGACCGGCCGGAGGCCGAGGCGATCGCGATCGCCGCCGGCCGCATCGTCGCCGTCGGGGATCGGGACGACGTCGAGGCCCGGCGAGGCCCCGACACCGAGGTGCTCGAGCTCGGCGATGACGTCTGCTACCCCGGGTTCGTCGAGCCCCATGCCCACCTGTGGATCTCCGCGGTGATCGACCACTGGGTCGATGCATCGCCCATCGCGCACGGATCGTTCGACGACATCACGCAGACCCTGCGCACCGCGGCGGCCGCACTCGCACCGGGGAGATGGCTCCTCGCGAAGCGGTACGACCCGTCGCTGCTGCCCGGCGAACCTGCGCTCACCCGTGACCTGCTCGACGAGATCGCGCCCGACCACCCGGCGGTGGTGCTCAACGCGTCGATGCACTTCGTGTACGCGAACTCGCTCGCCATCGCCGCCGCCGGGCTGGACGACGCGAGTGCGGCACCGGCCGGCGGCACCTACGGGCGCGACGACCGCGGGCGGCTCGACGGGGCGTTCGGGGAGATGCCGGCGATCGGCCGGATCCTCGCCCCGGCGCCCCTGGCGACCCAGGACCAGCTCGAGGACAACGTCGTCGACGTGCTGCGGACCGCGGCGCGCCGAGGGGTGACGCGCTTCCACGAGGCGAGCACCGGCGCGCTCTTCGGCGCGGGTGAACTCGACATCCTCCACGCGCTCGCCGCGGCGGGCCGGCTCCCGGCGCGGGTCTCGGTCGCACTCGTCGACAATGCGGCCCGGGCGTTCGCCGCGGCCCCGGTCGCCCCGTTCGCCGGCGACGACATGGCGCGGGTGACGTCGTGGAAGATCGTCGCCGACGGATCGAACCAGGGCCGCAGCGGGTACCAACGCGCGCCGTACCTGGGGAGCGACGATCACGGTCACCGCAACTACCCGACGGACTACCTCGTGGAGACGATCCGTGCTCGAGCCGCCGCGGGGTGGCAGGTCATGGTGCACGCGAACGGGGACGGCGCGATCGAGCAGGTCGTGGACGCGTACGAGGAGGCGCTCGGCGGTTCGGCTCGGACCGACCTCCGGCACCGGATCGAGCACTGCTCGATCCCCACCGACGACCACCTGGCCCGCATGGCGGCGGCCGGGATCTCGCCCTCGTTCCTCATGAACCACGTGCACTACTGGGGCCGGGTACTTCGGGATCGGGTCCTCGGCCCGGCGCGGGCGGACCGCCTCGACCCGATCGCGAGCGCACGGCGCCACGGCCTGCGACCGAGTTTCCACTCGGACTTCAACGTGACCGACATCGACCCGCTGCTCTCGGTGCAGACCGCCGTGACGCGCGTGATGCGCGACGGCGGCGAGGTGCTGAACCCCGACGAGTGCGACACCGTGGCCGACGCGCTGCGGGCGATCACGATCGACGCGGCCTGGCAGGTCCACGCCGACGACGTGACCGGGAGCATCGAGGTCGGCAAGTACGCCGACCTCGTGCTGCTCACCGCGGACCCGCAGGCGGTCGCCCCCGACGCCATCGCAGCGATCGACGTCGTGGCGACCTACGTGGCCGGCGCGCGCATCGACGCCTGAGCGCGCCACGATCGGTGGGCGCGCGGTGACCCGGGGTGAGGGTCGCGCCGCGACCCCGCTGCGGGCGGCACGAGACCCGACCGCGGGCCCCGTGGTGTGCGAGGATCGGCGCTCCGCACCGCATCCGAATCAGGAGTCCCCATGCGTCGCCCGTTCCTTGCCGCCGTCGGCCTCGTCGCCGTCGGTGCGCTCGCCCTCGGGGCCTGCTCGTCCTCGGATTCCTCGTCCCCCGCGACGACGACCACCGCGGCCGCATCGGAGACGATCCGCATCGGGCTCGAGGGTCCGCTCACCGGCGACCAGAAGGACACCGGCATCGGCATGCTGCGCGGCGCCCGCCTCGCGGCGCAGGAGATCAACGCCAAGGGCGGGATCGACGGCAAGCAGGTCGTCATCGTCCCGATCGACGACCAGGCCGACCCGGAGGTCGCCGAGGCCGCGGCCAAGAAGGCGATCAGGGCCGGACTCGACGCGGTCGTCGGGCCCTACAACTCGGGGGCGGGTCTCGTGACCCTGCCGCTGTACATCGAGGCGGGCCTGGTCCCGCTCCGCCTCACCTCGAGCGACCAGACCTCGGGCCTCGGCTTCACGCTCCAGCCGATGACCTCGCAGATCGCACCGGTCGCCACCAAGGCGATCACCGACGACTTCAAGGCCACGAAGGTCGGCATCATCTTCGACTCGACTCAGGACTACACGACCGCCGCGAACACGGCGATGCAGACCCAGCTGAAGGCCGCCGGCGTGACGATCACGATCGCCGAGGGCATCGAGCCGGGCGCGAAGTCCTACTCGGACACGGTCACGAAGGTCGCCGCCACGAACCCGGACCTCGTGTACGTGATCACGTACTACCCCGAGGGCGGGCTCATCGCGAAGGCGATGTACGACGCGAAGGCCACGCCGAAGTGCTTCGCCGACTACGGCGCGTACGACCCCGGCTTCATCACGGCCGCCGGTGAGGCCGCGGCCAAGGCCTGCCCGGTGGTGGGCGTGCCCGCGCCGGACGACTTCCCGGGCTCGGCCGCGATCATCGCCAAGTACCGCAAGGCCTTCGCCGCCGCCCCGGGTGCGTGGTCCCCGTACACCTACGACTCGGTGAACCTCATCGCCACCGTCGCCGCACAGACCGGCTTCGAGTCCGGCGCGCTGAGCGCCGGCATCCGCAGCGTGAACGGGTGGAAGGGCTGGACCGGCACCGTCGCCTTCGAGGCGGGTTCGGGCAACCGGGTCCCGGCACCGGTCACGGTCGACTCGGTCGGTGACGACGGCAACTACCACGTCGACCAGGGTTGGGCCGCCTCGGTGGGCTTCGCCTACTGATCGGCCCGACCGTCCGCAGCCCCGGACGTCACGACGCCCCGGTGCCCGCACCTGCGGGCCGGGGCGTCGTCGCGACGGGGCCGTCCGATGGGACGGGTCAGAGCGTGAGGCGGGTGTCGTCGTGCACGCAGGACCGCTGCTCATCGGCGGCGATCTGTCCGGCCCCGACGCCGGTGAGCGCCGCGAACGGACCGCACACGTTCGGCCGGATCCAGACGTGCACCATGATGTTCGGGTTGAACTTCACGAGCGGCGGATTGCATCCGCCCTCGAAGTTCGTGAGCCCGGCCACCCGCGGGGCCGGCGGCGCGGTGAAGCACAGGTTGTCGTGCTGGTGGAACTGCACGAGGCGGCTCGCGATCGCCGGTTGGTTGTCGAGCGTGTACTGCCGCGGCAGGAGGAACATGGCCGCCTCGAGGGTGCGGGTCCCGGTGGCGCGGTCGTACTTGTAGACGAGGGACTCCGGTCGGTCCGGGTCGAGCATCACGTCGTCGTCGATCCAGTCCCAGCGGATGACGTGCTCCTCGCCGGTCAACTGATCACCGATCGACTGGAACCCGTCGGCGAGCGCCTGCTGGTAGTCACTCCAGCGCGGCAGGGTCCGGATGGTCCGGACGAGGAGATCGGTCGACTCCCGCTGCTGCGCCTCCGACACGCCGTCGATGCCGGAGAGGTCGATCGACGCCGGGTCGATGAGGCCGTCGGGGGTCACCCGCAGCGGGTGCCGCAGGAGGTAGCCGTCATCGGTGCCACCGTGGGAGTGGGAGTGCCCGTCCGACGCCGTGGTCGGCGGGGTGGTGGTGTCGGAGGTGCCGCTCGCGGTCGTCGCCCCGCTCGAGCACCCGGCCAGGGCCAGCACCGCGGCGAGCCCGAGGCCCACCACGCTCATCGATCGCCGCACGTCGCATCCCCTCCTGCCGACCGGACCACGGGAGCCTACGGCGCCGGGGTGCGGCCGCGTCGGCGAGGTCGGGGCAGACTGCGGGCGTGACCACGACCGACCCCGGACCGGCCATCGACCGCGAGGCCCTGCGCCGCCGGTACCGACAGGAGCGGGACAAGCGCATCCGCCCCGAGGGCAACGAGCAGTACCTCGCACCGACCGGACGGTACGCGCACCTGCTCGACGATCCGTACACGCCGCGCGTCGCGCGCGCCCCACGGCACGACGAGGTGACGGTGGCGATCATCGGCGCCGGGTTCGCCGGGCTGTGCACGGGCGCGAAGTTGGTCGAAGCAGGCGTCGACGACGTGATGCTCATCGACGGCGCGGGCGACGTCGGCGGGGTCTGGTACTGGAACCGGTACCCGGGTGCGATGTGCGACACCGCCGCGATGATCTACCTGCCCATGCTCGAGGAGACCGGGCGCATGCCGAGCGCGAAGTACGTGCAGGCGCCCGAGATCCACGCGCACGCGCGGGCGATCGCCGAGCAGTACGGCCTCGCCGAGCGGGCGTTGCTCTCGACCGAGGTCGAGTCGGTCGTCTGGGACGACGACTCCTCGCGCTGGATCATCCGGACCGACCGGGGCGACGAGATCCGGGCCCGCTTCGTGTCGATGGGCACCGGACCCCTCCACCGGGCCAAGTTGCCCGGCATCCCCGGGATCGAGACCTTCGCCGGTCCGGCGTTCCACACGAGCCGGTGGGACTACACGATCACCGGCGGCACGCCGGAGGGCGCACCGATGACCGGCCTCGCCGACCTGCGGGTCGGCATCATCGGCACCGGCGCGACCGCGGTGCAGTGCATCCCGGCCCTCGGACGCGACGCCGGGGAACTGTTCGTCTTCCAACGCACACCGTCGTCGATCGACGTGCGGAACAACCGCCCGATCGACCCCGAGTGGTTCGCCACCCTTGAGCCCGGGTGGCAGCGGGAGTGGCTCACCAACTTCACGATCCTCCAGACCGGCGGGTTCACCGACGAGGACCTGGTCCAGGACGGCTGGACCGACATCTCCCAGCGCATCCGCGACCGCATCGTCGCCACGCTCGACGGCGAGTTCTCGGTCGAGACCTGGGTTCGGGCCTACGAGGACTGCGACGACGAGAAGATGGAGGAGATCCGGGCCCGCGTCGACGCGATCGTCACGGATCCCGCCACAGCGGAACACCTGAAGCCCTGGTACCGGCAACTCTGCAAGCGACCGTGCTTCCACGACGAGTACCTGCCGACCTACAACCGGCCGAACGTGCACCTCGTCGATACCGACGGCCGGGGCGTGGCACGGATCGACGGGACCGGCGTCTGGGTCGGTGATGACCACTACGACCTCGACGTGCTCATCTTCGCGTCCGGGTTCGAGGTGGGGACCGACTACGCGCGTCGCACCGGGTACGAGACGACCGGACGCGACGGGGTGACGCTCTCGGCGCGCTGGGCCGACGGGATGCGCACCCTGCACGGGATGCACGTGCACGGGTTCCCCAACCTCTTCATCACGAGCCTCAGCCAGGCCGGGAACCTGATCTCGAACGTCACGCACAACCTCACCGAAGCCGGCGCGAACGTCGCCGCCGTGGTCCGCCACGCGCTCGACGTCGGTGCGATCGAGGTGGAGGTGACCCCGGAGGCCGAGGACGACTGGATCGACCGCATCGAGCGCTCGACCCGCGGCGTGCTCGGCAGCACCGAGTGCACCCCCGGCTACTACAACAACGAGGGCCGGCCGATGGGCCGCCGCGAACGACTCAACTCCTCCGGATACCCCGAGGGCCCGGTCGCCTACTTCGCCTACATCGACGCGTGGCGCCGCTCGGGCGAGTTCGCCGGCCTCGAGTTCCGCACCACCTGAGTCGCCTCAGCCCGCGAGCCACGCCTCGGTACGGGACCAGAGCGCGGCGGCGCGGTCCTCATCGACCGCGTACGCCCGCACGCCCGTGCCGCTGCTGGGATCCTCGGTGCGCCCGGCGACGCCGCAGTCCTCGAGGTACGCACCCCCGTGCGCGTCGAGTTCGGGCGCCGTCGCCGCCCAGCAGGTGGTCGCCGCGCCCTGCGGGATCGTCTTCCACTCCACCGCCGCCCCGGCCGCCATCGTCTCCATGAGCGACGCGATCGCGTCCTCCGTGAGGTGTCGACCGAGTTCGGTCACGATCCGGCCCGGGTGCACCGAGAACGCGCGGGCGCGATCACCGAGGCGTCGGTCGAGCTCCACCGCGAACAGCGCGTTGGCCGTCTTCGACCGGCCGTACGCGACCCAGGGGTCGTACTCGGTGCGCTCGAAGTTCGGGTCGTCGAGGTCCACATCGGAGAAGCGGTGCCCGGCGCTGCTCAGCACGATCACCCGCCCCCCGTCGCGCAGGCTCGGGAGGAGCGGCTGCGTGAGGGCGAAGTGCCCGATGTGGTTCGTGCCGATCTGGACCTCCCAGCCGTCGGCGGTCGTCCGTGGGGGGCAACCCATGATCCCGGCGTTGAGGATGAGGAGGTCGATCGCGGCGCCGTCCCCCGCCCAGCCGTCGGTGAAGGCCCGGACGCTGGCGAGGGAGTCGAGCGCGACGACGCGCTGGTCGAGGCGGGCATCGGGGACGGTGGCGCGGATCCGCGCGCTGGCCGCCTCGCCGCGCTCGGGATCGCGCACGGCGAGCACGACCTCGGCGCCGCAGGCCGCCAGCGCGCGGGCCGTCTCCTCCCCGAGCCCGGTCGAGGCCCCGGTGACGAGGGCACGGCGACCCGTGAGGTCGACGCCGGCGAGGACGTCGTCGGTGGTGGAGGTGGCGGTGAACGGCATGGCGCCGAGTCTGGCACCGAGGGCGGCCCGCGCACCTAGTCTCGTCCCGTCACCGATCCGAGGAGTGCACCGATGGCGATCCCCCGCTTCGACCGCGACGTCGACCCGACCACGGTCGTCGCCGCACTCGCCGAGCACGGCTGCGCCATCGTCGAACGCCTCGCCGACCCGGACCTCTGCGACCGGGTCGAGGCGGAACTCGCACCGTGGCTGGCCCGCACCCCGACCGGGGGCGACGAGTTCACCGGGCGCAACACCCGACGGACCGGCGCGCTCCTCGCCCGGTCGCCGTCGTCCGTCGACCTCATCGCGCACCCGACCGTGCTCGGAGCCGTCGACGCCGTGCTGGGCGCCAAGGGCACGAAGTACCAGCTCCACCTCACCCAGGCGATCGCCATCGGACCGGAGTCCCCCGCCCAGCAGCTGCACCGCGATCACTGGTGCTTCAACTTCCACCGGTTCCCGGTGGACCTCGACGTCGAGGTGTCGACGATCTGGGCGCTGTGCGACTTCACCGAGGCGAACGGCGCCACGCGCGTGGTCCCGGACACGCACCGCTCGGAGGGCCTCGAGTACTCGCACGCGGACTCCCTGCCGGCCGAGATGCCCCGCGGCTCGGTGGTGCTCTACCTCGGCGGCACCGTGCACGGCGGCGGTGCGAACACCACGGATGCCGTCCGCACCGGCATCAACGTCGACTACACCCTCGGCTGGTTGCGCCAGGAGGAGAACCAGTACCTCTCGGTCCCCCGCGACATCGCCGCCGCGCTCCCCGAACCCGTGCAGCGGCTCATGGGGTACGACTACGGCGCGTACGCGCTCGGGTACGTCGACGACGCGCGCGACCCGATCACCATCCTCGACCCCGACCGCGACGGCCCGTCGACGTTCGAGGTGCCGCAGCGCTGAGGAAACCTCCGTGGTGATCGCGTGACGCCCACCGGACGTCGACTCCGGTAGCGCTGCGCGGTCCATGCGACCGACCACGACCGCTCGTACGGTCGGACACGCGCCCGGAGTCGAGGACCTCCCACCGCCGCGGGCGCGGGAGTCCGTTGTCCTTCCGCCGCACGATGTCGATCCTGCTGACGATCGGCACCGGCCTCGTCGCCGGTTCCACGCCGTCGTGGGGCGCAGCCGACGCCGCGCCGACCCCGAAGTTCGAGCGCGTCGAACCGCCCCGGCCCGGCGACCGACGGCCGCCGGCGCGCCCTGCTCGAACTTGTGGACCGTTCCCACACCCAAGGGCGCCAAGCACACGATCCTGGCGCGCAGTGGACACCTCGGGCCGGACGCGCGACACCTCGGTCGTCGTCACGGCGGGCTGATCCATCCGGCACGACCCCACTACGCTGCGGCTCCGCACCCGCCATCCGCACCCGGAGGAACGTCGTGCCCGTCCCGCTCCCCCACGATGAGGTCCTGCGCGAGCCGCCGTCGCACGACGAGGTCGTGACCGCGGCCCGGGCGAAGATGACCGCGGTGGCCGGGGCGGCCGAACTCGCCGACATCCTGCGGGCCCACATCCGGGCGCTCACGGGCGTCGACGTCCATCTCGACGGGCTCGAGCCGCTCGGACCGTCCGCGTTCGCCGAGGCCATGCGCCGCTGCGACGAGGTGTTCCGCATCCGTCAGGTCCAGACCATGCTCCTCGCGGCGTTCGTCCTCGATCCGCGGCCCGAGGACATCGTGGAACGCATCCGCGAGTACGCCCTGGAACTCAGCATCGACGACGCCATGATCGACGTGGTCCGACGGCTCGCGAACGAGCACCGCGACCTCGCGATGGCCGACTTCATGCGGTCCGGCTACCACGCGCACCCCGAACGCCCGCTCGACGAGGTCCTCCACGTGCACCGGCACCTCCACGACGAGTGGGACGCGGTCGACGACGACCCGCACGCGTTCTCGCTGCTCGCGAGCGTGATCGGACTCTTCGAGACCAGCCGACTCGAACGGGCGACGACCTTCGAGCACGACCCGCACCACATGTCCCAGAACTCCGAGCACATGGCGATCGGGCTCGCCGACGCGACGCGGCGCAGCGCACTCATCGGTGCGCACATCGGGGGCCGCGACCTCCTCACCGTCGACTGGTTCGAGCACGCGGCCGCGCCGATCGACGACGTGCGGGCACTCATCGGGGTGCCACCCCAATCGGCGGATGCACTCGCCGCCGGCTCCGTCGGTCCATGGGAAATCGGTGGGATCAGCGAGTTCCAGCTCGCCTTCGGCCGGCACGCGGCCGAGGCGCGGGGAGAGCCCTACGACGCCCACGGCGCCGCGGTCCGCACGGCCTGATCCGGATCGCCGGTGCTGTTCTTCCTCGTCCTCGTCCCGCTCGGGCTCGTCGTGGCGGCCTGGGTTGCGGCGATGGTCTCGGTGCGCCGGAGCCGCCTCCACATCGGCGCCGAAGGCGTGGTCATCGAGAACCATCGCCGGCCGCGCATCGTCGTGCCGATCGCCGAAGCCGACCACTTCGAACCCGCAGCGTCCGTCGGGATGTTCTCGGGTCTGCGCCCGGCGACCTGCGTGCTGGTGCGCACCGACGGCACCCGGGTGCCGGTGCGCACCGTCGCCGCACCCGAGGCGGGGATCGGGATCGACGCGCTCAACGCCCGCCTCGCCACCCTCCGGCGACCGGGCTGAGCCCACCGTCGTGGACACCGCGCTCCACCTCGCCGGCCTCGGGATCGGGGTCGTCCTCATCGTGTGGGGCGCGGAGACCTTCGCGAAGCACCTCGCCGTTGCGTCGGCGCGCCTCGGGGTGACGGTCTTCGCCCTCGGGATCCTGCTCGCGGGTGCAGAGCCCGAGGAGCTCGTGACCTCGATGACCGCGTCGCTGCGCGACTCCCCCGCCATCGCCCTCGGCAACGTCGTGGGCACGAACATCGCCATCTGCCTCGTCGCGCTCGGTGTGGGCGCGAGCGTGGCGGCCCTGCCGTTCGGACGGTCGGTGCGCCGGTACGCGCTGCTCGGTCTGCCACTCGGCGCGGCGGCGGCGTGGATCGCGTGGGACGGTGCCGTCACCCGCATCGAGGGGCTCGCACTGGTCGGGCTCTACGTCGTGTTCGTCGCCACGATCTGGCGGATCGAGCGCCGGCCGCCGGCGCTCGGCGAGACCGCCGAGATCGAGGAGGCGCTCGAGGACCTCGGGACCCCGGACGCCCGCACCGGCCGGGTCGGTCGCGAGCTCGCGTTCGTGCTGGCCGGTATCGCGGCGATGGCGGTCGGGGCGGTCATGATCGTCGAGGGCGTGCGCGGCATCACGACGGTCGAGGCGAGTCAGACCACGCTCGCCCTCACGATCGTGGGATTCGCGACAGCGTTCGAACTCGTGGTGCTGGCGTTCACCTCGGCCCGCCACGGCGTGACCGAGGCGGTGGTCGCCGGGGTCATCGGCTCGTTCGCATACAACGTGACGATGACCCTCGGCGCGGGTGCGCTCGTGCGGCCGCTGCGCGTCATCGACGCGACCCGACTGCACGGACCGTGGGTCCTCATGCTGGCCGCCCTCGTCCTCGTCATCGCCCTGGGGTGGCGACACGGCGTGCTCACCCGTCGCGCCGGCGCGATCCTGCTCGGCGCCTACCCGATCGCGCTCGTACTGCTGGTCCGCGCCTGACCGCCGCACGACGCGACACGGCCCGGCGCTCGGGCCGGGCCGGTGGTGGAGGTGATGGGACTTGAACCCACGACTTCTACGTTGCGAACGTAGCGCTCTACCAGGCTGAGCTACACCCCCGTGGGAGGCGAAAGGGTAGCAAGCCGGGCCCGGGCGACTCCCCCCGGGAGCCTCAGCCCGGGCGGGCGATGGACGGTCGCACCTCCGCCGGCGGGTCGACCCGGCGGGTCGGCGGCTCGATCACGGGGAGGCGGCGCACCTTCTCGACGCGTTCGCGCTGCGCCTGCTCGAGGCGCACCACCGCCGCGAGGTAGGCCAGGCTCGGGCCGCAGACGACGAGGGCCGCCAGCCACGCCACGGTCGCGTCGGTCACGAACGCCACCACGAGGACCGGGACGGACACCGCCGCCGCGATCGCGAGCACCTGCCGACGTCGACGGTGGGGGGAGGCCGGCGGCCGCAGGACTGCGGGCAACGGCCCGAGCCGCGGCGTGACCGGACCGACGACCGGGGCGTGGTGACCGAGGTGCGGGAGGTGGTGCCCGCCCGAGCGACCGATGGAACCGATGCCGTGCCGGAAGCGATCCACCGATGCGAGGGCCCGGCCACCGGTCTGCCGGAACCTGCCGGAGATCAGGGGCCAGAGGAAGAAGATCCCCCAGAGGGCCACGAGTATCAGTAGGACCGGAATCGCCAAGGCTCCTCGTCGCTTTCCGTGGAGGGCACGCTAACGGCGCGCGCACGAGCGGTGGTGGACCCCGGAGGCTAGGAGTCGACCGCGGGAGCGGCGGAACCCGGCCCGGGATCCCGCACGGGGCGCAGGGAACCGGCGATCCGTCCGGTCGGCGCGCAGTGCCGTCAGTCGTCGAATCCGGCGAGCGCGTCGTCGGACCCCGCCCGACGCCACTGACCCGATCGGCCGCCGGTCTTCTCCCAGAGCGCGAGGTCGGTGATCGTCATCGCGCGGTCGCCGGACTTGCACATGTCGTAGATCGTGAGCGCGGCGACCGAGCAGGCCGTCAGGGCCTCCATCTCGACGCCGGTGCGGTCGACGGTGTCCACGTGGGCCTCGACGTCGACCCGGTCCTCCTCGATGCGGAAGTTCACGAGGACGCTCCCGACGAGGAGCGGGTGGCAGAGCGGGATGAGGTTCGCGGTCTGCTTCGCCGCCTGGATCCCGGCGACCCGCGCCACGGCGAGCACGTCACCCTTGGCCATGGAGCCCGACGCCACCCGGGACGCGGTCTCGGGCTGCATCCGGACGCTGCAGCGCGCCATCGCGCGCCGGATCGTCGGCTCCTTCGCGGTGACGTCGACCATGCGGGCGCGACCGAGGGGATCGAGGTGCGTGAACTCCTGCATGGGCACCGATTCTAGGACCGGAACGGGCCCGACCGGACGGGCCGGAGTCAGCCGCCGATCTGGGACATCGACCGGTCGGGCCGGATGAAGTCGACGTTGCCCACCCGGTGCCCCGCCCACTTGGCGCCCACGGCCCGCTCGATGGCGGCCGCGATCGAGTCGTCGTCGGCACCCCCGCGCAGCAGGGCCCGCAGGTCGTGCTCATCGAGCGCGAAGAGGCAGGTGCGCAGGCGGCCGTCTGCGGTGATGCGGACGCGGTCGCAGTCCCCGCAGAACGGCTCGGTGACGCTGGCGATCACCCCGACGTCGCTGCGACCGTCCGCGTACGCGAAGCGCTCGGCCGGTTCGACGTGGTGCGCGTGGGCGCGCGGCTCCGCCGCGAGCGGGAACGCGGCGTGCACGCGCTCGAGGATCTCGCGGGCCGGCACGACCCGATCCGGGGTCCACCCCTGCTCCGCGTCGAGCGGCATGAACTCGATGAAGCGCAGCCCGACCCCGCGGTCGCGTGCGAACGCCGCAAGGTCGACCACCTCGTCGTCGTTCACGCCGCGCATGACGACGGCGTTGATCTTCACGGGCGCCAGGCCAGCGGCGATCGCCGCGTCGATCCCGGCGATCGTCCGCTCGAGGTCGTCCCGGCGGGTGATCGACCGGAACGTGTCGGGTCGCAGCGTGTCGAGTGAGATGTTCACCCGGTCGAGCCCGGCCGCCCGCAGCGGACCCGCGAGGTCGACGAGGCGGATGGCGTTCGTCGTCATCGCGAGGTCCACCCCGAGTGGCGCGAGCAGGGCGACGAACGACTCGATGTCGGCCCGCAGCGTCGGCTCACCCCCGGTGATCCGGATGCTGTCGAACCCCCAGCGCTCGACGCAGAGCGCCGCGACGCGTGCGAGTTCCTCGTACGTGAGCACGTCCTCGCGCGGCAACCACGCCAGGCCCTCGGCCGGCATGCAGTAGGTGCAGCGCAGGTTGCAGCGGTCGGTCACCGAGATGCGCAGGTCGCGCACCCGGCGGCCGTGCCCGTCGACGAGGGGGACCATGCCCGAAGGGTACGGGACGCGCCGGGGTCCGCCCGGCGGCCTCAGCCCCGCCCCGCACGCGGATCGGCGAGGAGCATCACCCGCACGGCGCCGCCGGCCGGGACCCCGTCACCGTCCGGGAGCACGGCCAGGCCGTTCGCGCGGGCCATCGCCGACAGCACGTTGCTGCCCTGGTCGCCCGACCGTCGGGCCGAGAAGCCCCCCGCACCGAGTTCGACGACCACGCGGTCGAAGTGGATCTTGCCGTCCGCACGACGGGGGAACGGTGCGCCCGCGGTCGCCGTGACCACGGGCCGCTCGAGGTCCTGGTGCCCGGCCAGCCGGCGGAGCAGTGGCCGGGCGAACAGCTCGAACGACACGTGCGCCGACACCGGGTTCCCCGGTAGGCCGATGATCGGCGTCGTGCCGATGACCCCGAACGCCAACGGCTTCGCCGGCTTGATCGCGATCTGGGACCACACGAGCACGCCGATGCGCGAGAGCACGGCCTTCACCACGTCGTAGTCGCCGACCGACACCCCTCCGGTCGTGACGATCGCGTCGCACCGGGCCGCCGCATCGAGGAGCATCGCCTCGAGCGCCGCCTCGTCGTCGCGCGCGATGCCGAGGTCGATCACCTCGCATCCCGCCTCGGCGACGAGCGCGCGCACCATCGGACCGTTCGAGTTCCGGATCTGACCGGGCGCGAGCGGCGCGTCACCGTCGACGAGTTCGTCGCCGGTGGCCAGGACCGCGACGCAGGGGCGGGGGTGCGCCGCGACCGCGACGACCCCGAGGCTCGCGAGCACCCCGACCGCGGCCGGACCGAGCACGACCCCCGGGGCGAAGACCGCGTCCCCCGCCGCGACGTCGCCACCGGCCGGTCGGATGTGCGCGCCGGAGCCGGCCGGGCCGTGGATCTGCACCCGCGTGGCGCAGTCGCGCGAGGTGCGCTCGACCGGCACGATCGCGTCGGCACCGTCCGGGATGGGGGCCCCGGTCATGATCCGCACCGCCTCGCCCGGGCCCACCGGCACGACGGGTGCGTGCCCGGCCGGGAGGTCGGCCACCACCTGCAGGGTGACCGGTGCGTCCTCCGTGGCGCCGGCGGTGTCGGCGGCCCGGACCGCGTAGCCGTCCATCGCCGTGTTCGCGAAGGGCGGGACGTCCTCGGTCGCCGCGATCGGCTCGGCCAGGACGAGCCCGGCGGCGTCGGCGATCGGCAGCCGCACCGGGGCGAGTGGGCCGACCGCGTCGATGACCTCGGCCCGGACCTCGGCGAGACTGCGCATCCTTCGAGCCTACGGGGCGCGCGGGTTCAGCGGTCGAGCAGGCCCCGCTCACGCACGATGCGTCGAAGCACCTCGGCGACGTCACCTCCGAGGTCGTCGCGGTCGAGCGCGAGCTCGATGTTGGCCCGGAGGAAGTCGACCTTCTGGCCGATGTCGTAGCGCCCGTCCTCGAACACGCAGCCGTACACGGTCTGGGTGTCGAGCAGCAGCCCGATGGCGTCGGTCAGCTGGAGCTCGCCCCCCGCACCCGGGGTGATCCGGTCCAGCGCGTCGAAGATCTCGGGGGTGAACACGTAGCGGCCGACGACGCCGAGGTCCGACGGGGCGACGTCCGGGGCCGGCTTCTCGACGATCGACCGGACCTGGACGAGGCCGTCGTGCACCGGCTCCGGCTCGACGCAGCCGTACGAGGAGATCTCGGACTGCGGCACACGCTTGAGCGCGAGGGCGCTACGGCCGTAGCGCGCGTGGGTGTCGATCATGGAGCGCAGCAACTGCGAGTCGTCGACCATGATGTCGTCGCCGAGGAGCACCGCGAACGGCTCATCACCGACGTGCTCGCGCGCCACGGACACCGCGTGCCCGAGCCCCAGCGGGTCCCGCTGCCGGATGTAGTGGATGTCGGCCATCTCCGAGGTCTGCTGCACCTCCTTGAGGAGGTCGTGCTTCCCCTGCTGCTCGAGGTAGTACTCGAGTTCGAAGTTGCGGTCGAAATGGTCCTCGATCGCGCGCTTGCCGCGACCCGTGACGACGAGGATGTCGGTGAGGCCGGCTCGCACCGCTTCCTCGATCACGTACTGGATCGCGGGCTTGTCGACGATCGGCAGCATCTCCTTGGGCTGGCTCTTCGTCGCGGGCAGGAACCGCGTGCCGAGACCCGCGGCGGGGATGACCGCCTTCGTGACCGCTCGAGTACTGCCCACGTGATCCTCCCCGTCGGAGATCCGTCTGCCCGGTGGGACCTTCACGCTACCGCCCGTCCCGGCGGTCGAGGACCGTCGGGTCCGCAGCGTTCAGCCCTCAGGGGAACCGGTCGAGAGCTCCGTCCCCCGCAGCAGCCGCTGGATGTTGGCGCGGTGGCGGCTCAGGACGAGCGCCGCCATCGCCGTGGTGGCGAGCGCCTCCCAGCCGGGTCGCGTGACGGCGACGAGGACGGGAAACCCGATGCACGCGATGAGCGAACCGATCGACGCCTTGCGGAGGAGTCGGGCGACGACGAAGAACACGACCCCGAACGCGAGCACGAACCACGGGTAGAGGACGAGGAGGAAGCCCGCACAGGTCGCCACCCCCTTCCCGCCCCGTCGCCCGATCGGGAAGATGTGGCCGACGACCGCCGCCGCGCCGAGCGCCCAGGCCCCGGGTCGGCCGGCGAGCCCGAGACCCACGAGGGCGGCGAGCGCGCCCTTGAGCCCGTCGACGAGGAGGACGACGAGCCCCGCACGCCAGCCGAGCATCCGGTTGACGTTCGAGGCCCCGGGGTTCCCGGAACCCTCGTGGAGCACGTCCCGCCCGCGGGCGCGCGACACGAGCACCGCGGTCGGGAACGTGCCGATGAGGTACGCCGGGATGCACGCGATCGCGACGAGGAGGGCCGGGCTCACGCCTCCATTCAACGCCACGCGCCGCGCTTGGGTGGGGACGGTGCCGGCCCCGGTAGGGTCTGGGGTCCCGAGACGCCCCAGCCCCGCACCCAGAGGATCCGATGCCCACCTACGAGTACCTGTGCGCCAAGTGCGGCGAGCAGTTCCAGGTGCAGCAATCGTTCAGCGACCCCGCGCTCAAGAAGCACAAGGGGTGCGGCGGCACCCTGAGCAAGGTCTTCGGCGTCCCGGCCATCTCGCTCAAGGGTTCGGGGTTCTACAAGACCGACAACCCCTCGTCGTCGCGGGCGTCGAGCGGGAAGAGTGAGACGGGCGAGTCGAAGTCGGACAGCACCCCGGCGACGGCACCCGAGAAGAAGCCGGCGAAGCCGGCCGAGAAGAAGTCGACCGGCTCCGCGCCGAAGTCCACGAAGTCGACCTCACCCTCCACCTAGCGACGCCGCGCGCCTGCCGATCGCCGGTCCCGACCGGCCCACCTTCCCCCCACCCGCTCCACCGCACCCTCCGGGGGGTCCCATGTCGCGCGCGCACCTCCGCGTCATCCCGCTGCGTCTCGGCGCCGCGGTCCTCGTCGTCATCGCCGCCGTCGACGTCGCAGCCGACCTCGGCGTCCTCGGCCGCAGTACCGATCCGGCCCCCGCGGCGCGCGCCGCTCCGGCCCGGCGGGTCGCCACGACCGCGGGGGTCGGCGCACGCGTCGGGACACGGGCCGTGCGCGTCGTCGCAACGGGTGCGCGCGTCCGGGCGGGCGACCGGGTCGACCTCCTCGTCACCCTCGACCCGGACCGGTTCCCCGGCTCCGAGCCGACACGCGCCGTCGGGGAGGGCCTCGTCGTGCTCGACGTCGACCGCGACGACGCCGACCCGTCCGCCCGCGGGGTGACCCTGTCGGTGCCCCGGCCACTCGTCGCACGGGTCGCGTTCGCCGCCACCGCCGGGACCCTCACCCTCGCCGTGGTGCCCGACCGCTGACGGTCCGGTCGCCGCCTACCATCTCCCCCGTCCCACCCGCGTCCCGGACGGACCCGCGCATGTCGATCCTCCACGCCATCGTCCTCGGCATCGTCCAGGGCCTGACCGAGTTCCTCCCGATCTCCTCGAGCGGCCACCTGGTGCTCGTCCCCGAGCTGCTGCGGTGGAACGACTTCGCGGGCGACGAATCCCTCAACAAGGCGTTCGACGTCGCGCTCCACCTCGGGACCCTCGTCGGCGCGGTCTGGTACTTCCGGCGGGACCTCGCCGGGTACGTCGTGGCCGCGGGCCGGTCGATCACCCGGCGGAGCGTGGCCGACCCCCAGGCCCGGATCGCGTGGTTGCTGCTCCTGTCGGCCGTCCCCGCGGCGGTCGTCGGCGCCGCGCTCTCGTCCACGATCGACGAGACCCTCGGCCGGCCGATCCTCGTCGGCGTGATGCTGATCCTCGGCGGCCTCCTCCTCTGGTGGGCCGACCACCTCGGCGGCCGCCGCTCGATCGAGGACTACTCGGCCCGTGACGCGACCGTCATGGGCATCGCGCAGGCCCTCGCCCTCCAACCCGGCGTCTCCCGATCGGGCGTCACCATCACGGCCGGGCTCTGGCTCGGCCTCGACCGCGTCGCCGCCACCCGCCTGTCGTTCCTCATGAGCCTGCCGATCATCGCGGGCGCCGGCCTGTTCTCGGCGGTGAAGGTCGCCGCCGAGGGCGGCCTGCCCCCCGGGAGCGGCGCGGCGTTCCTCGCCGGGTTCCTCGCCGCCGCGCTCGCCGGCTGGATCGCGATCGCCGGGCTCCTCTCCTACCTGCGCACCCGGACCTTCATGCCGTTCGTCTGGTACCGCCTCGTCGTCGGTACCGCCGTCATCGTGATCTTCGCGACGGGGCTCCGATGAGCGCCCGACCGATCGAGGCCGTCGTGTTCGACTACGGCGGTGTCATCTCCTCGCCCCTGTTCCGGGGCATCGGGGAGTTCGAGACCGAGCGGGGCTACCCGCCGGGCAGCGTGCTCGAACTCGTCTTCGGCGACGCGTCGTACGTCGGCGTCGAGGGCCGCGAGCACCTCACCGACGCCGAGGTCGACCCGCACCACCACCACGTCGACCACGACTGGCACCGGCTCGAGGTGGGGGCACTCAGCGTGCGCGAGTGGTTCGAGGGCGTGCAGCGGCGGGCGCCCGAGGTGCTCGGCACCGAGATCGACATGGACGCGTACATCCACTTCATGGCCACGATGCCGATCGGCGTCCACTGGTGCGTGGTCCACGCGGCCCGCGACCTGCGTGACGCGGGCCTGGTCCTCGGCCTGCTCACGAACAACGTGGCGGAGTGGGGCGAGAACTGGCGGTCGACGTTCCCGGTCGACGACCTCTTCGACACGGTCGTCGACTCCTCGGCGGTCCGACTGCGCAAGCCCGACCGGCGGATCTACCTGCTCACGTGCGAACGCCTCGGGGTCGACCCGGCGGCCTGCGTGTTCGTCGACGACAACGTCGCGAACTGCGCGAGCGCACGGTCCCTCGGGATGGAGACGGTGCTCTTCGGGGAGGACCCGTTCGCCGCCGTCGCCGAGTTGCACGGAGTGCTCGACCGTCGGGGTGTCGCACCCCGGATCTGATCCGGCTCAGGCGCCGCTGAGCATCATCTCGCCGATGAGCAGCGTCGACGCACCCCCGAACCGCATCCAGTCCCGGTCCGCGCCGACCTCGGCGAGGTCGAGCAGCATGCGCGGCAGGGTCGAGGCGATCGTGGCCTCGCGGATCGGTTCGGCGAACGCGCCGTCCCGGATCATGAGACCGGTCGCGCCGACCGAGAAGTCGCCGCTGGCCGTGCTCGTGCCCGAGTGAATGCCGCTGATCGACTGCACGTAGAGCCCGAGCGGCAACGACGCGACGATCTCGGCCTGGCCACGAGCACCGGGACGCAGCGAGGTCGCCCGGGCACCCGGCCCGCCTCCGAGCGAACTGCCGGTGGTCACCGTGCCGCCGCGACGCGCCGTCGTGACGTCGTGCAGGAACGCGGCGAGCACGCCGGCGCGTACGAGGTCCACCCGTCGGGTGGGCACGCCCTCGCTGTCGAACGGCGCCGCACCCGGGGCATCCGGATCCGTCGGGTCCTCGACGAGGTCGACGAACTCGGGGGCGATGCGTTCGCCGAGCCGCTCGGCGAACATCGATCGCCCCTTCTGCACCGACTCGGCGCTCATCGCGCTCACCCAGAGGGAGATGACCGAGCGGGCGACGAGGGGATCGAGGACCACGGGCACGCGCTGCGTGGTCGGTTGGGTCGCGCCGAGCAGCCGGGTCGAGCGCAGGACGGCGTCGGTCACGACCGAGCCGGGATCCAGGTCGCCGACCGCGCGGCCCCGGGTGAACCCGTACCCCGTCTGGGTCCCGTCCTCGGGCCCGGCGAGCGCGCTCGCGCTCATCGACGCCGAGGTACGCCGGACCCGGGCCTCGATCCCGGTCGTCGAGAGGAGCACCGACTCCACCGCCGAGTCCCCGTACCCGGCTGACTCCACGCCGCGGATGCGGGCGTCGGCCCCGGCGAGCGCCCGCTCGAGCTCGAGCGCCATCACGACCTTGTCGGCGGTGGGCGTCGCCAGGACGTCCTCGCGCCAGAGGTCGAGCGCCGCGACCGGGACGTCGCCGATCTCGGCCGGGGTCGCCAACCCGGCGAACTCGTCGGGCTCGGCGAAGCGCGCGTTGTCGCGTGCGTCGGCGAGGACGTCGGCGACGATGTCCGGATCGAGGGAGCCCGCGGACGCCACCCCGACCCGACCGTCGACCACGACCCGGACCGAGATGCCCTCGCTCCCCGCCACCGTGAGCGCCTCCACCGCACCGTGGAGGATGTCGACCTCGGTCTCTCGCGAGCGTGACACCCGGACCTCGATCCCCTCGGCCCCGGTCGCCGCATCGACGACACGCCGGGCGATCGCCTCGATGTCGCCCGCGCCGCTCACGATGCCACCACACCCCGCATCATCGCGACCGGGACGCCTGCGCACATCCAACAACACCTCACGCCGCTCACGATGCGGTTCCCCCGATGGTGAGTTCGGCGACGCGCAGGGTCGGCTGGCCGCTCGAGACCGGGACGCTCTGGCCCGACTTGCCGCACATGCCGGTCCAGGTCTCGAAGTCGTTCCCGACCACGTCGACCGCCCGCATCGCCTCCGGTCCGTTGCCGATGAGCTGCGCGCCGCGCAGCGGCGTCGTGATCCGACCCTGCTCCACGAGGTACGCCTCGGTCATGCCGAAGACGAAGTCACCCGTCGCCGGGTCGACCTGCCCGCCGCCGAGGGCCACGCAGTAGACGCCGTGATCCGTGCCGGCGATGATCGCCTCCGGATCCTCGGTACCGCGCTCGAGGTAGGTGTTCGTCATGCGCACCATGGGGAGCACGTCGTAGCGCTCGCGTCGGCCGTTGCCGCTGCTCGCCCGCCCCTCCTTGCGAGCCCGCAGTCGGTCCCACATGAAGTCGGTGAGCACGCCGTCCTGGATGAGCACGTTGCGCTGGGTCGGCGTGCCCTCGTCGTCGATCGCGAGCGCACCCCACTCCCGGGCCATGCGCCCGTCGTCCACCACCGTGACGAGTTCGGACGCCACCCGCTCGCCGACGCGGCCGCGGAAGATCGACGCGTCGCGCGCGACGAGATCGGCCTCGAGCCCGTGCCCGCAGGCCTCGTGGAAGAGCACGCCACCGGCGCCCCGCTTGAGGATGACCGGGAAGCGTCCACTCGGGGCCGGCCGGGCGTGGACCTTCGAGAGCGCGCGCCGGGCTGCGGTACGGGCGATCTCCTCGGGCGGGAACTCGTCGAGCAGTTCCCACCCGAGGGTGCGGCCCGGGGACTCGGACCCGGTCTGGAGCCCGGTGTCCCCGTTCACGACGCACGACACCGAGAACCGGGTGCGGACCTGCTCGTCCCCCGTCAGCAGCCCGTCGGAGTTGGCGATGAGGATGCGACGCACGCTGTCGGCGTACGACGCGCTCACCTGCTGGATCGAGCCCCCCTCGGCCCGCTCCTCGCGCGCTGCGGCATCGGCCCGACGCAGCGCGTCCACCTTCGTCGCCTTGTCGATCGACGCCGGGAGGGCGCGCACCTGGTGGGTCGGCACCGCGGCGGTCCGGGTCAACGCGATCGTGCGTGTCCCACCGCCCCCGCCGCTCGCGGCGCTCGCCGCCGCCTCGGCCGCCTCGCGCAGCCCGGACTCCGAGAGGTCGGCGGTGTGGGCGAACCCCGTCGTGTCCCCGACGACGACCCGGATGCCCGCGCCGCGCCGGCGGGACGACCCGAGTTCCTCGATGCGGCCGTCGTCGAGCGACGCGCTCGCACCGGCCCGATCCTCGACGAACACCTCGGCGAACTCGCCGCCGGTGCGCAGCGCCGCACCGAGGGTCCGCTGGAGCACGTCGTCGTCGATCATCGGAACTCCTCGGGCGGTCCGGGTCGTCCGGAGTGCCGTGGGCGGTCGGGGAGGTCGTATCGTACGACCATGGCCTCGTTCCCCGGATTGCAGCCCGGCCGTGTCGGCACCGCGACGCTCGTCGTCACCGAGCAGGACACCGCGGTCGCGGTCGGGAGCGGCGACGTCCCCGTGCTGGCCACCCCCCGGGTCGTGCTGCTCGCCGAGCAAGCCGCGGTGGCCGCGCTCGCCGCGCACCTCCCCGAGGGCAGCACCACGGTGGGCCACCGCGTGCAGCTCGACCACCTCGCGCCGACGGCCATCGGCGGGCGCGTGACGGCCGAGGCCACGTTGCGGACGATCGAGGGCCGGCGACTCACGTTCGTGGTGTCGGTCCGGGACCAGCGCGGCCTCGTCGCCGCCGGCCGCCTCAACCGGGTGGTCGTCGAACGCTCACGGTTCCTCGACCATGCGGCGGGGAGCGACCCCCGCCCCGCCGACTAGGCGGCCGAGCCCTCCACCGCGTCGATCGAGGCGAGGAACTCGGCCATCACTGCGGCCCACGCCTCCGGCGCCTCGAACTGCGGCGAGTGGCCGGCGGTCGCGAGGACCGCGAGGGACGCCCCCGGGATCGTGTCCGCCATCGATCGGCTGTGCTCGATGAAGGGCAGGTCGACCTCGCCCACCATGACGAGCGTCGGCACGTCGAGCGCGGCGAGGTGCTCGAGGTCGTCGGCCTGATCCCGGATCGCCCGGGCCATGGTCGCCCACATCACGGCGGAGAGCGCGGCGAACTTCCGGTCCTGGAACTCCTGGTATCCGGGTCGCTCCTCGAGGAGTCGCTGGTATGCGGGGTTGTCGAGCGGACTGCCGGCGTCGAGGATCTCCTTGAGGACCGGCATGCCCTCGGTGAGCGCGATCTGCGCGCCCATCTCGATGAGGTCGCCGTCGATCGCGGCGAGTGGACCGTGCGAGGTGTCCATGAGCACGAGCGCGTCGAGGCGGTGCGGCGCCGTGATGGCGACGCGGCGCGCGACCATGCCGCCCATCGAGTGGCCGAGCAGGCGGATGCGCGCCTCGCCCAGGTGGTCGGCGATCGCGAGCACGTCGGCCGCCATGCGGTCGAGCGAGTACGCGTCGGCCGAGTCCGGCTTCGCGCTCCCGCCGTGGCCGCGGTGATCGAAGACGACGACACGGTGATCGGTCGCGAGCCACTCCACGTGGTCCGCGAAGTCCTCCTTCGCCCCACCGAAGCCGTGCACGAGGAAGAGCGCCGGTCCCGTCCCGGTGACCTCGACCTCGAGGCTGGTGCCGTCGTCCACCGTGATCCGCATCGCGCTGACCCCTGCTTCACGTCCGGCGCTCACCCCGAGCGCCACCGGAGCCCATTCTCCCCCGCGCGTCGCTCGGAGGCCACCCGGTACCGCAGGATGGGGCGCGGGTCCTAGGCTCACCTGCCGTGACGCCGGACGATCCCACCGCAGGCGCCCCCGTGGCCGGGGGACCGCCGCCGCAGCGCCGGATCGGCTCCTGGCTCCGGATCACCGTGAGCGTGGTGCTCCTCGCAGTCCTCATCTCCCGGGTCGACCTGTCGAACGCGCTCCCGCAGCAGCGCCACCTCTCGACCCTCCTCTGGCTCGCCGGCGCCTTCGGGTGCGCACTGGGCGGGGTCGTGCTCTCGGCCTGGCGGTGGGAGCGCGTGCTCCTGGTGTTCGACCGGGAGGTTCGCCTGCGGACCCTCGTGGCCCACTACTTCTCGGGCCAGTTCGTCGGCAACGTCCTGCCATCGACGATCGGCGGCGACGTCGTCCGGGTGAGCCGGCTCACGAGGACCATCGGGGACGCGCCCACCGCGTTCGGCTCGGTCGCCCTCGAGCGCCTGACCGGATTCATCGCGCTCCCGGTGCTCAGCCTCATCGGGTTCGCGATCGATCCGAGCCTGCTCGGCGCCGACCGCTCGTGGATCGCACTGCTCGCATCGGCCATCACCATCACCGCACTCGGTGCGATCGTGTTCCTCGCCGGGCATCCGCGCCTGGCCGGGCGCTTCCGCCACGACGAGGGGTGGACGCGGTTCATCGGTGCGGTGCACGTCGGGGTCGAGCGGATGCGTCGCGAGCCGCGCCGCGCGGCCGCCGCACTCGGGACCGCCATGCTCTACCAGGCGTCGCTCGTCGTCACGATGTGGTGCGTGGCCCACGCGCTCGACGCGCCAGTGCCCACGGCCGCGCTGCTCGCGTACATCCCCGCCGTCGCGATGGCGCAGGTCCTGCCGCTGTCGCTCGCGGGCCTCGGCGTCCGCGAGGGCATGCTCGTCCTGCTGCTCACGCCGCTCGGTGTGACGACGGGCCAGGCCGTCGGCATCGGGCTGCTCTGGTACCTCATCATGCTCGTGGTGAGCATGTTCGGTGCGCCGTCGTTCGCCGTCGGCTCGCGGCACCGGGTGGAGGAGTCGGCCGTACCGTGAGCGCTCAGGACACCCTCGCAGAACCCGCACGACCCGGCCGTCGACGTCGACGGCTCGGGGAGGGTCCGGCCCTCCACTGGTGGGCCGAGATCGCCTTCGTGCTCGCCTTCTACGTCATCTACAGCGTGATCCGGAACCTCAACAACGCCGACGCCACGCTCGCGTTCCGCCACGCCCGCGAGCTCATCGACCTCCAGCGCGCGCTCGGGATCTACCACGAGGCCACGATCCAGGCCTGGGCCCTGCAGGTCCGCCCGATCATCATCGCTGCGAATTACTTCTACGGGTCGCTGCACTTCGTCGCCACGATCGGCGCCGGGATCTACCTGTTCCGGCGATGGCCGGACGACTACCCGCTCTGGCGGAACACGCTCGCCATCGCAACGGCGACGGCGCTCATCGGCTTCACCTTCTGGCCGCTCATGCCGCCGCGTCTCCTGCCCGAGTCGTACGGGTTCGTCGACACGCTCGCCCGGTACCCGACGCTCTGGACCTTCAACTCCGGCGCGCTCCACAGCATCAGCAACCAGTACGCAGCGATGCCGAGCGTGCACTGCTGCTGGGCGCTGTGGTGCGCGTGCGCGCTCGTTCCCCGCGTCCGGACGACGTGGGCCAAGGTGCTCGCCGCCCTCTACCCGGTGTGCACGGTCGTGGTCATCGTGATCACCGGCAACCACTTCGTGCTCGACGCGGTGGCCGGGTTCGCGATCCTCGGGTTCGGCTTCCTCGTGGCCCGCGCCACCACCCGGACCGGCCGCCGGGCCGCCGCACCGGCCTGATCCGGGCCGGACTTGCGGGACGACGCCCGAGCGTCGAACCTCTGACCGTGCCCGACGAGATCACCCTCGACCACATCGCCGTCGCGACCGGCGACGCCGACGCTGCCATCGCCGCGCTCGTCGGCGCTCTCGGCGGGACCCTCATGGAGGGCGGTGACGCCGTCGGGTTCCGCTGGGTCCAGGCCCGACTCGGTGACGGCGAGGAGGGGATGACCGTCGAGGTGATCACCCCGTGGCGGCCCGAGGCGAACGACTTCCTCGCACGCTTCGTGGCCCGGCACACCGAGGGCGCCCACCACATCACGTTCAAGGTCCCCGACCTGCGCCGCACCCTCGAGCGCGCGCGGGCGGCCGGCTACCACCCCGTGGGCGAGAACTTCGACGATCCCCAGTGGTTCGAAGCGTTCCTCCAACCGCGGGAGGCGCAGGGGACGGTGGTCCAGATCACGCAGTCCGATCCCCCACCGCCGGCCTGGCCCGAGCGGTTCGCGGCGCGGATCGCGCGCGGCGGCCCGGACGGGCGGCCCACGTGGTGGTCGACGCCGCCGCGTCCCGGGGCGGCCCCGGTCGTCCTGCGCCGCATCGTGCTGCGCACGCCGTCGATCACCTCGGCGCTCGGGTTGTGGTGCGGTCTGCTCGGCGGCACACCGGTCGATCACGGGGACGACCGCATCGAGATCGCGTGGCCGGGAGGCCGGATCCTGCTCGTCGAGGACGCCGGCTCGGAGCCCGGGTTCGAGTGCCTCGAGGCCGACGCGCCCACGGCCGTCGGGACGGTCCGGGTCGCCGGGGCGGCCGTGCACACCTCGGCCCGCTGAACCGGCGCGGCGCGCCCGCCGACGATCAGCCCGACGGTCGACGCGCCGCCACGATCTCGAGCACCCGTTCACGCACCGCCCGATCGGCGAACGAGAGCTGCGCGTCCTGTGGGGTGACGAGCACGAGCCGGCGGGGCGGCAGGCCGTCGACCGGCACGATGCGGACCCCGGCGGTGTCCGGATCGATCGCGGTCTCGGGCAGGATCGAGACGCCTGCACCGGCCGCGACGAGTTCACCGATGAGCCGGACACCCTCGACCTCGATCGGCACCTCGAGCGCGACCCCGACCGCGGCCGCGGCATCGCGCACCTCGAGGCGCAGCGGGTTGTTGGCGGGCGGCATCACCATCGGCAGCCGGGCGATGGTGTCGAGGGCGACGGGCACGTCGCTCGGCAGGTCGGAGTCGTCCGGGACGAGTCCCACCAACCGCTCGTCGAGCAACTGCTCCGAGATGAGTCGGCCGCTGAGGACCGGTGCGGTGACGATGGCCTGCGCAAGCTGCCCGGCGAGGACCTCGGCGACGAGCCGCTCCGAGGTGCCCTCGTTGATGCGCAGGCGCACCCCCGGGGCCTCGCGGCGCAACGATGCGACGAGGTCCGGGACGAGCCAGCGGCTCGCGGTGCCGACGATGCCGAAGGCGACCTCGCCGATCTGGAGACCCTGGAGCGCCGCGACGTCGGCGAGGATGCCGTCGCGCTCGCGCTGGATGCGGCGGGCGCGAGTCACGACCGTGCGGCCGGCCTCGGTGAGGGCCGCCCCCCGACGGCTGCGCACGAGGAGGGGCACGCCGATCTCGCCCTCGAGCTGACGGATCTGGCCCGAGACGTTCGACTGCACGGTGTTGAGCGCGTCGGCCGCCGCCGTGAACGAGCCCTCGTCGGCGATCGCCACGAGGGCCTCGAGGTGTCGGAAATCCACGGCGGCGCCTCCGAAGCGTGCGGACCGGCCACGGATCCGGGGCGCCCCGGGGCGGCCGGCGGGGCCCGGGCGGCTCGGTTCGCGCGCAGCGCGCGATCCGAACGGTTCGTTGGGGACGAACGGTGGTCCATCGTAATATGAGATGGTACATATCGCAACTAACTGTTGGACCGATTCAGGATCAAGGGTCACAATGAAACTCGATCCACCGGGCCGACCGTCTCCCCCCGTCGGTCGCCCGGTTCCTCGATCGGGTCATCCACCGGGAGCGACGGCTCCGGATGGACGCAGATCCGAACCAGCACCTCCCCAGACGAAGCGTGAGGAGCCCGCCGTGGCAGCAGAGACGATCTCGAACCTGGTCTTCACCGGCCCGCTGGCCTGGACCGCCGATGCCGCCTGTGAGGGCCGCACCGAGCTCTTCTTCGCACCGGCCGGCGAGCGCCCCGAGGCCCGTGTCGTCCGCGAGTCGAAGGCCCGCTCGGTGTGCACCGAGTGCGTCGCCCTCGCCCCGTGCCGGGCCTGGGCCCGTGAGAACCGGGAGTACGGGTTCTGGGGCGGCGAGTCCGAGGAGGAGCGCGCCGCCGCCGGGTACCGCGTCGACATGCCGGTGGGCCGGGTCGCCCGCTACCCCAAGGGTGACGGCAAGCCCGTCGCCCCGCGCACGCCCCGCGTCGCCTGAGGCCACCATCCCCCCACCGGCTCCGGCCGGTCCGCACCGTGTCCACACGCCCACCGTGTGGACACGTGTCGTCACGGACCATCTAGGTTCCGCCGTGGGCCGCCCGCCGGCCGGAGGGAGACCGTCACCGTGAGCACCACCCCGACGCCCGACGGCGTCGACCTCGATCGTCTGGGTCCGTGGTTCGCCGCGAACGTCGCGGGAACCGCTGACGCCCCGCTGTCCGCGACCCTCATCGCCGGTGGCCGTTCCAACCTCACCTACGTCGTCACCGACGGCACGACCGAGTGGGTCCTGCGCCGCCCGCCGCTCGGCCACGTCCTGCCGACGGCCCACGACATGGCCCGCGAGGCCCGGGTCATGGGTGCGCTGCGACACACCGCGGTGCCGGTGCCGGTCGTGCTCGGGTTCTGCGACGACCCCGCGGTGAACGACGCCCCCTTCTACGTGATGGAGAAGGTCGACGGCGTCATCCACCGCGACGCGCGATCGCTCGCCGCGCTGACGACCGACGACGCGAGCCGCGTGTCCCACGCGCTCGTCGACGTGCTCGCCGACATCCACGCCGTGGACCACGAGGCGGTCGGACTCGGCGACTTCGGGCGCCCGGACGGCTACTGCGAGCGCCAGGTCCGACGCTGGGGCGAGCAGTGGGAACGGTCGAGGACCCGGGAGATCCCCGCGGTCGACGAGGTCGCCCGCCGCCTCCGGGCGGCGCTGCCCCGGTCCGGACCGCCCACGATCGTGCACGGCGACTACCGACTCGACAACACGATGATGGCCCGCAACGATCCGGGGCGCATCGTGGCGGTGCTCGACTGGGAGATGTCCACGCTCGGGGACCCGCTCGCCGACCTCGGCCTCTTCCTCCTCTACTGGGGGCAGTCCGACGCGCAGGTGATCGCGACCGGTTCGGCGATCGGGACCCAGGAGGGCTTCCTCGACCACGACGGGATCGTCGAGGCCTACGCGGCCCGCAGCGGCCGCGACCTCACCGAGCTCGACTGGTACGAGGTGTTCGCTGCGTACAAGTTGGCGATCATCGTCGAGGGCATCAACGCGCGGTTCCAGATGGGCAAGACGCTCGGCGAGGGGTTCGAAGCCATGGGTTCGATGGTCGCCGGCCTCATCGACGGCGCGCTCGAGCGCGCGAGCGCATCATCGATCACGGCGCTGCGCGGATGAACCGACACCCTGCGACCATCGGCCTCCTCGTAGAGTCCCGGCCGTGAGCAGCCTCGTCTGGGAGGACCGTCCCTCCCTCCGTCACCCCGTCCTCGTCGCGGCCTTCACCGGCTGGAACGACGCGGGCGACGCGGCGACCGACGCCATCGAGCTCCTCGCGGGCCAGTTCGGCGCCGAGCAGATCGGCTACATCGATCCCGAGGAGCACATCGACTTCCAGGCCCTGCGCCCGACCGTGGTCATCACCGACGGCGTCACCCGGGAGATCCGCTGGCCGGGCACCCGGATCCTCACCGCCCACGTGCCGGACGCCGCCCGCGACCTCGTGCTCGTCCTCGGGCCCGAACCGCACCTCAAGTGGCGCGACTACTGCGACGCGGTGCTCGAGGTCGTGGGCGAGTTCGGGTGCGAACTCGCGGTCACCCTCGGATCGCTGCTCGCCGACGCCTCGCACCACCGCGCCGTGCGCATCACCGGTTCGACCACCGAGCCGGCCCTCATGGCCCGCCTCGGCATGAGCCGCTCCCGGTACGAGGGGCCGACCGGCATCGTCGGCGTGCTCCACGACGTCCTGCGATCGTCGGGCGTGCCGTCGGCGTCGCTCTGGGCGCCGGTCCCGCACTACGTGGCGAGCCCGCCCAATCCGCCCGCCCAGCTCGCGCTCCTCGAGGGACTCGCCGCGCTGGCGGAGATCCCGATCGCGCTCGGTGAACTCCGGGTGCAGGCCGCGGCGTGGCGCGCGCGCATCGACGCGTTCGTGGCGGACGACGAGGAACTGTCGCAGTACGTCGCCCGGCTCGACGCCCAGACCGACGACGAGGCTGCGCCCGATCTCGGGGATCTGACCACCGAGGAGGACCTGCCCTCCGGCGACGCGCTGGCCGCCGAACTCGAGGCGTTCCTGCGCGAGCAGGGGCTGGAGTAGGACCGCCTCAGCCGAGGAAGTCGTGCGCGAGGGCCAGCCAGAGCTCGGTCGACAGCCGGAGTGACTCCTGGTCGACCCGTTCGTCGTTGCCGTGGAACATCGACGCGAAGTCCTCGAACCGCAGGCGCTCGCTGAAGAGCCCGAAGCCGTAGCCGACCGCACCGGCGCGCCGGAAGTACCGGTTGTCGGTGCCGCCGACCATCATCATCGGCACGAGCGCGGACCCCTCGCAGAGGCGTGACGTGACCCGGGACATGGAGTCCCACAGCGGGGTGTCGATCGGCGACGACGTTGCACCGTCGTCGCGGATCTCGTACTCGACCTCGTCCCAGAGATCACCGCACGCGTCGGCCAGCATCGCGACCACGTCGTCGGACGACACCCCGGGCAGCGTGCGGATGTCGACCGCCACGGTCGCGCGGTCCGGGATCATGTTGACCTTCGTCCCGCCGCGGGCGACGTTCGGCGACATGGTGTTGTGCGTGCAGGAGTGGAACAGGCGGCTCGCACCGATCGGGAGTCCGTCGATGACGGCGTCGAGCTTCGTCGGGTCGGCGAGCTCCTCGGGCAGCTGCATCCCCCCGACGAACCGCCGCCAGGTCTCACTCACCCGCGCCGGGGGCCGGTAGGTGCCGATGCGTTGCACGATCTGCGCGGCCTTGAGCACCGCGTTGTCGGTCCGGTGCGGCTGCGACCCGTGCCCCGGCGTGCCCTTCACCGTGAGCTTCGACCACATGGCGCCCTTCTCCTCCACCATGACCGGGAGCCGGATGCCGCCACGGCTGCCCATCTGGAAGCCGCCGGACTCGGTGATGACGTTCTCGGTGCGCACGGCGTCGAGTTCGTGGTCGAGCAGCCACTCGGCGCCGTAGGTGCCCAAGGCCTCCTCGTCCGCGACCGCGAGGTACGACAGCGTGCCCTTCGGGTGGAAGCCGGAGTCGGCGAGCCGCCGGAACGCCACGAGCATCGACGCGGTGAGGTTGAGCATGTCGACCGCACCGCGGCCCCACACGACCCCGTCCTCGAGTTCGCCGCCGAAGGGATCCCGCGACCAGGTGTCCGGGTTCACGGGGACGACGTCGGTGTGCCCCATGAGCATGAGCCCGGGCGCATCGGGATCCGAACCCTCGATGCGGGCGAGCACGCTGCGGCGACCCGCGTGCGGCTCGTAGCACTCGAGATCGAGCCCCGTGCCCTCGAGGTAGTTCGTGACGAGGTCGGCGCTGCGCACCTCCTCGCCCGAGTCCGGGGTGCCGTCGTTCACGCAGGCGTTCCGGATGAACGCCTGGAGGACCTCGGTGACCTCTGCGGTGGGATCGTCGTACGCCATGCGCGAGACGCTAGCCCTGCGGCTCGCGCCGGGTCACCGGACGGGCGCGCACCGGTAGATCATCACGCCACCCTCGTCCCAGCGCTCGGCGAGCCCGTCCCGCCGCAGGTGCTCGAGGTGGGCGAAGGTCTCGCTCTCGGCCATGACGCCCCAGTGCCGTTCGGGGAACACCTCGTGCGAGAGGCCTTCCACGCTCGCGGGTCCGAGGGCGACGGATGCCGCATAAAGGTGCTCCATCCGCTCCGCGTGGTGCTCCTTGATCGCCCGCACCCGACCCGGCACGTCGTCGAACGGGTGACCGTGGGCCGGGAGGCCGAGACGCACGTCGGGCAGGTCGGCGACGAGGTCAAGCGTCTTGAGGTAGGCGCGCAGCGAATCGCCCGACGCGGAGCCGGCGACGTGCGGGGTGATCGTCGGCAGCACGTGGTCCCCGGAGAGGAGCACCCCGTGCTCGGCGTCCCAGAGGCACAGGTGGTCGAGCGTGTGGCCCGGGGTGTGCACGGCCTGCCACTCCCGACCCGCGAGCATGAGCGGGCTCCCGTGGCGTACGCGCCGGGTCGGATCGGGCGGACTGAACATGAGCCGCATCGCACGCATGCGGACCCGTTGCTTGAGCGGCGGGTCCGGGTGGCGGCTGCCACCCCACGGGACCGTGCCGCCCCACGGCACCGACTGGCGTTGGTGCTCCGCCGTGAAGTCGTCGTGCTCCTCGCGCAGCGCCGGGAGCTCCTCGAACGAGGGACCGCGGTACGACTGCGCCTCCTCGATCGCCTCCTGCTCGATCCGCTCGGCCTCGGTCTCCGAGAGCGTGTGGCCCCGGCGATCGAGCGACCAGGTCGTGAACGCGCGGTGGGTGATGAGCGCGGCGTCCGCCTCGCGACGGATCCGACCCGCCGACCCGAAGTGATCGGGGTGCGAGTGCGTGACGATGACCGTGTGGACGTCCTTGACCCGGAACCCCGCGGCCCGCAGGCGCCGGGTCAGGGTCTTCCAGGAGGTGGGCCCGGGGAGGCCCGGGTCGACCACCGCGAGCCCCCGGTCGTCGAGGAGGCCGTACATGTTCACGTGCCCGAGTCCCGGCATCCAGATGGGGAGCTGCATCCGGATGACGTTCGGCGCGACCTCGACGATCTCATCCGAGGCCTGCTCCTGCTCCTGCTTGGGCGGTCGCTTCGCGCCGGCGGAGGACGGGGTGGACGGCGGCGGCCCGTGGTGGTGGTCGCCGTGTCCGTGGGGTGCGGTCACCCCCAGAGACTACCGGGGGGCCTCGCCGAGGCGTTCCTCCGCCCGCTTCGTGAGTTCGGCGAAGGAGTCCTCGAGGGCCCCCGACAGCACCGCGAGGTCGCCGAACGCGTCGCGGTCGACGAACAGCCCGATGTGGAGCTGCCCGCAGTACGAGAGGATCGCGATCCCGATCGAGAGGTTGCGGGTGAGCGGGACCACCGGGAACGCCTCGAGCATCCTCCCGCCCATGCAGTACAGCGGGACCTGCGGGCCGGGCACGTTCGTCACGACGAGGTTGAAGAACGGTTGGCGGTGCGTCACCCGGGCCGCGAGACCGAGGAGGGTGGGCGCGGCGTAGTGGGTGAGGTCGAGGAGGAACGACGCGCCGACCGCCTGCTCGCGCTCCTTGAGGTCGTGCGTCGCGAGCCGGATCTCGGCGAGCCGATCGACGGGATCGGCGATGCCGATCGGCAGCGGGACCATCATCCCGGACACCCGATTGCCGAGTTGCATGCGTTCGGCGTCGTCACGCACCGACACCGGGCAGAACGCCTTGAGGGTGGTGTCGCGCACCGGCTCGCCCCGGGACTCGAGGAGACGTCGCAACCCGCCCGCGACCCCGGCGAGCACGACGTCGTTGATCGTGCCGCCGAACGCGCGCCGCACGGTCCGGACGTCCTCGAAGGACACCCGCACGCCGTCGAACCGACGGTTGCGGCCGACCGCCACGGTGTTGAGGGAGGTGCGGGGCGCGATCGCATCCGCACCGAACATGGTCTGGACGGATCGGGCGATCCGGACCGTCTCGTCGAGCGCCCGCTGCGGACCCCGCACGGCGGCCCGGGCGGTGCGGATGATCTCGGTCGGCTCCGTGGCCCGCTCCCACACGGAGTCGGCGAGCAGGCGCCACTCCGCCGGTGGCGGCTGCAGGATCCAGCGCGGCGGCTCGAGGTAGGTCGGGGTCGGCTCGAAGTCGAGCAGCACCGTCGCCACGTCGACCCCCGACACACCGTCGACGAGCGCGTGGTGCGTCTTCTGGATGAGCGCGACCCGGCCCTCCTCGAGTCCCTCCACGAACCAGAGTTCCCAGAGCGGGCGCGACCGGTCGAGAAGTTGGGACTGGATGCGCGAGGTCAGCGTCATGAGCTGGTCGCGTGAGCCCGGCGACGGCAGCGCGGTCAACCGCACGTGGTACGCGATGTCGAAGCGGGGATCGTCGACCCAGATCGGCCGACCCTGGTTGAACGGGACCGGCATGAGGCGCCGACGGAACCGCGGGATCAAGTGCAGCCGCGACGACACGAGCCGACGCACCTCGGCGAGGCGGAAGCGACCCGTGTCGTCGAAGAACCGCTCGCCCTCGAAGATCGAGACCGCGCCGACGTGCATCGGGGTCTCGATCGACTCGAGGTGCAGGAAGCTCGCGTCGATGGACGAGAGCCGGTCGTAGGTGGCCATGGCTCGATGGTACCGATGCGGCCGGTCCGTCGCACCGGGCTCCGACGCCGGGCCGGCGCTACCCTCCCGGCGTGCACCGGACCCCGTCCCCCTCCCGCCGGCATCCCGCATGACCGGGCGAGTCGCCACCGCCGTCTGGCGCCTCGATCCGGGCCTCGTGCTCGCGCTCGAGGAGCACCTCGGGGTCCCCGTCGACTCCTACCTCAACGGCTCCCAGGTCTGGTTGGTCGACTGCGGGCCCGGCGGCGAGACCCTCGAGTTCCGCCTCCATCCGGTCGCCGGGTACCGCCCGCCGGAGGGCGTCTCCCACTACGACCTCTGGGAGGAGGTCGCCGGAGCGTTGAGCCGCGGGGTCGACCCGGCGGCGATGACGCTCGGCGACACCACGCGGGCCCTCGAAGCACTGTGGGACGGGCTCGAGGTGTTCGAGGCGTACGGCGATTCGCTCGAGCCGGCGCAGATCGCGAACGCCGCGGGCGCCGCGATCTCCCGTGACGCCGATCGCTGCGGGCTGGTCGACCACGACCGGGCCGGCGGGGAATGGGAACGCCGCGGCCGCGCCGTCTCACTGTTCGGCCTCATCGAGGAGCAGCTCGCCGGGTCCTGACGGGGCTCGGGCCGGGCGGCTCAGTCGGCGGATCCCCGCCACGGCGGGGTGCGCGGCCAGTCGAAGTCACAGGGAAACACCTCGCCGTCGATGGCCCGGAAGGCGAGTTCGGCCCACCGGTGCGCGCCGGCGAGCGGCTGGGGCAGCGCGTCACGGGCGAAGAACCCGACGTCGCGCGTCTCGAGCGGGTGACCGCGGAGTTCGCCGCCCACCATGCGGCAGTGGAACACGAGCGAGTAGAGCGGCAGGTGCGAGAACCCGAGTCGGAGACCGTCGAGGACGGTGATGAGCTGCACGGGCTCGACCTCGATGCCGGTCTCCTCGTACACCTCCTTGATCGCGACCTCGGACGGCGAGTACCCGACGTCGGCCCACCCGACGGGGTAGAGCCACCAGCCCGAGTCGGCGCGCTGGGTGAGGAGGAGTTCGCCGTGGTCGTTGCCCACGATCGCAGCGACCGCGACCTTCGGGGTCACGTAGCCCGGGACGCCCGAGCCGACCGCCATCATCCAGGTCTCGAAGAGCGCGTCCGCCTCGGCCTCCTCGATCGCCGCGGCCCGGATGTCGGCGGCGACGTGGAGCACCTCCTCGAACCGCTC
>JBJTWK010000034.1:0-4411 GCA_046081705.1 Actinomycetes bacterium | reverse complement strand
ACATCGCCGCCGCGCTCGGCACCGAGCAGGAGGTCGACGATCGGATCGGCCACATCGCTCGGCTCGCATGGCGCACGGTCCCGTACTCGTTCGCCCGCGCGGGGCTCGGCGTGCCCCCGCCGGTCGGCTTCGACCTCGTGCTGCCGTCGGGCACCCACCTCGCACTCGGGGTCGACGGCGCTGCGACCGTCGTACGCGGCACTGCGCTCGACCTCTGCCGGGTCGCCGGCCGGCGCGCTCCGGCATCCGACACCGCGCTCACTGCGATCGGACCGGACGCCGAGGCCGTGCTGCGGCTCGTGCGCACCTTCGCCTGACCCCCCGCGGGACGGGTGTGCGATGCTCGTGACCCGCCCCACCCGATCCGGAGGACGATGACGGCGATGGCCGACCCGACGAGCAGGACGCGCACCGAGCTGGCCCGCACGACCGCGGCCGACGTGCACCGCGCCGCCGGGCTGCTGCCCGAGTTCGATCGCCGATCGGTCGCCCGCCGACTCGGGTTGCCGCCGACCGCGCTCACCACCGATCCCAACGCACAGCGCCTCCTGCGGGCCCGCGTGATCGATCGGTCCGACGAGCACCTCATCGACGTGATCGACCACCTCACCGCCGGAGCGCTCGAGGTGATCGTGCGCGCCCTCGGCGACGCCGCCGCGGACCCCGACCTCGAGCAGCTCACCGTGGCGGTCGACACGAGGTGGGACGAACTCGGTCCGGGGGTCACCGCACTCGTGCTGGCCGTGGCGGTCGACCGTGAGGTGCCGGCGCGGGCGGCGTGCTCGACCCTGCTCGACACCCACCCCGGGCTCGCCGCTCGGCCCGCCCCCGAGACCGACCCCGCGGCCGACGAAGCCGTGATGGCCGAGGCCGAGAGCGCCGACGACGCGAAACGCGAGGCGCGACGGGCCCGCAAGGAGGCCGAGAAGGCCGCGCGCGCCGCGAAGCCGTCGACCGGGCCCGCCCGCTACAAGCGCAAGCGCTGATCGGCCGCCGTCACTCCCAGTCGTGGATGACGGAGCCGAACCGTTGGGCGCCCGCCCGCCACGCGTGGCGTCCGCGCTCGAGGAACGCTGCGCCCGCGATCGCCACCACGCCGAGTGCTGCCAGCGAGATCCACAGACCCATCCCCGCGCGCATCGGCACGACGTCGACGAGGTACTCGCCGAGCAGCGGCACGATCGCGAGTGCGGTCGAGGCGGTGCCGAACACCGCACGGCGCCGCACGTGGGTGAGGGCGCCCCAGGTGGCGATCGACATGCCGAGCACCACCCCGAGGAACGCGTAGTAGGGGGAGACGAGCACGGTCTGGAACATCGACGCCGCGACGATGAGCATCATCCCCAGGTACTCGATCCACCGGCCCGACACGGAGTACAGCGGTTCGCCGGCGTGCCGGTGGTCGGCCCGCCGGATCTCCTCGACCCCGATGATCGCCACCCCGATCGGCACTGCGTACCACTGCGCGTCGCCGCTGAGTGACCCGGTCGTTCCACGCCTCACCGTCCCAGTAGCGCCAGTCCGCCCGGTGCAGCGGGTCGGGGTACCAACCCGCGGGGTGTTCGTTCCCTGCCATGGCGCCAACGTGGCCGAGGCGACGCTCACCGGGTGAGGGCCGATGGTCCCGATCGCATGGGTCCTTCAGTGCCGTTGGCGCTTCCTGGACCGCGGTGAATGTCCGACATGCCACATTCGGCAGTAGGCGCACCGATACGCCTGCGTCGCGCTCCGGGTCGCGCCGCTGCGCCGGCGCGAGAACACGTGCTGGAGTGCGTCGGACTTCGACGCGTGGGCCCGCTTGCCCACGCACGCACGGTTGCGGGTGCGGGTCACCGGTTCGTCACCTCAGCGCACGCTGGGCTCGTCGGCGGTGAGGTCGATGACGACGTCGACCCGGCCTCGGGTCTCCACGACCGCTTCGCCCGCGACGACGCAGGTGTCCGGGCGCAACCAGGACCTCCGGGTCAGGCCGTTCTTCCACGTCGGGTCCACCTCCTGGTACCCGCGCGGGTCGCGGGGTTCCACCGTGGTGAAGGCGCGCACGATGATGCGGTCGCCGTCGCGACCGACGACCACCGCAGGTCGTTGCTTCGAACCGGTGCCCTCGCGGTAGGGCACATCGACGAGGACGACGGCCCCCGGGACGATGTGACGACGCGAGACACCCTCGGTGCCCCGCAGCCGCCGGGCCCGACGCTCGGCGTCGCGGTGGTGACGGTGGTTGGCCTGCTTGGTACGGCGGCGGTCGGTGTGCTGCATGGTGCTCCCCTGTCGATGCCCCGGGTCCTGCTCGCCCGGGCTGACCCAGATCATGCGGAGGGGGTCGGACATCGTCCGTCCCCCGACGATCACGCGGCCGAGCCGGGCTCGACGGGCCCGAGTGCCCCGAGGATCGAGAACATCACCTCGACCGACGGCTCCGGACCCGGGCCGAGGTTGAGGTGGGTGCCGTCGGGGAGGGTCTCCCCGACGACCGTCCCACCGAACCCGGCCGCCTCCAGGTGGAGGACCCTGGCCGCGCCCGGCTCCCGGAGGGACGGGAGCCCGCCCGTCTCCGAGAACCGACGGGAGAAGTGGACCATGTCGACCCAGATGCCGACGGCGTGACACTCGTGCGAGGACCTGACCGCGGGCAGGCCGATGACCACGAGGAGGGCCCCGTCGCGTCCGCGACGCTGCTCGACCGTGAACTCGTGCGCGGCGCACACCGACATCGGGTCGTCGCAGAGCGATGCCCACAGCTGAGCGAGCAGTTCCGGGCCGCCCGGTCCGTCGAGGGTGTGGAGGAAGCCCAAGCCGGCCTCGTCGAACACGAACGCCGGGATCGCGCCGAACCCGAACCGGTAGTGGACCATGTGCCGATCATCGAAGGCACGGCCCGAGAACGTGTCCGGCGGGTCGTCATCGGCGTCCCAGTCCTCCGCCGACGGGTCGGGCTCATCGCCCTCCAGGAGGCCGTGCTCGCGCCCCATGTCCTCGATGGCGACGCGCAGGCCGTGGTCGGGCTCCAGGGTCCGTGTGTCGGCCAGCAACACCTCGAACTCCGCGGCGGCGAGCCGCCACTGCTCGGCGATCTCCTCGTCGCCCTCGACGCCGCGATCCTCCATGGCGTCGAGCCGCGTGATCAGCTCGATGCGGGCCCAGATGAGGTCCATGCGGGTGTGCAGACCACCCACCTCGCGTGCGTAGCCGATCTCCTCGCACGCGCGCACGCCGTCGGCGAGTTGCGCGACGGCCTCGCCGGGACGGCCCATGGCGATGAGGCAGTCTCCGAGCGCACGGCGGGTCTCCAAGGTCTGGGGGCTCGCCGCACCGTGGAGCGCGGTCCGGCGGTCGACGAGGGTCTGGAAGCGCTCCAGGCCCTCCTCGGGTCGATCCATGAAGAAGGCGAGGACCTCCGCCATCATCGCGGCGGCCGCGAGCGACCAGGGCTGGTCCGGACCGAGCTCCGCCTCGATCTCCTCCACCATCTCGGCGAACGCCTCGAACGTCTCGTCGTTCGGGTCGGCCTTCACCGCGGCGACCACCGCGTTGTACGACATCTCGGCGAACTCGGAGGTGTCATCGAGGCCGAGACGCTCGAACGCCTCGAGCACCGCCTCGTACCGCGCCGCCGCCTCGGCGTACTCGTCCAGTTCGTAGTGGAACCGGGCGATGTGCGCCGCCATGCGGTGCACGGAGATGTCGTCGGGCCCGTAGATGCGCGTACGGTCCTCGATGAGCCGCTCGGCCATCACGATCGCCTCACGGGGGTGCCCACCGAACGCGATCGCCCGCATGAGGTTGCCCCGAGCCACGAGGGTCTGCTCGTCGTCGGGACCCAGCACCCGCTCGCGATCGAGCAGCAGGTCGGCGAGGACCTCCTCGGCCTCGGTGAACCGGCGAGCGTCGGTGAGTGCCCGCCCGAGGAAGCCGCGCATCGTGAGCGCGCGCTCACAGTCCGGGCCGTCGAAGTCGGCCCACTCGCCGGCCAGCTCCGCGAAGATCTCCACGGCCCGGTCCACGCTGCCCTCGTGCAGCTCGCGCTGGCCCTCGACGAAGTACTCGCCGAGTTGCTCGATGCGTCGTTTCCTGCTGATCATCGGTCTCCCGCCCCTCGACGACCCCTCGTCGTCACCCACCAGTATGAGGAGGGGGTCGGACATCGGACCCCGATCCGTCGGGCTGCCGGCGGTGGAGCCCGAGGACGGCGTCGACGACTCCGTACCCAACACCCCTGCGAAGTTCACCGCCGTGGGAATAAATTCAGTCGTCGGGTTGTTCCCCTTCCTGCGGTTCCCCGAACCGCATCACCATCCAGAAGTCCTGAGAGACCCGGCTCGATGAAGGGCTGGCAACCGACCCACGGGGCACGGTGCCAACGCCGGGAACGATGGAGGAAACCATGACCACGGTCTTCATGGGCTCGCGC
>JBJTWK010000033.1:0-2874 GCA_046081705.1 Actinomycetes bacterium | reverse complement strand
GCGACGGACCGTTCCGCCGGGATCGACGCGGAGGCGGTCGAGGCCCGGGTCGATGCGCTGCGGGCCCTCATCCGGCACCACGACGACCGGTACTACGGGCACGACGACCCCGAGATCTCCGACGCCGAGTACGACGCGCTCCTCGACGAGCTGCGCGACCTCGAGGCGGCGTTCCCGTCGCTGCTGCGCCCGGACTCACCCACGCAGCGACCCGGGCGCGCCACCTCGGCCACTGGGTTCGCGTCGGTCCGGCACCTCCAGCCCATGCTCTCCCTCGACAACGCGACGGCGGAGCGGCGGGTCGAGCAGACCTCGGAGTGGTTCGACCGCGTGACCGCCGAACTCCCGGGCGGTGTCACCTACGTCGTCGAACCCAAGCTCGACGGTCTGGCGATCTCGCTGCTCTACGAGGACGGGGTGCTCGTGCGGGCTGCGACCCGGGGCGACGGCGAGGTGGGCGAGGACGTGACGGCGAACGTCCGAACGATCGGTGACATCCCGCACCGCCTCGCCACGGATTCGCCGCCGACCCGGGTCGAGGTCCGGGGTGAGGTGTTCATGCGCACCGACGCGTTCCGGGCGCTGCGGGAACGCCTGCGGGCCGAGATCGCAGCACTCGAGGCCGAGCGTGAGCGCGCGAAGGCGGAGAAGCGCAAGGTCGAGAAGTGGCCGGACGAGGTGCCCCGCACGGTGCCGAAGAACGCACGCAACGCCGGAGCGGGCGCACTGCGGCAGAAGAACCCGGCGGTCACCGCCTCCCGGCCCCTGACCTTCTACGCGTACCAGGTGGGCGTGCTCGAGGGAGTGGCTGCACCGCCCTCGCACCACGAGCTGCTCGACCTGGTGCGGTCCTGGGGCTTCCCGGTGAGCGACCTCGTGCGCACGTTCACCGAGCGCGAGACGACCCTCGCGTACTGCCGCGAGATGGAGGACCGGCGCGACGCACTCGGCTTCGCAGTGGACGGCGCGGTCGTCAAGGTCGACGACATGCGCCAGCGCGAGGATCTCGGATTCACCGCACGCGCGCCGCGCTGGGCCATCGCCTACAAGTTCCCGGGTGAGGTCGGGGAGACGAAGCTCCTCCGGATCGAGGTTGGCGTGGGCCGCACGGGTCGGGTCACCCCCTACGCCGTGCTCGCCCCGGTCGAGGTCGACGGCGTGGAGATCACGCACGCGACACTGCACAACGAGGACGACATCGCCAAGCGCAACGTGCGACCCGGGGACACGGTGCGCGTGCACCGGGCACAGTCGGTGATCCCCGAGGTCATCGGCCCGGTCCTCGACCTCCGCCCGAAGTCCTCCCGGCCCTGGCGGTTCCCGAAGGACTGCCCCGAGTGCGGCGCGCCGTTCGTCCGGCTCGAGGGCGAGGCCAACACCTTCTGCGTCAACGGTGAGTGCCCGGCCCAGCAGGTGCGGCGCATCATGCACTTCGCCAGCCGGGGTGCCCTCGACATCGAGGGGCTCGCCGAGGAGCGGGTCCAGTGGATCATCGACGCCGGCCTCCTCCGGGACGTCGCCGACATCTACTCCCTCACCGTCCCGACCCTCGCCGCGGTCACGGGTCCCGAGCGGATCGGCAAGGACGGGAAGGCGCGCAAGGGCATCCGGATCGGTGATGCCTCGGCGCAGCGGACGATCACATCCATCGAGGGCTCGAAGACCGCACCGCTCCACAAGTTCCTCATCGGCCTGAGCATCCAGCACATCGGGCCGACCGTCGCGCGAGCCATCGCGGAGCACTTCCGGTCGATCGACGCGATCATGGCCGCCTCGGCCGAGGACGTCGCCGCGATCCCCGGCATCGGTTCGATCATCGCCGAGAGCCTCGTGCGCTACTTCGCGATCGCGGGGAACCGTGACCTCGTGGCGCGCCTGCGGGCCGCCGGCGTGGTGCTCGAGCTCCCGCCCCGTGAGGAGGTCGAGCTCCCGCCCCAGACGCTCGAGGGCATCACGGTCGTCGTCACCGGCAAGAAGCTCGCCGGGTTCGCCTCCCGTGACGCCGCCAAGGAGGCGGTCATCCTGCGGGGCGGCGCGGTGGCCGGCGGAGTGACGAAGCGCACGGACTTCCTCATCGCCGGCGCCGAACCCGGGTCCAAGGCGACCAAGGCCTCCGAGCTCGGCATCCCGATCCTCGACGCCGACGAGTTCCGTCGCCTGCTCGAGGAGGGGCCCGGCGCGTTCCGGGCCGACGCGGGCTGAGGCCGCGCGCGCTGGCGCGGCCGCGTCCGATGCGGCCATGCTCGGGTCCCGCCCCGGATGCTGGATGCGGGTCATCGACGAGGAGGGGTCATGGTCGATCGCAGTGCCATCGGCACGACCGACGACGGGTACACCATGGAGGTGGAGCGCGGGAAGATCCGTGAGTTCGCCCGCGCCACGAAGTCGGCCGATCCGGCCTACCTCGACGACCCGGCTCCGGTCATCCCGCCGACCTTCCTCACCACCCAGCAGTTCTGGTCGACCCCGGGGGCCGGGGTGTTCTCGAAGGTGAAGATGGATCTCAAGCGACTGCTGCACGGCGGGCAGGAGTACGTGTTCCACGGCCCGCCGCCCGCAGCGGGCACTCGCCTGCACGTGCGCACCCGGGTCGAGGACATCTACGAGAAGGAGGGGTCGCGCGGCGGCACGATGACGTTCGTGATCTCGGTCACCGAGTTCCGGGACGACGACGGTACCCTCGTCGCCGAGGCGCGCGGCACCGCCATCGAGACCGCGAAGCCGCCCGTCGCTGGGGGTGCGTCGTGATCGGCTGGGGCGACCTCGCGATCGGGACGGCGCTGCCGACACGGGAGTACGGACCGCTCACCCTCACCGACTTCGTGCGGTACCAGGGCGCGTCCGGCGACTTCAACCCGATCCACCACGACACCG
>JBJTWK010000032.1:0-29416 GCA_046081705.1 Actinomycetes bacterium | reverse complement strand
GGGGAGGTGAGGTGGGGGAGGTGCGCCGGGGACCGGGGGCACCGGGCATGCCATGGAGAACGCTAGCGGATCAGGCCGGTTCGCGCTCCGACGCGGTCATCTTGGAGCGCAGCTGCAGCACGGCCTTGGTGTGGATCTGGCAGACGCGGCTCTCGGTCACGCCGAGCACCCCACCGATCTCCGCGAGGGTGAGACCCTCGTAGTAGTAGAGCGTGAGCACGAGGCGCTCGCGGTCGGGCATCCGGTTGATGGCATCGGCGAGGATGTGCTTCATCTCCTCGACCTCGAACGCCGCGACCGGATCACCCACGGAACCCGCGACCATGTCGCCGACGGTCGTGCCGCCCCCGCCGTCGCCCGTGCCGCCGCCGACGACCTCGTCGAGGGCGACGAGACCCACGTAGGAGATCTGCGACAGCGTCTGCTGCAGCTCCTCCTGGGTGACGCCGATCTCGGCGGCGACCTCGGACTCCTCCGGGGTGCGGTGGAGCTCACCCTCGAGCTTCGAGTACGCACGCTCGACCTCGCGGGCCTTGTTGCGGACCGAACGCGGCACCCAGTCGATCGACCGGAGCTCGTCGATGATCGCACCCTTGATCCGAGAGATCGCGTACGTCTCGAACTTCCAGCCCCGCTCCGGCTCGAACTTGTCGATGGCGTCGATGAGCCCGAACATCCCGTACGAGACGAGGTCGGCCTGATCGACGCTGTGCGGGAGCCCGGCGGCGACGCGGCCGGCCACGAACTTCACGAGCGGCGCGTAGTTCAGGATGAGCCGCTCGCGGGCGTCGACCGCGCCCGTGCGCTTGTACTCCGCCCACAGGGACGCGACGAGTTCCGCGGTCGCGTCGGCGTTCGGGTTCGAGGACGGGTCAGGCACGTGGATGCGTCGCTTCGTAGACGGCCCGCAGGCGTTCACGGGTGAGGTGAGTGTAGGTCTGCGTCGTCGCGAGGTCCGCGTGGCCGAGGAGTTCCTGGACCACCCGGAGGTCGGCCCCGCCCTCGAGGAGGTGCGTGGCGTAGGCGTGGCGCAGGGCGTGGGGGTGGAGGGTCCGGCCGTCGGCGAGCGGGTGGGCCTCGAGGACCCGCCGGGCGTCCCGGGGGGTCAGGACCCGGCCCCGGCGGTTCAGGAACACCGGCCCCGGCGGGGTCCCGGGCCCGGCGAGCACCGGCCGGCCGGCCGCGAGCCAGGCAGCGAGCGCGTCGGCCGCCGGTTCCCCGAGGGGGACCCGGCGCACCTTCGCCCCCTTGCCGAGCACCGTGATGTGGCACCGGGTCAGATCCAGGTCCGCGACCGACAGTCCGCAGCACTCCGAGACGCGGATCCCTGTGCCGTACAGCACCTCGAGGATCGCGAGGTCGCGGCGCAGCACGGCGAGGGCGACCGGGTCGACGTCCGGGTCGTCGCGCTCGACGGCCTCCGCAGCGTCGAGCGTGGCGACCTGCACCCCGTCGAGGAGCGCGGCGGCCTCGCTGCGCCGGGGCACCCGCGGGAGGCGGGCCTGCCCCTTCGGGGTGCGCAGCGAGCGGCCGGGGTCCGTGTCGATGCCGTCGTGCCGCTTGAGGTAGCGGAGGTAGGAGCGCACCGCCGCCGCCTTGCGCGCGATCGACCGGCGCGCGAACCCCCGGGTGTCGAGGTACGCGAGGTAGCGCCGCAGCACGCGGTGGTCGAGCGCCGAGGGCGACGCGCACCCGCCCCGCTCGGCCCACTCCACGAACTGGCGCACGTCGCGGGCGTAGGCGGCGTGCGTGTGCTCGCTCACCGAGGTGAGGGACGCGACGTAGGCGTCGACCTCCCATGCCATCCCCGCAGGGTACCGCCGGGTCCGGAGCGCCGCGGCGACCACCGCGGCGTGTCCGACCCCTCCCGTACCGTTCCCGGCACCGTCGAGGCGCCGCGGCACCGGCCCTCCCACCGTCCCCACCGGTCCGGGAGGTCCCCCATGCTCGCTTCCGTCCTGAGCGCAACGCTCCACGGCATCGTCGGTCAGATCGTGCGCGTCGAGGTCCACGTCGCGAACGGGCTGCCCGCCTACTCCATCGTCGGCCTCCCCGACGCCGCCGGTCGCGAGTCGAAGGACCGCGTCCGTGCCGCGATGGTCTCGTCGCAGATCGAGTGGCCGTTGCGCCGCATCACCGTGAACCTCGCCCCGGGCGGCGTGCGCAAGAGCGGCGCCGGGCTCGAGCTCGCCGTCGCGCTCGGCCTCATGCTCGCCGGCGGCACCCTCGCCACCGGCCTGCTCGACGGCGTCGGCGTCCTCGGTGAACTCGGGCTCGACGGCCGCATCCGCCCGGTGCCCGGCGCGCTCGCGCTCGTCGACGCGCTCGCGCGCGACGGCGCGCACACCGTGATCGTGCCGGCCGCCGACGCCGCCGAGGCGGCGCTCGTGCCGGGCGTGCGCATCCGGGCGGCGCGCACCCTCGGCGAGGTGCGGGCCCACCTCGAGGGCGAGGACCCGTGGCCACCGATCCCCGATCCGCCCGAGCCCGAGGCCCCCGCCACGGTCGACCCCGAACCCGACCTCGGCGAGGTACGGGGCATGGCGACCGCGCGCGTCGCGCTCCGGGCCGCGGCGGCCGGCGGTCACCACCTGCTCATGAGCGGGCCCCCGGGCGCGGGCAAGACCATGCTCGCCCGCCGGTTGCCGAGCATCATGGCGCCGCTCGACCCCGACGAGGCGCTCGAGGTCACCCGCATCCGCTCCGCCGTCGGCCTCGGTACCGCCGGACGGCTCGCCACCGCGCGTCCGTTCCGCGCCCCGCACCACACGGCGACCACCCAGGCCCTCGTCGGCGGGGGCAGCGGTCGCCCCCGGCCCGGTGAGGTCACCCTCGCCAGCTGCGGCGCGCTCTTCCTCGACGAACTCGGCGAGTTCGCACCCCAGGCCCTCGACGCGCTCCGCCAACCCCTCGAGGAGCGCGTCGTGCGCATCTCACGCCAGGCCGCGGCCATCGAGTTCCCCGCGGCGTTCACCCTCGTCGCGTGCACGAACCCGTGCCCGTGCGGGCGCGACCCGTCGCAGTGCACCTGCTCCGACGTCGCGCGCGAGCGGTACCGCCGCCGTCTGTCGGCGCCGTTGCTCGACCGCTTCGACCTGCGCCTTGCGCTGCGGCCGCCCGCCGACGTCGAGCCGCCCGGGGAGTCGAGCACCACCGAGCGGGCGCGGGTCCTCGCCGCGGTCGAGCGCCAACGGGACCGGTACGAGGGCCGACCGTGGTCCCGCAACGCCCACGTGCCGGCCGGCGCGCTCATCGGCGCCATCGATCTCGGCCCCGAGGCCCGCCTGGCCTGGCAGGACACCGTGCGGGCCGCCTCCCTCACGGGGCGCGGCGCCGCGGCCCTCCAGCGCACGGCCCGCACCCTCGCGGACCTCGACGACCGCGCCGCGATCCGTGCCGACGACATCCTCCTCGCCGCCGAACTCCGCCAGGAGGTGCCCTGATGGCCACCGCACGCGACGCCGCGGTCGCCGCGCTCATCGCCCTCCCACACATGACCCCGTCCCGCCTGCACCGCGTGTTCGACCGGTGGCCGGATCCGGCGCGGGCCGTGGGCGCGCTCGCCGTCGGCGGCGCAGCGGCGATCCTCGACGCCGAGGCGCGACTCGACCCCGAGCGCCGCGCCGCGATCACCGCAGCGTGGCGGGCGGTCGACCCGGCGCGGGCCGCCGGGGTCATCGACCGCCACGGCACGCGGGTGCTCACGCGCCTCGATCCCGATTGGCCCATCGACGAAGCCGCGCCCGACCTGCCGGCGGCCCTGCTCGTCGAGGGCGAGCGCGCCGACGCGCTCGATCGGCCGCGGGTGGCCATCGTCGGCACCCGCGCCGCCACACCCGCCGGCCTCACCGACGCGCGCGACCTCGCCCGATCGCTCGCCGAGTGCGGGATCACGGTGGTGAGCGGGCTCGCCATCGGCATCGACGGCGCCGCCCACGCCGGCTCGCTCGACGCCGACGGGCCGACCGTGGGCGTCGTCGCCACCGGCCTCGACGTCGTGTACCCGCGCCGGCACGTCGCGCTCACGACGGCCGTACGGCAGCGGGGGCTCGTCGTGACCGAGCACCCGCACGGCACCGGCCCGCGCCCGGAGCGCTTCCCGGTCCGCAACCGGATCATCGCGGCCCTCGCCGACGTCGTCGTCGTGGTCGAGGCCGCCGAGCGTGGCGGCGCGCTGAGCACTGCGGCCGCCGCGCTGCGGCTCGGCCGTCCCGTCCTCGCCCAACCGGGCTCGCGCCGCAACCCGGTCGCCGCGGGCACGAACGCGCTCCTCGCCGACGGCGCCCACCCGCTGCTCGACCCGGCCGACGTCATCCTCGCCCTCGGGATGACCGCCGGGGCGCGCCGGGGTCCGCCGACGCGTCCCGCCTCCCCGACCCCCGCACCCGGGCCGCTGCCGGCGGACGCGCGCCGGGTGCTCCGAGCCCTCGGGGGCGAACCGGCCACGGCGGACGAACTCGCCGCCCGGACCGGGCTCGGCGCCGCCGAGGTCGCGCGGGCGGTGCGCGACCTCGTGGCCGCCGGTCGCCTCGCCCGCCACCGCGGCCTGCTGTGGCCGGCGTGAGCGGACGGGTCCGGAATGTCCGGGAATGTGAGGTCAAGGTGGGGCGCGGCGGTTCCGAAGATCTCCCTCGTGAACCTCACCCAGTGTCCCTACGACGGCGAAGCGATCGAGGCCGAGTACTCCGGCGGCTCGTTCCTGCTGTCCTGCCCGCACTGCGGAGCGGAGTGGGAACTGCACTCGAACATCGTGCGCCGGGTCGCCGAACCCGACTGGTCGCTCGTCGACGAGTCCCGGCGCGACGCCGCGTTCGCAATCCACTGAAGCGGCCGATCGCGCGATCGCGCCGAGCGAACGTCAGGGCATGACGAGGAGCGACCGGTCGAGTTCGCGCACGGTCCGTGCCCCTGCGAGCGCCATCGAGCCCGCCAGACCCTCGACGAGCAGGTCCAGCACGCGCTGCACGCCCGCCGACCCTCCGACGCCGAGACCCCAGAGCACCGGACGTCCGACCATGACCGCGGTCGCACCGAGCGCGAGGCCCTTGGCGACATCGAGTCCGGAGCGGATACCGGAGTCCACGAGGACCGCACCGCGACCGTCGACCGTGTCGACCACCTCGGGAAGCGCGATCGAGGTGGGCACGGCGGTGTCGAGCTGTCGACCCCCGTGATTCGACACCACGACGCCGACCGCGCCGTGATCCATGCACTCGACGGCGTCATCGCCCCGGAGCACTCCCTTGACGAGCACCGGGACCGGTGAGTCCGCGATCACGCGCTCGAGGTGCGCGAGCGAGATGTCATGATCCAACGACGCCCAGACCGGCGCGAGGCGAGCATCGGGGTGCCCGACCTCCGCGACGCAGGGGACATCGCGGTTCCCGCGGAGCGTGAATCCGGTGTGAGCGTCCCGCTCACGGTGGGCGAGCACGGCGAGATCGACGGTGAACACGACCGCCTCCGCTCCGGCCTCGGCCGCCCGCTGCATGAGGGCGCGGTTCAACCCCTGGTCCGTGAACGCGTACAGCTGGAACCACCAGCGCAATCCCTCGACCGCCTCGAGTTCGGCGAAGTTCGCCGCGCCGAAGGTCGAGTGCACGTACCGGGCCCCGGCCGCCGCGGCGCCACGGGCCGCCTCGGCGCCGCCGTCCGGGTGCACGTACTGCTGGAACCCGACGGGCGCGACCAGGACCGGGTGCTGCTCCGTCACGCCGAGCAACGAGCTCGAGAGATCCGGTGCCCCGGTACCGCGCAGCACACGCGGTCGCACCTCGATCGCGTCCCACCCCTCCACGTTGCGGCGGAGCGTCACCTCGCGCCCGGATCCGCCGTCGACGTACCCCTCGAGCCCCTCGGGCTCGAGGATCGCGAACGCGCGACCGAAGTCCTCCACCGTCTTGGGCAACAGCACGCGCGCGGCTCCTGATCTCGCTCCGTCGATGCGTCGCTAACGTACCGGACCCATGCGACCCCTCGCCCACGGCGCCGACGATGCGCGCCGCGGCCTGATCGGTGCGATGCGCCACGTCGCGACCGCCGGCGTGGCCCGCCCGTTCGTCGGCGCGGCGGCCGCGCTCGTCCGCTCGATGGCGGAGATCGTCGGCCCGCGCGACCCCTGGACGGGCGCGGCGCGGTGACGACCACGGCTGCGAGCCCGCTCCGACGATCCACCCTCATCCTCCTGACAGCGGGGGCTGCGCTCGGCGCGGCGGGCGTCCACTGCAACCAACCACTCCTCCCATCGATGGCGACGAGCCTCGGCGTGGCGCAGCGCACGGTCGCCGTCGTGCCGTCGCTGACCCAATGGGGATACGCGGCCGGGCTGGCACTCGTGGTCCCGCTCTTCGACGTCGCCGCGCGCCGCCGGCTCGTGGTCGTGCTCCAAGTGCTCGCAGCGATCGCACTCGCAGCGGTCGGTGCATCCCAGAACGCCACCATGCTCATCGTCCTCGCCCCGATCCTCGGGACGGTGCTGTGCGCGTCGCAGGTCCTCACGCCGTATGCGGGCGCACTCAGTCCCCCGGAGACCCGCGGCCATGCCGTCGCGACGGTCCTCGGCGGCGTCCTCGCCGGTGTGCTCCTCGGTCGAGTGCTCGGGGGCTTCCTCGGCGCCGTCACGTCGTGGCGCGCCATCTACCTCGTGCTCGCATGCGCGACCCTCGTGTCCGCGCTCGTGCTGAGTCGGACGCTGCCGCCGAGTCGGAATCCGGAGCCGACGACCTACGGCGAGGTGATGCGTTCCATCGTCCACCTCGTCCGGACGTTGTCGCCGCTGCGCCGTCACGCGGTGATCGGCGGGATGATCTTCGGGTCCTTCATGTGCTTCTGGTCGACCTACGCGTTCGAACTGCGCGATCGCTACGGCCGAGGACCGACGGCCGCCGGCGTGATCGCGCTCGTGGCGCTCGGCGGTGCGCTCGTCGCGCCGCGTGCCGGGCGCATGGTCGACCGCGGCGGGTTCGTGCGGGCCACCACGATCGGGAGCTCGATCGCGATCACGGGCTGGCTCGTCGCCACCTGGGGATCGCACGGGGTGGCGTGGCTCGCCGTCGGCGCCCTGATCCTCGACATCGGGACCGGCCTCGCACACGGCGCCAACCTGAGTGCGTTGCAGCGCCGCTACCCGACCCTGAGCGGACGCGTGAACTCGGTGTACATGGTCACGTACTTCGTCGGCGGCGCCATCGGGTCGACGATCGCACCGGCCTGCTACTTCCGGTACGGCTGGCCCGCAGTCGGCGCGCTCGCCGTCGCGTTCGGTGCGACCGGCCTCGCGCTCGCCGCCCTCTGGCGAGACTCGCTGCAGGATCAGCCCGTCGCGGGTTGACCGCTGGGGTCAGCGACCCTCGAACCGCGGCTCGCGCTTCTGGATGAACGCCATGATCGCCTCGACCGTGTCCTTGGTCTGGAACGACAGCGCCTGCGCGAGGCCCTCCATCTCGAGCGCCTCCCCCATCGACACCGAGAACGACTGGTTCAGCATCCGCTTCGAGTTCGCGACCTGGATCGGCGGCAGCGCGGCGAGGCGCTGCGCGTAGTCGTCCACCACCCCGGCGAACCGGTCGTGGGCGACCACCCGGTTCACGAGCCCGATGCGCTCCGCCTCGGCCGCATCGATGATGTCGGCCAGGAACACGAGCTCCTTGGCCCGGTGCAGCCCGATGAGTCGGGGCAGCAACCAGGAGCCGCCGAAGTCGACGCTGAGCCCGCGCTTCGAGAAGATCTCGGAGAAGCGGGCCCGGTCGGAGGCAACGACGATGTCGCAGCCGAGCGCGAGGTTGAGTCCGGCGCCCGCGGCGACACCGTTCACCGCAGCGAGGGTCGGGGTGCGCAACTCGTGGAGGGTGAGCGCGCAGCGGGTCACGAGCCGCATCCGCTCCACCGACCCGCCCACCCCGTCGGCGGCGCCCTCGTTCCCGCTCGAGTCGGTGAGATCGGCCCCCGAGCAGAACGCGTCCTCGGCACCCGTGATGACGAGGACCCGATCGTGACGGTCGGCGTCGACCGCCTCGAACACCTCGAGGAGCTCCTCCCACATCGTGGGGGTCATCGCGTTCTTCTTGTGCGGGCGGTTGAGGGTGACGGTGACGACGCCGTTCCGTCGGGTGACCTCGATCGCTTCCACCGGCGCTCGACTCCTCGGTCGGTCGGGCCGCAGGGCGCTCCCGATGCGGCGACGCCGGTACCGTAGCCCCATGGGATTCAACCCCGAGCGGGGCACCAAGCCCCGGGCCAGCGACTACGCGATCGTCGTCGCCGCGGCCGTCCTCATCGGCGCGCTCCTCGTCTGGGGTTTCGGCCTTGCGTGATCCGGACGCCGTCGAGGTCCGCCACATGCAGCCGTACCAGGCCGTGAAGGCGTACCGGTGTCCCGGGTGCAACCAGGAGATCCCGGCGGGGGTCGGCCACGAGGTCGTCGTGCCCGTCCATGCGCCCGAGGACCGACGGCACTGGCACACCCCGTGCTGGGCCGCGGCGCGCCGCCGCTCGGGTCGCCGCTGAGGGACCGGTCAGAACCCGGCCTGCACGACCTCGACGACCACGGGGGCGTCCGACGCCACGAGCACCGACGCGACGTCGAACCGGATCGCCCCGCCGACCTCGGGGTGCGCGGCGAGCCACTGCGCCGCGAGCGTGCGGATGCGCCGCTGCTTCGTGGTCGTCACCGCCTCGACCGGCGCCCCGAACCGGTCGCTCGTGCGGGTCTTGACCTCGCAGAACACGACCACACCGTCGGGCGCGAGCGCGACGAGATCGAGTTCCCCCTCGCGCACCCGCCAGTTGCGGTCGAGGACCCGGTACCCGCCAGCCTCGTACCAGTCGGCCGCGGCCTGCTCCCCCGCGGCTCCGAGGGCCCGCCGATCGGGGCCCGTCGCCCGCCGACCGCGGGCCGGCACGGGCTCAGACGTCCTTGTCGCCGAGGCGCTCGATGTTGACGTCCTTGAACGTCACGACGCGCACGTTGGCCACGAAGCGGGCGGGCCGGTACATGTCCCAGACCCACGCATCCTGGAGCTCGAGCTCGAAGTAGACCCGACCGCCGTCGCGACGTTCGTGCAACTCGACGGAGTTCGTGAGGTAGAAGCGACGCTCCGTCTCCACCACGTACGAGAACATCGGGAGCACGTCCCGATACTCGCGGTAGAGCTGGAGCTCGATCTCGGTCTCGTAACGCTCGAGATCCTCAGCGCTCACCGGCCGCCTCCCGACTCGTCGTGGTCGCGAGTGTAGGCCGCACGGGTCGCGATCAGACCCGCTTCTCCTTGACGCGGGCCGCACGGCCGACGCGGTCCCGGAGGTAGTAGAGCTTCGCTCGCCGCACGTCGCCGACCATCGTGCGCTCGATGCGCGACACGATCGGCGAGTGGACCGGGAACGTGCGCTCCACGCCGACACCCTGGGTCACCTTGCGGACGGTGAAGGTCTCCCGCAGTCCCGAGCCCTGACGGCGGATGACCGTGCCCGTGAACTTCTGGACCCGCTCACGGTTCCCCTCGACGACGCGGACGTGGACATCGACGGTGTCGCCCGGGGCGAACTCGGGGATGTCGTCACGCAGCGATGCGCGGTCGACCAGGTCGGTGCGGTTCATCGGGGGGTTCCTCGGTTCGGGTGCGTCCGCCGGGATCGGCGGGGAGATCGGCGGGCGGAGCGTGGTGCCCCGGCCGCGGGGCGGCTCATGAGGGTAGCAGCGCCCACCGGGGGCACCACAAGCGAGCCCTCAGGGGCCGTCGGGCGGGTCGGGGTCGGCGAACTCGCGGAGCAGGGCGCGATCGGCCGGATCGGGCCCGTCCGGCAGGAGGTCGGGTCGGCGCTCGAGCGTGCGCTCGAGGGCCCGGGCCCGGCGCCACCGGGCGACGCGCGCGTGGTCACCGCTGCGGAGCACCTCGGGCACCTCGAAGCCCCGGTACTCGGCCGGTCGGGTGTACTGCGGGTACTCGAGGAGGCCCGGGCCGGAGCCCGAGACGTCGAACGACTCCTCGGTGGCCGACTCCCCGTTGCCCATGACGCCGGGGACGAGCCGGGTCACCGCCTCGATGATGACGAGCGCCGCCGACTCACCGCCGGCGAGCACGTAGTCGCCGATCGACACCTCGCCGTCGCAGAGGTGGTCGGCGACCCGCTGGTCGACCCCCTCGTACCGACCGCAGAGCAGCGAGAACCCGTCGAGCGCGGCGAGCTCGTGCGCCATGGCTTGATCGAAGCGGCGACCGCTCGCACTCAGCAGCAGCAACGGACGCGGCGGGTCGACGGCCTCGACCGTCTCGAAGATCGGTTCGGGACGCATCACCATGCCCGCCCCGCCGCCGAACGGGGTGTCGTCGACGCTGCGGTGCCGATCGGTCGTGGCGTCCCGGGGGTCGTGGAGCCGCACGTCGAGGAGCCCCTCGTCGCGGGCCCGGCCGAGCAGTGAGATGCCGAGCGGTCCGGCGAGGAGGTCGGGGAAGATCGTGAAGACGTCGATGCGCACGTCGGCCCCTAGGAACCGGCGCCGAGGTCGAGCAGGCCCTCGGGAGGATCGATGACGATGACGCCGTCGCGCCGATCGGTCACGAAGACGCTCGGCACGAGGACCTCGCGACCAGCGATCTCCACGACGAGGAGGTCCGAGGCCGGGTTGGCCTCGACCGCGACGATCGGACCGAGATCGACCCCCGTCGCGTCGACGACCCGCGAGCCCACGAGTTCGTGCACCCACAGGACGTCGTCGGCACCCTCGATCGGATCCGCCGTGACGACCTCGCCCCGCAGGGCCTCGGCCGCGGTGCGGTCGGTGACCTCGGCGAAGCGCACGAGCCATCGCCCCTGGTGGGGGCGCGAGGCGACGACGGTGAGGGGGCGGTCCCCGGCGTGGAGCACCGAGCCCTCGGCGACCCGGGCGGTGACGTCGGAGGTGAGCGTGAAGGCGACCTCGCCGTGCAGGCCGTGGGCCCGTCCGATCCGCCCGACCTCGAGTCGGTCGGCGGCCGTCACGGTGTCGCTACTCCAGGACGTCGACGGAGGTGGTGACGCCGTCCGCCGCACCCGCCGCACGAGCGACCTGGCGCATGGCCTGGATCACACGGCCGCGCTTGCCGATGAGGCGACCCATGTCGTCGGGGTCGGCGGCGATGAGCAGCTCGATGCCGTCGCCGCGCTCCTTGGCGCTCACGTCGACCGCCTCGGGCGTGTCGACGATCGACTTCGCCACGTACTCGATCACGGCCTTGGCGGTGCCGCCCTCGATCCGGTTGCCCGGACCGCCGACCTCGTCGACGAACTCGTCGCTCACTCCGACTCCTCCGCGGGCGCGTCCTCGGCCGGCGCGTCGTCGGTGGCCGCCTCGGCCTCCGCCGCGGCCGCCGCCTTCGCCGCCGCCTCCTCGGCCGCCTTGGCCGCCGCCTCGGCCTTCGCGGCCTCCGCCTTGGCGGCCTGCGCGGCCTGCGAGCCCTTGGCCTTCGCCCGTGCGGTCTTCGACACCTTCGACTCGCCGGAGAGACCCGACTCGTACTCGGCCCAGACGCCGTTGCCGATGAGGAGCTTGTGCACCTGCTCGGTCGGGCGCGCACCCTTGCGGAGCCACCCGAGGGTCTTGTCGTTGTCGATCGTGAAGACCGACGGCTCCTGGCGGGGCTCGTACTGCCCAAGGATCTCGATGTACCGACCGTCGCGCGGGGAGCGCGCATCGGCGACGACGACGCGGTAGGTCGGCTGCTTCTTCTTGCCCACTCGCATCAGGCGGATCTTGACGGCCACAGGTGTCCTTCGTCGGTTCGGTGCGGTCGGGTCCCGATGGGGACCGCGTTCGGTCTGTCACGGGGAGCGCAGGAACGCCCCCGGCGACGAAGGCGTCAGGCTAGCGGTTCGGCCCCGGGGCCCGCACTCCGAGGCGGCGTCGGGGTTTCAGCCCCCCAGGCCCGGCATCCCGGGCGGCAGGTTCATGCCGGCCGGGAGCTTGGGCCGCTTGCCGCCCGCGATGGATCGCATCATCTGTTGGACGACCTTGAACTGCTTGAGCAGGGCGTTGACGTCCTGGGTGGAGGTCCCCGAACCCTTCGCGATCCGGAGCCGCCGCGAGCCACTGATCATCGAGGGGTCGCGCCGCTCGGCCGGGGTCATCGACCGGATGATCGCCTCGATGCGGGCGAGTTGTCCCTCGTCGACCTCGGCGCCCTTCAGCTCCTTGGGCATGCCCGGGAGCATCTTCATGATGTTGCCGAGCGGCCCCATCTTGCGGACCTGCTGCATCTGGTCGAGGAAGTCGTCGAGCGTGAACTGGCCCTTGCGCAGCTTCTCCTCGGCGGCCGCGGCCTCGTCGGCGTCGAACGCGGCCTCAGCCTTCTCGATGAGCGACAGCACGTCGCCCATCCCGAGGATGCGGCTCGCCATGCGGTCCGGGTGGAAGGGCTCGAAGTCCTCGAGCTTCTCGCCGGTACCGACGAAGAGGATCGGCTTGCCGACGACCTCCTTCACCGAGAGCGCCGCACCACCGCGAGCATCGCCGTCGATCTTCGTGAGGACCACGCCGTCGAGGCCGATCGCCTCGTCGAACGCGCTCGCGACGTTCACCGCCTCCTGCCCCGTCATCGCGTCGACGACGAGCAGCGAATTGGTCGGGTTCACGACGTCCCGCACCGAGCGCAGCTCGTCCATGAGCGCGGCGTCGACCTGGAGTCGGCCCGCCGTGTCGACAATGACCACGTTGCGGCCGAGACGCGCCGCCTCGTCGAACGCCGTGCGCGCGACCTCGACCGGATCCGCCGGCCCACCCTCGGGCGCGGTGTGCACCGGGACGTCGAGGCGCCGCCCGAGCACGCGCAGCTGCTCGACCGCCGCGGGCCGCTGGAGATCGGCGGCCACGAGGAGCGGCTGGAGGCCCTGGCTCTTGAGGAGTCGGGCCAACTTGCCGGCCGCCGTCGTCTTGCCGGAACCCTGGAGGCCGGCGAGCATCACGACGGTCGGCGGCTTCGGGCTCATCGCCAACTTGCCGCTCGTCCCGCCGAGGGTCTCGACGAGCTCCTCGTGGACGATCTTGATCACCTGCTGCGCGGGCGAGAGGCTCTTGGTCACCTCGGCGCCCTTCGCCCGCTCCTTGATGCGGGCGATGAAGCCCTTCACCACGCGGACGTTGACGTCGGCCTCAAGCAGGGCGAGGCGGATCTCGCGGGCGACCTCGTCGATGTCGGCCTCGCTGAGGCGGCCGCGGCCGCGCATGCGCGAGAAGATCCCGTCGAACCGATCGGAGAGCGCGTCGAACATCGTCGCCGAGGCTACCCGTCGGACCCGCCGCGGGGTTCAGTCACCGAAGAGCGCGGCGGCGAACTCGTCGGGGTCGAAGGGCACCATGTCGGCGGCTCCCTCGCCGATGCCGACGACCTTGACCGGGATACCGAGCTCGGACTGGATCGCGAGCACGATCCCGCCCTTGGCGGTGCCGTCGAGCTTCGTGAGGACGACCCCGGTGACGTCGACGGCCTGCGCGAACTCTCGGGCCTGGGTGAGCCCGTTCTGCCCCGTCGTCGCGTCGATGACGAGCAGCACCTCGGTGAGGGCGTCGGGTGTGCGATCGACGATGCGCCGCAACTTCTTGAGCTCCTCCATGAGGTTGACCTTCGTGTGGAGCCGTCCCGCGGTGTCCACGAGCACGAGGTCCGAGCCGCGGGTCTGGGCCGAGGCCATGGCGTCGAACACGACCGACCCGGGATCGGCGCCCTCCTGCCCGCGCACGAGCCACGCACCGGTGCGCTCCGCCCACGTGCCGAGCTGCTCGGCCGCGGCGGCCCGGAAGGTGTCGGCCGCGGCGAGCACGACCCGGTGGCCGTCCGCCACCTCGCGCTGGGCGAGCTTCGCGATCGTCGTCGTCTTGCCGACCCCGTTCACGCCGACGAACATCCACACCGTCGGATCGGTCGGCGCGCGGTGCAGCGTGCGGTCGCCCGGGGCGAGCAGGGCTGCGACCTCGGCGCGCAGCAGCCCCTCGAGCGCGGCCGGGTCGTCCACCCGCTCCTCCCTCGCACGCGCCCGCACCGCCTCCACGAGGCGGGTGGCCGTGGCCACCCCGACGTCGGCGAGGATGAGCGCCTCCTCGAGTTCCTCCCACGTCTCCTCGTCGACCGTCGCGCGGCCCGTGATGCCGCTGAACGCTCCGGCGAGCGCGGCCCGGGTGCGCCCCAGGCGGTCGCGCAGGCTCGGCCGCTCTTCCACCGCCGGCGCCGTCGCCACCGGCTCCTCGACGACCGACTCCTCGACGACCGGCTGCTCGACGGTCCCGATCGTGCCGGCGGGCGCCTCGGCCTGCGGCGGCCGCACCGGCGGGGCCACGGGGGGCGCCTCCACCGTGCCGGTCGGGCGTGACGAGCGCCGGGAGAGGACCAGCCCACCGACGATCAGCACGACGGCGAGCAGGAGGATGAGGGCGAGGACGAGCGCGGGGTTCATGGCGGTGCGGAGGCTAGCGGGGGCCGTCGCACCGGCCCCGGCGGACTACTTGGTCGGCGGGAGGCCGATCGAGGAGCCCATCGCGATGCCCGCGGCCTCGAGCGCGGCCTTCACCTCGCCGCGCAGCGCCCGGGCCACCCGCCACTGCTGTGCGGAGTTCGTCCGCACGCTCACCCGCACGACCACCCGCTCCGCGGTCATCGACTCGACACCGAGCACCTCGGGCGGCGCGAGCAGATCGGGGCGCAGGGTCCCGTCCGCCATGAGCGCAGCGGCTGCGGCCTGGAGGCAGGCGTCCGCCGCGTCGAGATCGACGTCACCGGCGAGGGGCACGTCGACGTTCACGACCGCCCAACCCTGGGACTTGTTGCCGACCCGACGGATCTCCCCGTTCGGCACGTGCCACACCACACCGTCGATGTCGCGCACCCTGGTGAGGCGCAGGGTGACGTTCTCGACCGTGCCGACCGCCTCGCCGAGGTCCACCACGTCACCGACCCCGTACTGGTCCTCCACGAGCATGAAGGTCCCGGTCACGAGATCGCGCACGAGGGCCTGGGACCCGAAGGCGAGCGCGGCGCCGACGATGCCGACGCTCACCCCGAGCGTGGCGAGGTTGACCCCGAGCACGTCGAGGCACATCACGAGGGCGGTGCCCCACACGAGCAGCGCGACCACGCTGCGCAGGACCGTGCTCATCGTGGCGGCGCGCTGCTCGCTGCGCTCCCGCGCGGTCTCGGGTGCGAGGGCCCGCAGGCCGGTCCGCTGCGAGAGCGCGGCGATGCGTCCGGTCCCCTCCGCGGTGGCCCGGCGCACGAACCGGCGGATGAAGAGCCGGGCGACCCGGGACACGACCCACGCGACGAGCAGGATCCCGATGATGCGCAGGGGCTTGGAGAGCAGGTCGACCGCGCGGGCGACCCCCTCCGATCCGGTGGCGTCGTAGACGAACCGGCACAGGCTCGCTTGGGCGTCCGGCGCCCCGCAGGCCCCGTCCGGTGCGGCGGCGGCCAGCACCACCCCGATCACTGCAGGACGATCTCGCCGCGCAGGCGCTGGCTCACGACGCGGGTGGAGCCGCCCGGCGGCATCGACACGCCGAACATGCAGTCGCCGGCCTCCATCGTCCGTCGCTGGTGCGACACGACGAGCAGCTGCGCCTCGTCGCGGAACTCGTGGACGAGATCGAGGAACCGGTGCAGGTTCACGTCGTCGAGCGCGGCCTCGACCTCGTCGAGCAGGTAGAAGGGCGAGGGCCGCGAACGGAAGATCGCGAAGAGGAACGCCATCGCGGTGAGCGACCGCTCACCGCCCGACAGCAGCGACAGCCGCTTGGTGTTCTTGCCCGACGGACGAGCCTCGATCTCGATCCCGGTCTCGAGGAGGTTGCCGGGGTCGGTGAGGAAGATCCGACCGGAGCCGCCCGGGAACAGCGTCGTGAACAGATCCGTGAAGTTCCGCTGCACGTCGTCGAACGCCGACTCGAACACCGTGACGATCTCGAGGTCCACCGCCCTGATGACCCGCTGCAGTTCCTTCCGCGAGGACTTCACGTCCTCGAGTTGCTGCTGCAGGAAGTCATGGCGCTCCTGGAGCGCGTCGTACTCCTCGAGCGCCAACGGGTTGATCGGGCCCATGATGCGCAACTCGCGCTCGAGGTCCCGGGCCCGGCCCGCCGGCGTCGTGCCCTCGGGCGGCGTCGGGGCCGGCGCGTCGAGCGCCGCACCCGGCTCGCAGTCGAACTCGGCCCGGATGCGCTCGACGAGCGTCTCGAGCCGCAGCCGGGTCTCGGCGTCCTCCACCTCGAGGCGCTGGGCCTGCTCGCGCACCCCCATGAGGTTGCGCTCGGCCTCGGCCCGCTGCTTGCGGAGCACATCGAGCCGACCGCCGGCCTCGCTCGCCCGAGCGCTGCGGCGTTCGTGCTCGCCGCGCAGGCGGGCGAGCGCGTCGTCGATGAGCGAGGTGCGCTCCGCGAGGCGCGCCGCCACCGCGTCGAACGCCGCCGCACGCGCGCCGAGTTCGGCCCGCCGACGCTCGGCCTCGGCCTTCGCCTCCGGGTTGCGGGCGAGGCGCTCGTCGACCGCCTCGATGCGCCGCTGGATACCGGTGCGCCGTTCCTCGACCGCGGCGCGCTGCACCTCGAGGTCGCGGCGCAGCGATGCGACCGCGGCCTCCCGGGCCTCGAGCTCGCCGGCCCGGGTCGCCCGGGCCTCCGCGATCGCGAGCGCGTCGCGCTCGGCCGTCTCGAGCGCGGGCAGGATCGCCTCGAGCTCCGCGATCCGGGCCCGCTCGGCGACGAGCGCCTCGCGCTGGGTCGTGGCCCCGGCTTCCGCGGTGCGCTGCTCCCCCTCCCGTTCGGCGATCTCGGCGCCGATCCGGGCGAGCGCCGCGGTCGCGGTCTCGAGGGCGACCGCGTTCGCGCGGTTCGCCTCGCGGGCCGCCTCCTCGCGCTCGCGCGCACTGCGCTCCGCCGCGCGGGCCCCGTCGAGCGCGGTGCGCGCCGTCGCTGCCGAGCCCTGGGCCTGCTCGGCCCGCTCCCGAGCCTCTTCGAGCGCGGCCTGCGTGGCGCCGGCCGACTCCTCAGTGCCGATGCGCCACGCCGAGCGGCCGCCGAAGCGGTCCCCGGACCGCGTGACCGCCACCACGTCGGGTCGGGCGAGCGCGACGTCGAGGGCGCGGGCCCAGTCGCCGTCGACGAGCACGTGACCGGCCAGCAGACGGGCGAGCACCGGCTCGAGGCCGGGGAGCGAGGTGCGCACGCAGTCGACGAGGGCACGGGTGCCCGGCGGGACCATCTCGCCCTGCACCGACTGCACCGACGCGTCCACGACGAGCAGCAGGGCCCGGGCGTCACCGTCGACGAGACGGTCGAGCGCCCGCTTGGCCGCGTCCCCGCCCTGCACGACGATCGCTCGCATGGCGTCGCCGAGTGCGGCCGCGACCGCGGCCTCCGTCCCGGCCTCGATGGTGAGGTGGTCGACGAGGGGGCCGGCCACCCCCGGCATCCCGTCGATACGGGCGGCACCCGCCGCGTCCCGGGCGCTGTCGAGCGAAAGCGCGAGCGCCTCGGCCCGCGCCGCCCACCGGCTCGCGTCGGCCTCGGTCCGGCGGAGGGCCTCCTCCGCCTCCCGCGCGCCGCGCTCGGCGGCCTCGAGCGCGTCCCGGGCGGCGGTCGCGTCGGCGACGAGTCCCTCCGAGGCGGCCCGTGCCGCATCGGCCCGGTCCTGCTGGGTCGCACGCTCGGCGGTGAGCGCCACGATGCGCTCGGCGATCGTCCGGGCGCGCGCCTCGATCCGGTCCGGCTCCGCCTCGGCCCGCCCGAGTGACTCCCGACGTGCGGCGAGCTCACGGCGGGCCGCCTCGGCGTCACCGCGATCGGCGGACTCGGTCTCCTCGGCACGGAACGCCGTCCTCGCCGCGATCACCTCGGCCTCGGCCGCCGCGATCTCGTCGGCCCGGGCCGTGAAGCGCGCGGCCTCGGCCTGCACCGCGGCGAGCTCGGCCCGGAGCGCGCTCGACTCGGCGACGAAGTTCTCCACCACACCCTCGTCGGCCGCGGCGTGCAGCTCGCGCTCGACGCTGCGCTGCTTCTCGACGAGCAGGGCACCGATACCACGGGCGCGTTCACGCAGTCCCTCGACCCGGGCCAGCATGCCGGCGAGATCACCGTGGCCGGCCACGGTGAGCGCCCGTTCCGCGTCGAGCACCGAGAGGTCGAGCTCGCGCAGGCCCGCCCGGAGGGCGGCGTCCTCAGCGACGAGTCGGGCACGGGTATCGACGATGCGCTCGGTCCTCGTCTGGAGGCCGGCGAGTTCGTGGCCCGCGAGGTGGAGCCGGATCGCGCGCAGCTCGTCGACGAGCCCGTCGTGGCGACGGGCCGCGTCGGCCTGCCGCTGCAGCGGCGCGAGACCGCGCCGCACCTCGCGGAGCAGGTCGTTGAGTCGCAGGAGGTTGCCCTCGGTCGCCTCGAGGCGGCGCTCGGCCTTCTCGCGTCGCTTGCGGTACTTCAGGACCCCGGCGGCCTCCTCGATGATGAGGCGACGGTCCTCGGGGCGCGCGTTGAGGACGGTGTCGAGCTGGCCCTGCCCGACGATCACGTGCTGCTGGCGACCGATGCCGGAGTCCGAGAGCAGTTCCTGGATGTCGAGCAGCCGGCACGGCACGCCGTTGATGGCGTACTCCGAGTCGCCGCTGCGGAACAGCGTGCGGGTGATGGTGACCTCGGAGAACTCGATCGGCAGTGCGCCGCTCGCGTTGTCGATGGTGAGCGAGACCTCGGCCCGGCCGAGCGCGGGGCGCTCCTGGGTACCGGCGAAGATGACGTCGTACATCTTGCCGCCGCGCAGGGAGCGGGGCCCCTGCGCGCCGAGGACCCACGCCACGGCGTCGACGAGGTTCGACTTGCCGGAGCCGTTCGGCCCGACCACCACCATGACGCCCGGCTCGAACTCGAGGGTCGTCTTGTCGGCGAACGACTTGAAACCCCGGAGGGTCAATGACTTGAGGAACACGCGCGAGGTCCCTTTCTCCGCTTCTCGGGGGACCATAGCGACGCCTCCCACGGAGCGCGCGAATACCGGGAGGTCCGCGGTGTCAAGGGGGTCGCGCCGGACCGTCCGGGCACCGCCGGGCCCACCCCGCGGGCGGACCGGCGGTCTCAGGTGATCCGGAAGCCGGCGAGCCCGGTGGCGGTCCGGACCGTCACCTCGACGGCGTCGACCCGGGCCCGGCTCGGGCCCTCGTGGCACCACGCGACCATCCGCTCGATCGCGCCGTCCGGGCCCTCGAAGACCGCCTCGACCCGGCCGTCGGCGAGGTTGCGCACCCACCCCGCGACCCCGAGGTTCCGGGCCTGCTCGCAGCAGGTATCACGGAACCAGACCCCCTGGACCCGGCCCGAGACGAGCACGTGACGGGCCGCGGGCGCGCCCGTCACCGCTGGCACCCGGGGCAGAAGTGGGTGGACCGACCGGCGAAGCGCACGCGCTCGATCGTACGACCGCACCGCGGGCAGTCCGCACCGGCACGGGCGAAGACGGCGTGCTCGTGCTGGTAGGTCCCGGGGGCCCCGTCGACATCGACGTACTGGCCGTCGGCGAGCGACGAGCCCCCGGCGTGCACCGCGGTGGTGAGCACGTCGACCATCGCAGCGTGGAGACCGTCGACCTCGGAGGGGGTGAGGGCGTCGGTGCGGTGGTCATGTCGCAGCCCCGCCCGGAAGGCGATCTCGTCGCTGTAGATGTTCCCGAGCCCGGCGATGATCCGCTGGTCGAGCAGCGCGGTCTTGAGCCGCGTGCGGCGGGGCGTCAGACGACGCTCGAGCACCTCGGGCGTCGTGGCCGGGTCGAGCGGCTCCGGGCCGAGGCGCGCGAGTTCGCCGATCCCACCGTCGCGGGCGCGCGTCGCCGAGACGAACAGCTCACCGAAGGTGCGCGGGTCGACGAAGCGGAGTTCGCCGCCGTCCGTGAACGTCAGCACGACGTGGGTGTGCCGCAGGCGCTCGACCGCCGGATCGGGCGCGAGCCGCAACTGCCCCGACATCCGGAGATGCGCGACGAGCACGGCGTCGTCGTCGAGCCGGAGGAGCAGGTACTTGCCGCGTCGGTCCACGGCCCGCACGGTGCGGCCGACGAGCGGGGCCCGGAACGCCGCGGCCGACGGATGCCGACGGATCGAGCGGGCCCCGGTCGCCTCGACCGCGCGCACCTCGCGACCGACGACGCCCCGCTCGAGCCCGCGTCGGACGACCTCGACCTCAGGGAGCTCCGGCATCGGCCCCCGTGCCCGGCGCGGCGTCGGCGCGCAACCACGCGGCCGCCTCACGCGCCGCGGCCTGCTCGGCCGCCTTCTTGCTGACCCCGGTCCCGGATCCGCGTTCGACGCCGTCGAGCAGCACGACCGCCGTGAACACCTTCTCGTGGTCCGGCCCCTCGCCGTCGACCCGGTAGCGCGGGAGCCCGATGCCGCGCTCGAGCGCCAACTCCTGCAACGAGGTCTTCGGGTCGTCCGACCCGGGGATGGCCGCGGCGACGGCGATGCGCTCGGCGAGCAGTCCCAGGATCACGGCACGCGCCCGATCCTCGCCGCCGTCGAGGTACACCGCCGCGAAGATCGCCTCCATCGCGTCGCCGAGGATCGATCCCTTGTCGCGGCCCCCCGCGGCGGCCTCGCCCTTGCCGAGGAACAGGCACTCCCCGACCCCGACCTCGCGGGCGACCTCGGCGAGGCTCTCGGTGTTCACGACCGACGCCCGCACCTTCGACCACTGACCCTCCGAGAGCGTCGGGTGGGCGTGGAACACGTGGTCGCTCACGATGTAGCCGAGCACGGAGTCGCCGAGGAACTCGAGTTGCTCGTTGGAGGTCTCGCCGGCGTGCTCGGCGCAGTACGAGCGGTGGATGAGGGCGCGCCGCAGCAGCGACTCGTCGACGAACACGTGCCCGATGCGGGCCTCGAGCGCCCGGCGCGCCGCCTCGGTCATCGCGGCCGGCGCGCCTAGGCCGACGCGGCGCCGAGCCGGAGCACGACGTAGTCGACGGCGTCACCCACCGTGTGCAGGTCGGCGAGGTCGTCGTCGTCGACCGAGAAGCCCACCGTGCGCTCCCCCAGGTCCTCCTCGAGTGCCTCGACGAGTTCGATGAGCGCGAGCGAGTCGGCTTCGAGGTCCTCGGCGAACCGGGACTCGCGCAGGATGGTGTCCTCGGAGATCTCGAGGATCTCCGCGAGGTGCCCGCGCACGATGGCGAGGATCTCGTCCGGCGACACGGGTTCCCGGGTGGTGTGGGTCTCAGCCGGCATCGGCGACCGCCTCCTTGAGTCGGGCGACCATCTCGCCGCGCACGCAGTCGCCGGCGAGTCCGATCGCATTGACGATCGCACGGGCCGAGGACGACCCGTGCGAGATGATGCACACCCCGTCCACGCCGAGCAGCGCACCGCCGCCGACGGTGTCGGGGTCGAGGTAGTCGGACACGGCCTGGAGCAGCGGTCCGGTCACCACCTCGGCGGCCGCCTTGGTCTCGTCGGTCGAAGCGAGCACGGTGAACACGAGACCGGCGGCGGCCTTGAGCGCCGACTCCATCGACTTGAGCGCCACGTTGCCGGTGAACCCGTCGGTGACGATGACGTCCGGACGACCGGTCATGAAGTCGCGCCCCTCGGCGTTCCCCGCGAACCACGGCTCGCCCTCGAGCATCCCGAAGGTCTGCTTCCGGAGGTCATCGCCCTTGCCCGGCTCCTCGCCGTTGGACAGCAGGCCCACCGTCGGGTCCTCGACCCCGAGCCGCAGCCGTGCGTAGGCGCGGCCCATCCGGGCGAACTGCACGAGCCACTCGGGCGAGGCGTCGACCGTGGCGCCTGCGTCGACGAGCAGGTGCGGGCGACCGAACGGCACGGGGATCGGGACGGCGATCGCCGGCCGGGCCGTGCCCTTGATGCGCCCGTACCGCAGCAGCGCGCTCGCCATCGTGGCGCCGGTGTTGCCGGCGCCGACCATGGCGTCGGCCGCCCCGTCGCGCACGGCCTCCGCGGCGCGGACGACCGAGGCGTCCTTGCGGGTCCGGACCGAGCGCGCCGGGTCATCGTGCATCTCGATGACCTCGGAGCACGGCACGACGGTCACGCCCGCGGGCGCGGCCCCACCGGGCAGCAGCGGCGTGATGGCGTCGGCGGCGCCGAAGAGGAGGACCTCGACGCCGAGCGCGTCGACGGCCTCGAGGGCACCCGCCACGATCTCGTCGGGGGCACGGTCACCGCCCATGGCGTCGACCGCGATGCGCAGGGGTGCGCTCACGTCGTCAGTCGACGTCGATGACCTGGCGACCGCGGTACGTACCGCAGTTCCCGCAGACGACGTGCGGGAGCTTGGTGGCACCGCAGGTCGGGCAGGTGCTGCGGGCCGCACGGTCGAGGGTCCAGTTGGAGGCGCGCCGCTGCCGGGTCTTGGCTCGCGGGGTCTTGCGCTTGGGGACGGCCATTGCTGTGCTCCTGGGGTCAGGTGATCTTGAGGTCGCGGAGGGCGTCCCACCGCGGGTCGGTCACGGTGAGGTCGCAGCCGCACTCCCCGTCGTTGCGATTGGCACCGCAGGCCGGGCAGAGACCCACACATTCTTCCCGACAGAGGACCGTCGGCGGGAGTTCGAGCAGGAGGTTGTCCCGCAGCGGACCCCCGAGGTCGACCTCCTCGCCCTCGAGGGCGTAGGTCTGGCCCTCGATCGGCTCGGGCTCGAACAGCTCCCGGACCGGGCCGGCCACGGTGTGGCGCACCGGCTCGAGACAGCGGGCGCACTCCCCCTCGTAGACGGCGGTGGCGGTGCCGTTCACCACGATGGAGTCGGCCACGTGCTCGAGGGAGACCTCGATGTGGATCGGCTCGTCGGCCGCGAGGCGGGTCTGGCCGATGCCGCCGAGCTCCGCAGCCGGCACGTCGACGGTCACCACCCGGCGGGCCGCCGGCTTGTGGAGGAGGTCGGAGACGTTCTGTCGGAGCAGGTCCATGGCCGGAGCGCGGGTCGTTCGGGCGTACGGGGCCGCCGGCGTCACGGCGGTCCGACCGGCGACCCGGGGTGGGCCGCTCGAGGGCCCGTGAGCGTAGCAGCGACCCGATCGGGCCGGTCCGGGCCCGGATGCGGACCGGTCAGTCCATCTCCTGGTCGAAGAAGGCCGCGCCGGGCTCCTCCCCCTCGCCCGCCGAGGGCTCGGGCGGCGCGTCGACCACGATCGAGAGGCGCTCCCGGCCCTTCTGGACCGCGGCCATGGTGCGGTCGAGTACGACCTCGAACCCGGCGAGCTTCTGGTCGATGTAGTCCTCGGTCTCGAGGCGCATCGCCCGGGCCCGGTCCTCGGCCGCCTCCACCACCCGCTCTGCGGTGCGCCGGGCGGAGCGCACGACCTCGGTGCGCTCGACCATCCGCTCGGCCTGCTGCCGGCCGGCCTCGATGATCTCCTCGGCCTCCTTGCGGGCCTTGGCGAGGAACTCCTCGCGCTCCTTGAGGAGCCAACGGGCCTGGCGGATCTCCTCCGGGAGCATGGCGAGCGCGTCCTCGATGAGCCCGAGCAGCTCATCCTTGTTGACCATGACCGATGCGGACATCGGCATCGAGCGGGCCTGCTCGACGTGGTCCCGGATGTGGTTGAGGCTCTCCTCGGTGTCCGGGATCGAACCGTCCAGCGCGTCGTAGTCACTCATGGCTGACCCCCCTGCTCGGCGAAGCGTTCCGTGAGCCGCATCGCGACCGAGGCCGGCACCATCGTCGAGACGTCGCCGCCGAAGCGCCCGACCTCCCGCACGAGGCTCGACGACAGGAACGAGTACTGCGGACTCGTGGAGATGAAGAAGGTGTCGATCCCGGAGAGCCGCTGATTCATCTGCGCCATCTGGAGCTCGTAGTCGAAGTCCGAGACGGCCCGCAGACCCTTCACGATGGCGTCGGCCCCGTGATCGCGGGCGAAGTCGACGAGGAGTCCCTTGAAGAACTCGATGCGGACGTTCGGGAGGTGCGCGGTGACCTCGCGGAGCATCTCCTGGCGCTCCTCGAGGGTGAACAGCGATTGGGTCTTCTGGGGGTTCCGGATCACCGCCACGACCACCTCCGAGAAGTGCCGCGAGGTGCGCTCGATGATGTCGAGGTGGCCGAGGGTCACGGGGTCGAACGATCCCGGGCACAGGGCGATGGACACCGGCGCTTCCTTTGCGGTTCGGACGGACCCGGGGGTCGGTCGGGGAGGTCCGGCGGTCAGTCGCCGCCGGGTTCGCAGAGCACGATGAGCGTATCCCCGTACGTGCGCGACCACGTGACACGCCAGCCCGTCGGCATGGTGGGCGCGCCGTCGGCCGCCCGCTCCACCACGACGCATGCGCCCTCGGCTAGGACCCCGGGCGCACCGAGCGCGACGAGGTGCGCACCGATCGTGGCGTCGGGGGTGTCGTAGGGCGGATCCATGAGCACGAGGTCGAACGGACCGTCCTCCGCCGCGCCCGAGAGGTACGGGGCCACCGGGCGCGCGTGCACCCGCAACCGACCCTCGAGGTGACCACGGACGACGTTGGTACGGATCGCGGCGACCGCCGCCGCGTCGGCGTCGACGGCCACCGCGCGCGTCGCCCCACGGGACAACGCCTCGATCGCCAGCGCACCGCTGCCCGCGTAGAGGTCGAGCACGTTCGCCGCATCGATACGTGCGCCGAGGGCCGCGAACAACGACTCCTTCACGCGGTCCGAGGTCGGACGGGTGCGCGAGCCGCGCGGCGTCGCGAGGCGCAGTCCCCCGATCTCGCCCGCGATCACGCGCGGGCCGCGTCCGGCGCTCATGACTTGAACAGGTACTCGACGTCGTCGCCGAGCAGATCCTCGACCTCCTCGGCGAGCGGCCGGTGCTCCGAGAGGTCGGGGTCCGCGTCGAGGAGCGCCTCGGCCGTCGAGCGGGCGAAGCCCACGTACTTCTCGTCCCGCGGCAGCCGGGCGAGGCGCAGGTGGCGGTCGACGCGCTGGCCGGACTGCCGCTCGCCGAACACCTGACCGCTCCCCCGGATCTCGAGGTCGCGCTCGGCGAGCACGAACCCGTCGGTCGTCTCGACCATCGCCGCCATCCGGGCCGCAGCGTCCTCGGTCGTGGTGTCCGCGATCAGGTAGCACCACGACGCCCCACCGCCGCGGCCGACCCGACCACGCAGCTGGTGCAGCTGCGCCAACCCGAAGCGCTGGGCGTCCTCGATCACCATCACGGTCGCGTTCGGGACGTCGACGCCGACCTCGATGACCGTCGTGGCCACGAGCACGTCGAGTTCGCGCGCCCGGAACGCCTCCATGACCGTCTCCTTGTCGGCGGCCGGCATCTGCCCGTGGAGCAGGCCGATCCGCAGGCCCGCGAGCTCACCGGCCCGGAGTTCCTCGGCCCGCTCGGTCGCGGCCTTCGCCTCGATCCGCTCCGAGCCCTCGACGAGCGGGCACACGACGTAGGCCTGGTGCCCCTCAGCGACCTCGGCCCGCACCCGCGCGTGGGCCCGCTCGGTGTCGCTCGTGTCGCGCCGGAGCACCTCGGTCGCGATCGCCTGACGGCCGGCCGGCATCGCCGCGAGCACCGAGATGTCGAGATCGCCGTAGACGAGGAGCGCTGCGGTGCGCGGGATGGGCGTGGCGGTCATGACGAGCACGTCCGGCACGAGCTCACCCGCCCGTTGCTTGAGCACGTCGCGCTGCTCGACGCCGAACCGGTGGTGCTCGTCGATGACGACGAGCCCGAGGTTCGTGAAGGGCGAGTCGCCGTAGAGCAGCGCGTGGGTGCCGACCACGATGTGGACCGTGCCGTCGCGCAGGCCCGCCGCGATCTCGTTCCGTTCCTTCGCAGTGGTCCGGTTCGTGAGGAGGCGCACGCCGCTCGAGGTCTCGCCGAGCAGGTTGGCACCGGGGGCGCCGGGGACGAGGTCGCCGTACATCCGCAGGGCGACCGCGTGGAGCTGCTCGGCGAGCACGGCGGTCGGGGCCATGAGCGCGGCCTGGTGCCCGCCCTCCACCGCGACGAGCATCGCGGCGAGCGCGACGACCGTCTTGCCCGAGCCCACGTCGCCCTGCAGGAGGCGGTGCATCGGTGCCGGTCGCGCGAGATCGGCCCGGATCTCGTCGATCGCCCGGGACTGATCGGGGGTGATGGCGAAGGGCAGCCGGGCGAGGAACTCCCCGACGAGCGGTCCGTCGACCGCGTGCCGGATGCCGATCTCGGCCGCGGCCAGCGCGCGCTTGCGAGCCACGAGCCCGACCTGGGCCACGAGGAACTCGTCGAAGCGGAGCCGCCGCTCGGCCCGTCGGTGGGCCTCGGCGGAGTCCGGACGGTGGACGTCGCGGAACGCCGTCGTACGGTCCTCGAGGCGGAGCGGGCCGCGGATCGCGTCGTCGAGCGGGTCGTAGACCTCGCCGGCGAACTCGAGGGCCCGGGCGACGGCGGGCGCGATCTCCCAGGAGGAGAGGTCGGCCTTCGCCGACTGGGGGTACACGGCGACGATGCGCCCGGTCCGCTGCTCGCCGGCGCGGCCGATGACGTCGACGACCGGGTTCGTCATGCGCCGGCGCCCGGCGAAGGTCTCGACCTTGCCGAACATCGCGACCTCGGTGCCCTCCCCGAGTTGCTGCTCGCGCCACGGCTGGTTGAAGAACGTGACCTCGAGCCGGGCGTCCCCGCCCTCGACGGTCGCGACCACCATCTTCTTGCGCGCCTTCGTGAACCGGCTCGAGACCTTGACCACCGACCCGAACACCGTGGTCTCCGTCCCGATCTCGAGCTGATCGATGGGCGTGACCGCCGTGCGATCGTGGATGCGGCGCGGGTAGAGGTGCAGCAGATCGAGGACGGTGTGCACCTCCATCTGCGCGAGGCGTTCGATCGTGCGCGCCCTGATGCCCTCGACCTCGCCGAGCGGGGTCCGGGCGAGCTCACGCAGGGAGTGCGGAGCCGTGGCTACTCCACCCCGATGAGGTACGGGTAGAGCGGCTGGCCCCCCTCGTGCACCTCGATCTCGACGTGCGGATGCTTCGCGGCGAGGTGCTCACGCACCCGCTGGGTCTCGGCCAGACGGGCATCGGTGCCGACGAGCACCGTGACGATCTCGCTGTCCTCGTCGATGAGCCGGTCGACGAGCGCGAACGCCGCCTCAGCCGCGGTCGCGGCGGTCGCGCCGATCCCGCTCGGGCCGATGGCGAGCCAGTCGCCCTCCCGGATCGGACCGCACTCGGCGGTGCTGTCGCGCACGGCCTGGGTGACCTCGCCCGCGCGCACGGCGAGCGCCCCGGCCTCCATCGCCCGCAGGTTCGTGTCGCAGTCGGCGTCGGGGTCGTAGGTGACGAGTGCCGCCAGTGCCTCGAGCACCGACACGGTCGGCACGACCTCGACCCGCCGACCCGAGAGCGCGTCGACCTGCCGGGCCACCGGGATGATGTTCTTGTTGTTGGGCAGGACGATGACGGCCTCGGCCGGGCACCGCTCGACCGCCTCGAGGATCTGGGCGGTCGACGGGTTCATCGACTGGCCGCCGGCGACGATCTCCTGCACGCCGAGGCTGCGCAGCAGGCGCTTGACGCCCTCGCCGACGCCGACGGCGACCACCGCCGTCGCCACCGTCACGCCGCCGGCCTCGCCGCCGCCGGCGTCGCCGTGCTCGCGGACCCAGACCTCCTCCTCCACCTGCTCAATGAGGTCGGTGACGCGGATGTTGCGCGGCCGTCCGGCCTCGATGCCGGCCTCGATCGCGCCGCCGATGTCATCGGTGTGCACGTGGCAGTTCCAGAGGCCGTCGCCACCGACGACGACGATCGAGTCGCCGAGCGCCATCCACGTGGCCTTGAACGCGTCGATCGTCGAGTCGGGCGCGTCGAGCAGGAACATGACCTCGTACCGCAGCGACGACACGTCGCCGGCCTCGAGGTGCTCGCGCACGATGTTCGGCGCGTCCACGATCATCGGCTCGGGGATCGGACGGCCCGACACGACCTCGAGCAGCGCGTCGAGCAGCAGCGTGAAGCCCTTGCCCCCGGCGTCGACGACCCCGGCGTCGCGCAGCGCCGGCAGGAGATCGGGGGTGCGGGCCACCGAGGCCTCGGCCCCCGCCTCGGCCGCGAGCAGCACCGCCTCGATCGAGGTGGGCGCCGCGGCCTCAGCGGCCTCGGCCGCCTCGCGGCACACCGTGAGGATCGTGCCCTCCACCGGACGCATCACGGCCTGGTACGCGGCGTCGGCGGCCCGACGCAGCGCCGCCACCGTCTCGGCCGGGCCGATCTCGGTGCGCCCGCGGAAGGACTCGACGAGCCCCCGGAGGATCTGGGAGGTGATGACGCCCGAGTTGCCCCGGGCCCCCATGAGGGAGCCGTGCGCGATCGCCGTGCAGACCTCGTCCATCGTCTCGGCCGTCCGGAGCTCGTTCGCGACCGATTCGAGGGTGAGCATCATGTTCGTGCCGGTGTCCCCGTCCGGGACCGGGTACACGTTGAGCCGGTTGAGCTCCTCCTGGTGGGAGCGCAGCGCATCCCGGAACCGGGTCACCGCGAGGCGCAGGTCGGTGGCGGTGAGGGTCTCGAGCACGGGCACGGGTGCGAGCGTACCGCCGGGAGGGTGGCCCGACGGGGCCTCCTGCTATCCTCCCCCGGTCCCGCGAACCGATCCTGAGGTCGAGCCATGTCATCCGTCTGCGACGTCTGCGGCAAGAAGCCGGTCTTCGGCATGCGCCTCAGCCACTCGCACCGCCGCACGAAGCGACGCTGGAACCCCAACGTCCAGAAGGTGCGCGCAGTGGTCAACGGTTCGCCGAAGCGCATCAACGCCTGCACCGCCTGCCTCAAGGCCGGCAAGGTCCAGAAGCCGTAACGGCCGTGCAGGGCGTCGTCCGCTCCTACGACCCGGAGACCGGGGAGGGTGTCGTCGTGCGCGACACCGACCGCCTCGACATCACCATCGCCCCGGGCGCGCTCGAGGGCTCGCTCTTCCGGGTGCTGCGTCAGGGCCAGCGCGTGAACTTCGACCTCGACCCCGAGGGCCGCGCCACCGCGATCCGTTCGGGCTCCGAGGGCGACATGGGCCTGCCCGATCAGGTGCAGGTCTGAGCTTGCCCCTGCGGCGTCCCCGCCCCGCCGGGCGCGGTTGGGGGCGGTAGCGGGACCGGCCCTACACTCCGCGACCATTCGAGCCGGGGGCACCGACGCCGCCGGGCAGGTCGCAAGGAGTCGTATCCGTGTCCATCGCCGACGACGCCCCCACCCAGCACGCCCGACTCATCGCGTGGGTCGGGGAGATGGCTGCGCTCACCGAGCCCGCCGCCATCCACTGGTTCGACGGCTCGCAGGCCGAGGCCGACCGCCTCGCCGCGCAGCTTGTGGAGGCCGGCACCTTCGTGCCGCTCGACCCGGCCAAGCGCCCGAACTCCTACTGGGCCGCGACCGACCCCTCGGACGTCGCCCGGGTCGAGGACCGCACGTTCATCTGCTCCGAGCGCGCGATCGACGCCGGTGCGAAC
>JBJTWK010000031.1:0-11792 GCA_046081705.1 Actinomycetes bacterium | reverse complement strand
TCGCTGTAGGGCGCCGGCGGCCCGTCGGCGACGAGCGTGCGGGGCCGGGCCATGGCGAGTGCGATCGCGACCGCGATGAACGACGCACCGCCGATGCACGCGCCGTAGAGCCCGGCCATCTCGACGCCGGCGACCGACAGGCCGATCGCACCGAGGAGCCGGAAGGTCCCCTCGGCGCCCATCATCACGCCGTACGGCCCGAAGCGGCCGTTGCCGGAGAGCACGCCGCGGGTCAGGTGCATGGTGAAGAAGCCGATGAGCCCGAACTCGAGGGCCCACACGAGGCCCTGCTCGCCGTGGAAGAAGTTGTCGCTGATGACGCCGCCACCGAGGAGTTCGACGGAGGTGATCGCGACGATGGTGAGGACGAGCAGACCGCCGGCGAGGCGCGCGGCCCGGCTCACGAGCGGGCCCCCGCCGAGCCCTTGGGCCCGCCGGGCCGCGATCGCCCGGCTCACCTCCTGCTCGATCGGGAGGAACAGGCCCGGTCCGACGACGAAGATGAGGGCCCAGAAGGCGCTGAAGCCGGCCCACTCGCGCGTGCCGAGCTTGTTCTGCACGACGATGACGAAGACGTAGGCGGTGATCGCCGCGACGATGAGACCGCCGCCGAGGGCGAAGGTGCCCTCCGGCAGGGCGGTGCGGAGCTGGCCGACGACGCCGGTCGAGCCGTCGGGCGCCCCGGCCTCGGCCGGGGTGGCGGGCTCGCTGGACCGGGGTTCGTTCACCGCGCTCGGCTTCCTCGGAGGGTGCTCGCCGCCGGGCCGCGCACCGGCGCCGGCGGGCCCGGCGGACGGCGCCGGGGGATGGGAGGAGCATAGTGGTGCCCCCCGTTCGTCCCGGTGCGTCGCGCGGGTGGGCGCGCGCCCCGGGCGCGGGGGAAGATGGGGTCGTGAAGACCCGGACGCTCCTCATCCTCGCCGTGGTCACGGGCCTCGCCATCCTGGTCGCCGGCGCGATCCAGATCCTCCAGGCGGGCGCACAGTGACCCGGCGCAGCGACGTCCTCGTCCTCGGCGGCGGGCCCGGCGGGTACGCGGCCGCGCTCTACGGCGCGGCCGCCGGTCGGTCGGTGACGCTCGTCGAGGAGGCGCGGGTCGGCGGTACCTGTCTCCACCACGGCTGCATCCCGGCCAAGGAACTGCTGCAGACCGCGGAGGTGCTGCGCACGGTGCGTGGCGCGAAGGCGTTCGGCGTCGGGGTCGATCCGCCGACGATCGACCTCGAGGTGAGCGTCGCGCGCAAGGCGCAGGTCGTCGATCGGCTGACGAAGGGGCTCGAGCAGTTGCTCGCCGGCCGCACGGTCACCGTGGTGCCCGGACGCGGCGAGGTGGTCGACGCCACGGCCCGTCGGGTGCGCGTCGGCGACACCACGCTCGAGGGCGACGCGCTCGTGCTCGCCACCGGGTCGGCGCCCCGCGCGCTCCCCGGCCTGCCGTTCGACGGCGTGCGGGTGCTCTCCTCGGACCACGTGCTCGACCGGACCGCCGTGCCGGAGACCGCCGTCATCATCGGTGGTGGCGCGATCGGGTGCGAGTTCGCGTCCTTCCTGGCCGACGTCGGGACCCGGGTCACGATCCTCGAGGCGATGCCCGGGATCCTGCCCGGGGTGGATCCCGAGGCGACCGCCATCGTCGGCCGCCTGTTCAAGCGCCGCAAGGTCGCCGTCCACACGGGCGTGCGGGTCGAGGGCGGCGTCGTCACCGACACCGGGGTCGAGATCACCTACTCGGACGGCACCGAGACCGCGGTGGTGCAGGCCGAGGTCGTCGTCGTGAGCGTGGGGCGGGCGCCGCGCAGCGCCGGGATCGGTCTCGAGGGCTCGGGCGTCGTCGTCGACGACCGCGGGTACGTGGCCGTCGACGGCCGTATGCGCACGGCGGTGCCCGGGGTGTACGCGATCGGCGACCTCGCACCGACGCCGGCCCTGGCCCACGTCGCGTTCGCCGAGGCGATCGTGGCGATCAAGGACATCTGTGGCGAGGAACCCGATCCGATCGACTACGCGCGGGTGCCCTGGGGGATCTACTGCCACCCGGAGGTCGCCTTCTGCGGGCCGACCGAGGAGGCCGCACGGGCCGCGGGGCAGGACGTCGTGACGAGCGTGCACCGCTTCGCGGGGAACAGTCGGGCCCAGATCATGGGGGAGGCCGACGGGCTCGTGAAGGTCGTGGCGAACACCGACGGTGTGATCCTCGGCGTGCACATCGTCGGACCGTGGGCGACCGAGCTGCTCGGTCCCGGGTACCTGGCGGTCAACTGGGAGGCGACGGTCGGTGACCTCGCGGCGCTCATCCAACCGCACCCGACGCTCGGCGAGCTGTTCGGTGAGAGCGTGCTCGCGCTCACCGGCCGTGCGCTGCACGGCTGAACGCGACCGACGAGGAGGCAGTGGTGGACATCACGATGCCGCAGCTCGGTGAGACCGTCACCGAGGCCACCGTCACGCGCTGGCTCCGGGCCGTCGGCGACACGGTGGCGGCCGACGAACCGCTCTTCGAGGTGACGACCGACAAGGTCGACTCGGAGGTCCCCGCCGGGGTGGCCGGGCGCATCACCGAGATCCTCGTGCCCGAGGGCGAGACCGTGGCCGTCGGTGTGCGGCTCGCGACCATCGAGTCGGCGGTGCCCACCGCGGATCCGGCACCGGTCCCGCCGACGCCGCGACCCGTCGGCCGGGAGCCCGCGCCGGCGCGGGCGGGTCTCGTGACCTCGCCGGTGGTGCGACGACTCATCGCCGAGCGGGGGGTCGACGCGTCCACGATCGTCGGGACGGGCGAGGGCGGCCGCATCACGCGCCGCGACGTGCTCGCTGCGACGCCGACCGCGCCCCGACCTGCGACCGCGCCCACGCCGCGCGTCGAACGGGGCGACGAGATCATCCCGATGTCGACCGTCCGGCGGCGCACGGCCGAGCACATGGTGCGCTCGAAGGCGACGAGCGCGCACGTCTACACGAGCGTCGAGGTCGACTTCGAGCACGTCGAACGCACACGGCGGGCCCACGGCGATGCGTTCCGCGAGCAGGAGGGGTTCGGGCTGACCTACCTGCCGTTCATCGTCCGGGCGGTCGCCGACGCGACGCACGAGTACCCGCACGTGAACGCGTCGATCGACGGTGACTCGCTCATCGTCCACCACGCGCTCCACCTCGGGATCGCGGTCGACCTCGACTTCGCAGGGCTGCTCGCGCCGGTCGTGCGGGACGCCGACGGCAAACGGCTGCGGCTCCTCGCCCGGGAGATCCGTGACCTCGCGACCCGGGCGCGGGGGAGGCGCATCGCGCCCGACGAGCTCGCGGGCGGCACGTTCACGATCACGAACATGGGCCCGTTCGACACCCACATGACGCTGCCGATCATCAACCAGCCCCAGGTCGCGATCCTTGCGACCGATGCGATCCGCAAGCGCCCGGTGGTGGTGCAGGGCCCCGACGGCGATGACGCCATCGCGATCCACCCCGTCGGGATACTCGCCCTCACTTGGGATCACCGGGCCTTCGACGGTGCGTACGCCGCCTCGTTCCTCCACGCGGTGCGGACGAACCTCGAGACCCGGGACTGGGACCCCGAACTCGCATGACCGCCCTGCGGGTGCGCTGGCTGGGCCGGGTCGGCTACGACGAGGCGGACGCGCTCCAGCGTGCCTTCCACGCCTCGGGTGAGGACGTCCTGCTGCTGCTCGAGCACCCGCACACCTACACGCTGGGCCGGCGCGGTGACGCGAGCAACGTGCTCGTCGACCCGGCGTCGGTCGGCGCGGTGCTGCGGCACGCGGACCGCGGCGGCGACGTCACCTACCACGGGCCCGGGCAACTCGTCGCGTACCCGATCGTCTCACTGCCCGTGTGGCAGGGCGGTCTCCCGGACTCCATCGCCTACGTGCGCCGGCTCGAGCGGGTCGTGGTCGATGCGCTCGCGGCGCTCGGCGTCGAAGCGACCACCGATCCGGAGTACCCGGGGGTCTGGATCGGTGGGGGCAAGGTCGCGCAGGTCGGGGTCCGCATCGAGGGTGGACGGACCCGACACGGCATCGCGATCAACGTCGACACCGACCCGGAGATGTTCGGCCACATCGTGCCCTGCGGCATCGCGGACCGGCCCGTCGTCTCGCTCACCGAACACCTCGGTCGGCCGGTGGAGGCGTCTGCGGTGGCCGACGCGTTCGTCGGCGCCTTCACCGCCTCGTTCGGGTACGACGCGGTCGACCGGCAGGACGTCGCGTGGCGCGAGGTGCCCGAGGACCTCAGCGCGTTCAGTCGGCGCGCGGCGGCCGGTGCCGCCGGCGCGGTCGGCACGCCGGTACGGCTCCTCGGTCGGCTCGAGGCCGCCGGGGTCGACGCGCCCGTGCCGGACCCCACCTTCCGACGCCCGGCGTGGATGCGGGTGCGGGCCGAGTTCGGGCCCGAGTACCGCGAGCTCAAGCGGCTCGTGCGTGACCTCGAACTCCACACCGTGTGCGAGGAGGCCGGGTGCCCGAACATCTCCGAGTGCTGGTCGGCCGGCACGGCCACCCTCATGCTGCTCGGCGAGCGGTGCACGCGGGCGTGCGGGTTCTGCCTCATCGACACCCGACGCCCGGAGCCCGTCGATGCCGCGGAGCCGGCGCGGGTGGCGGCCGCCGTCGCCCGCATGGGGTTGTCGCATGCGGTCCTCACGATGGTCGCCCGTGACGACCTCGACGACGGCGGCGCGGCCCACGTCGCCGCGACGATCGGCGCGATCCGCGCCTCGAGTCCGGGGACCCGGGTCGAGGTGCTCATCAGCGACCTGCGGGGTGACCCCGCAGCGCTCGACGTCGTGCTCGCGGCGCGGCCCGACGTCCTCAACCACAACCTCGAGACGGTGGCCCGGCTCCAACGGGCCGTGCGGCCCTCGGCCGGGTACGCCCGCTCGCTCGCGCTCCTCGCCCGGTCCGCGGCGGCCGGCCTCGTCACGAAGTCCGGGATCATGGTCGGCCTCGGCGAGACCACCGACGAGGTCCACGGCGCGCTCGCCGACCTGCACGCCGTGGGCGTCGGCATCGTCACCATCGGGCAGTACCTGCGCCCGTCGGCCGCCCACCTGCCGGTCGTCCGGTGGTGGACGCCGGAGGAGTTCGACGCCCTCGCCGACCACGGACACGGACTCGGCATCGCGCACGTCGAGTCGGGCCCGCTCGTGCGGTCCTCGTACCACGCGCGGGAGGGTGCGGCGGCGGTGGAGGGGACCGTGGTCCGATGACCCTCGACCTCGCGAGCGTCCTCCTCCAGTGGGGCGTCGGCATCCTCGCGTTCCTGTACGTCACCTCGCGCGGCCGTCTCGTGAGCCTCGGGTACGGCTGGCTGCTGCGGGCGGTCGGTGCGGCCATGCTCGCCGGTGGCCTGTGGGCCCTCCTCGCCCGCGACCCGTCCTCGACCGCCCGGGACATCACGGCGGTGCTCACCGGCGTGGCCGTCCTCGGTGCGCTCGGCGCGCTCGCCGTCAGCGTCGTGCGCCGCGGTGCCGGGGTCCGGGCCGCCCGGGAGCGCGCCGCCGCCCGGGCCGAGCGGGTCGCAGCGATGGCCGGCGGTGCCGTCGGCACGACCGTCGGTGCGCCGCCCGCCGACGGGCCCGCCGACGGTCCCGAGTTCCCGCCCGCGCTCGACCTCGTCGCACCGATCGCCGGGGCCGGCGCACTCCTCGCGTGCGCGGCGACCGTCGGCGGTCCGTACCCGCTCGCCGCCTACCGGCTCCTCGTCGGCGCGGCGTTCCTCGGGGTGCTGACCGACGCGATGCTGCTCGGCCACTGGTACCTCACCCAGCCGGGGCTGCCGCGGGAACCGATCCGCGAGCTCGTGCGCTGGGCCGCACCGATCTGGGTCCTCGAGGTGATCGGGATGCTGTGGCCGATCGGGATGGTCTCGGTCCTCATCGGTTCGATCAGCGACGGGTACGGCGGCATCCTGGCGTGGATGTGGGCGATCTCCGCCGCGTCGACCGGCGTGCTCGTCCTCGTGACCTGGCTCGCGCTCAAGGAGCGGTCGTACTCCGCGGTGATGGCGGCGACCGGTCTGCTCTACCTCGCAATCCTCACCGGGTTCGGCACCGACGTGCTCGCCCGGGCCCTGCTCGCGCCCTGAGACCCCCCTCACGGTCGACGCGCGGTCCGGTCGCTAGCCTGATCCCCCGATGAGCCAAGTCCGCGAGTACGTCGAGAGGCGTGAACTCCTCACCAACCTCGTGCTCCGGGAACTCCGGAGCCGGTACAAGCGATCGACGCTCGGCTGGACCTGGTCGCTGCTCAACCCGCTGTCCTCGGTCCTCATCTACTGGGCCGTCTTCGGAGTGTTCCTGAAGGTCGACCCGCCGGTCGGGGATCCGAGCGGTCAGGACAACTTCGTGCTGTTCCTGCTCTGCGCGCTCATCCCGTGGAACTTCTTCTCGAACGGCGTGATGCAGTCGATCGAGTCGCTCGTGGTCAACGCGGGCCTGATCCGCAAGGTGTACTTCCCGCGCGAGCTGCTCGTGGCGTCGACCGTCGGTGGTCTGCTCGTGACGTTCCTCATCGAGCTCGGGGTCGTGATCGCGATCCTGCTCGTCGCCGGCAACATGGTCCTGCCGTGGATCCCGGTCATCGTCGTGCTGGTGGCGCTCCAGACGGTGATGGTGTTGGGCATCGGCCTGCTGCTCAGCGCGGCGAACGTCTACTTCCGTGACGTCCGGCACTTCGTGACGCTCATCATGCCGGTGCTCTTCTACTCGACGCCGATCGTGTACCCGATCACGACGGTGCCCGAGACCTGGAAGGTCGCCGGTCGATCGATCCCGCTCCGCGAGATCTACGGCTACAACCCGCTCGTCCGCCTCGTGACGGCGTACCGCGACGCGATGTACTCGCTGCGGATGCCGGCGTGGGACACCCTCGCCTACATCGCGATCTGGGCGATCGGGCTCCTCCTCCTCGGGCAATGGGTGTTCAACCGCCTCGACCACCGGCTCGCCGAGGAGGTCTGAGCGTGTCCGCGGCGATCACGGTCGACCACGTCACCAAGAAGTACCGGCTCTACCACGAGCGCAACCAGTCCGTGAAGGCCGCCATCATGCGCGGCCGCCGGGCCCGGTACGACGAGTTCCTCGCGCTCGATGACGTGTCGTTCGACATCCGCGAGGGCATCGCCTACGGGCTCATCGGCGAGAACGGATCGGGCAAGTCGACGATGCTCAAGTGCATCGCGCGGATCCTGCGCACCGACGGGGGGTCGATCACGACCGACGGCAAGCTGTCGGCCCTCCTCGAACTCGGCGCAGGGTTCCACCCCGAGCTCTCGGGCCGCGAGAACGTGTACCTCAACGGGGCGATCCTCGGGCTGTCCCGGCGGGAGATCGACCAGCGCTTCGACGCCATCGTCGACTTCTCCGGCATCGAGCAGTTCATCGACGCACCGGTCAAGAACTACTCCTCGGGCATGTACGTGCGCCTCGGCTTCGCGGTCGCCATCAACGTCGATCCGGAGATCCTCCTCATCGACGAGGTCCTCGCCGTCGGCGACCAGGAGTTCCAGAACAAGTGCACCGACAAGATCGCGTCGATGCGCCGCGAGGGCCGCACGATCGTCGTCGTATCGCACGCGCTGCCCTCCGTGCGGGCGCTGTGCGACGAGGTCGCGCTCCTCGAGCACGGGCACCTCATCCGGACCGGTCCGGCCGAGGACGTCATCGACCACTACCTCACCGAGATCCTCTCGATCGACCCGGCGGAACTCGGCATCCCGCGGCGGGCGACCGGCGAGATCCACCTCGACGGGGTCGAGATCCTCGGGGCCGACGGGCGTCCGCACGCCGAACCGACGATCGGGGACGCGGTCACCCTCCGCTTCCACTTCACGGCGGCCCAACGGGTGGTCGAGCCGGTCTTCGGCATGTCGTTCACGAGCAGCGACGGCGTGCTCATCACCGGCTGCAACACGATGACGAGCGGTATCCGGATGGTCGTCGAGCCGGGGCCGGGGCACATCGACCTCGAGATCCCGCGGCTGCTCGTCGCACCGGGCCGCTACCACATCACCGGCACGATCTACGACCGCGACCACACGACGCCGATCCACGAGGTCGGCGACCTGCACGCGTTCCACGTCGCCGAGGGGGCGCTGCGCACGTCGGGCATCACCTCGCTCGGCGGCACGTGGCGCGCGGACGCGTGAGCCGGGTCGCGATCCTCACCGGCGAGGTCGTCGGGCCGCGCCGGGCCGGCCCCGCCATCCGGGCCCTCGCCATGGCCGACGCGCTCGCGACGGAGCACGAGGTCACGGTGCTCGCCGCTGCGGTCGACGGTCCGGCGCCCGGTCCGTACGCGCTCGAGGCGCTGTCGGATACCGCCTGCGGGCACGTGGGCCGCAGCGCCGACGTGCTCGTCGTGCAGGGGGACCTCCTCGACCGGTACCCGGTCCTGGCGGAGTCCGCGGCCTGCGTGGTCGCGGACCTCTACGACCCCTACCACCTCGAGGTGCTCGAGCAGTCGGCCCACCTGGTCCCGGATCGCCGCCGTGCGACCGTCGCCGCATCGGTCGCCGCCATCGGCTCCCTGCTCATGCGCGGCGACGTGTTCTTGTGCGCCGGTGGCCACCAGCACGACCTGTGGGTCGGAGCGCTCGCCGCGGCCGGACGGGTGAACGAGTTCACGTACGCGGCCTCGCCCGATCTCTCGGTGCTGCTGCTCGACGTGCCGTTCGGCATCCCCGCAGCGCCGCCGGTCGCGGCCGCCGGTCCCGTGCTGCGGGGTTTGGAGCCGGGCATCGGTCCGGACGACCTCGTGCTCTGGTGGGGTGGCGGCATCCACCCGTGGTTCGATCCGCGGACGGTCGTCGACGCGACCGTCCGGCTCGTGGGCGAGGGCCGGCCGGTGCGCCTCGTGCTGGCAGGGGCTCGGCATCCGAACCCGGCTGTGGGGGAGACGCCGACGGTGCGCGCAGTGCGCGAGCACGTGCGGGCGATCGGTGCCGAGGAAGTCGTGACGTTCCTCGACTGGGTGCCGTTCGTCGAGCGCGGCGCGTACCTGCTCGAGGCCGACGTGATGGTGAGCGCGCACCGCGACCACGTCGAGACCCGCTACTCCTACCGCACGCGCCTCCTCGACGGCCTGTGGGCCGGTCGTCCGACCGTGGCGACGGCGGGCGATGTGCTCATGGACGGGATCGCGACGGCCGGTGCCGGCCGTTCGGTGGCGCCGGGTGACGTCGACGGCTTCGCCGATGCGATCATCGCGTACCTCGATGCCGACGTGCGCGCCCGGGCCGGGGCCGCGGCCGCCGAACTCGGCGCGGCGCACCGGTGGGCATCGGTGCTGGCGCCGCTGGTGGCGTACTGCGAGGACCCGCGTCGGGCGCCGGACGCCGGCGTGGATCTGCGCCCGCCCGCGCCGCCGGGTGCGGCGCGGCGGGCGGCGGGCGGGTTGGCCCGTCGCCTCGGCCTGCGCTGACTCAGCCGCCGAACGGCAGCGCGCGCGCCGCGCCGAGCAGGGCCCGGGTGCGGGCCCGCACGTACTCGAGCCGAGGGCGCGTGCCGTGGAGCACCGGCGTGAGCGCGTCACGGCGGAGGTAGCCGCCGGTCGACGCAGTGGAGCGGACCCAGGCCCGGGCCGCGGGTCCGAGTCCGGCGTGGCGACGGAGCACCGCGATCCGGTTGCGCTCCTTGCGGCGTTCCTTGGCGGCCCAGCCGAGGCCATCGGACGCCGCGTGCACGTGGTGGACGACCGAGGTCGGCACGTAGGTGTAGCGCCACCCCTGCGCGCGGCCCCGCCACGAGAGGTCGAGGTCCTCGTAGTACAGGAAGAGCGAGGGGTCGAAGCGCCCGACCTCCTCGAGGTACCGGGCCCGGAGCAGCACCGCGCCCCCACACCACGCGAACACCTCGCCCGGTTCGTCGAAGCGTCCGTCGTCCGGTTGGAGCCAGCCCCGATCGATGCCGAAGCCGTCGTCGGTGACCTCGACGCCGGTGCTGTGCACGATCCGGACCGAGCGGCCCGCGAGCGGCACGCGTGCCCACGTGGGTTCCGGGCCGGCCACCACCACGGCCTCCTGCTCGCCCGAGCGCACGGTCACGGCCCGGCCCTCGGGGGCGTCGAGGAGCAGGTCGACCTCCGCCGTGGTCGGGTCGACGACCGGCACGAGCAGGGTCGCGTCGCCGTCGGTCCACGTGGCGGTGCGGCCACCGGGCTGGAGTTCGGGGCCCCAGGTGCCGCGCGGGGTGCGGACGTCGCGCCACCGGTCGACGCCGCCGACACGCGCTCCGGCGACGCGCACGCCGAGCGCACGACGGTCGCCGCGCCCCGGCGCGTGCGCCTCGGAGCGGAGGGTGAGCTCGCGGAAGCTCGACGCGAGCAGGATCTTCGGCTGCGCGGCCCCGTACGCGGGATCGGTGTCGAGCGCGGCCGCGAGCGGGGCCAGCCACCCGGGCTCGACCGTCGCGTCGTCGTTGATGAGTGCGACCGCATCGACATCGTGGAGATCGCCCATGCCGAGGTTGCAGCCGCCGCCGAACCCGAGGTTGACCGGGCTCTCCACGACGCGTACCGACGGCAGCTCGGCGCGCACGGTCGCGGTCACGGGGGTCGTCGACTCGTTGTCGACGAGGACGATGTCGAGGTCCGCCGTCGGCCACTCGGTGGCCACGAGCGAGCGCAGGCAGGCGAGGGTGTGGTCGCCGCCGTCGTGGTCGACGACGACGACCCGGACCCGGGCGATGCGCTCGCCCGGCATCACCCGGCCTGCAGCCGTTCGACGACGGTGGCGAGCGGGACCCGGAAGTCGGGGAGGAGCTCGATCCCGCCGAGGCGCAGCGCCGCGTTGTCGAGGACGGAGTTCGTGGGTCGTGGGGCCGGCCGGGCCGGGTGGAGGTCGGCGGTCGCGATCGGCTCGACGCGCCGCGGATCCTGCCCGGCCGCGTCGAGCACGGCCCGGGCGAACTCGAACCACGAGACCGCGCCCTGGTTCGTCACGTGGAAGAGACCGGTGCGGTGGTCCTCGACGAGCCGGCGGGTCATGGCGGCGGCGTCGGCGGCGAAGGTCGGGTGCCCGATCTGGTCGTCGACGAACGACAGCGTGGGGTGCTCGGCGGCGAGGCGCAGGATCGTCTTCACCATGTTCGCCCCGTGGAACCCGCAGACCCACGAGATGCGCAGGATGGTGGCGTCGTCGTCGCACTCGCGCTCCCCGGCGAGCTTCGATCGGCCGTAGACGGACTGCGGCGCCGGGTCGTCCCACTCGACGTAGGGGGAGTCCTTCGTGCCGTCGAACACGTAGTCGGTCGAGAAGTACACGACGCGGGTGCGGTGGCGACGGGCGGCCTCGGTGACGTGGCGGGTCCCGAGCGCGTTGACGGCCCAGGCCCGGTCGGGGTCGGCCTCGCAGGCGTCCACCGCGGTCCATGCGGCGCCGTGGAGCACGACGTCGGGGCGCAGTGCGTCGAAGCACTCGAGGACCGCGGCGCGGTCGGTGACGTCGAGCTGGGCGTGGGTGGTGCCCGTCACCTCATGGTCCCCGAAGGTCCCGACGAGTTCGTGGCCGAGCATCCCGCCCGCACCGGTGACGAGGACGCGCATCAGCCCTGCTTCGCCTTGAGGGGCTCCCACCACCATCGGTTGTCCCGGTACCAGGCGACCGTCGCCTCGAGGGCCTCCCGGAACTCGCGCTGCGGAGCCCAGCCGAGCGCTCGGGCCTTGGAGCAGTCGATCGAGTAGCGCCGGTCGTGGCCGAGGCGGTCCTCCACGTACTCGATCATCTCCTCGCCGACGCCGAGGATCTCGAGGATGGAGTCCGTGAGGAAGCGGTTCGGCTCC
>JBJTWK010000030.1:0-8724 GCA_046081705.1 Actinomycetes bacterium | reverse complement strand
GAGGTTGGTGCGCAGCACCCGGAACGCCTCGACGGTCTCGAAGCCCTCGCCCTTCGGGATGTGGGCGATGATGGGCAGGCCGGTGATGCGGGCGATGTCGGCGTCGGTGTCGCCGGAGCGGCCGATGCGATCGCCGATCGCCCGGCTGGCGACGATCGCCTCGCCCGCCAGGATGGCGGTGATGATGAAGGCGATGATCGCCGAGCGGATCGGCTTCGGCGCGATCGGCGCATCCCCGGCCCGAGCCGCCGCCGACACGTTGATGCGGTTCGCCGGCTTGGCCCGCCGTTCCGCCTCGACCTGGTTGATCGCGTCGATGTTGGCCTGGATGCTCGCGGCCTCGGGGGAGCCGGCGGGGAGCGCGTCGAGCTGGGTCTGCAACCGGGCCCGCTGCTCGCTCAGCGGCGCGATGTCCTCGGCGAGTGCGGCCTGCTCGGACTCCTGGACCTGGGTGATGAGCGTGCGGGACACGGCGTCGGCGAGCGCGCGGGCGTCGTCGGGCGACGGGCCGGTCGCGTAGACCTCGAGGAATCCGAGGTCGCCGACGGCGGAGGCCGAACTCCGGGTCTCCGCCTCGTCGGCGCTGATGTCGAGCCCGGAGGCCTCCGCGGCGCGGCCGGCGACGCTCGGCGTGTCGACGAGCACCGCGTACGACTGGGCGAGGTAGTTGGCCTGGTCCGCGTTGCTCTGGCCCGCGCCCGTGTCGGACGGCGTGACGGCGAGGAGTTCGGTCGCCTGGTACACCCGCTCCGAGCGGTTCGTGTAGAGGTACACGAGCCCGGCGACGATGACGGCGACGATGAGGATGCGCTTCCAGGCCCGCAGGATGATCCGGAAGTGGGCGGCGAGATCCATGACGGTCCGCACTCTAGGCCCGGGTCGGAGGCCTCGGAACCGCAGGTAGGCTCGACGCGATGACCGCGGCGACACGCATCCTCGTCGGGCGGCGCACCGGGCGGATCGGTTCCGGCGCACGCGCCGTGCTGCCGCTCACCGGTGCGGCGCTGCTCGCGACGGCCGCCGTGATCACCGGGGCGTGGCCCCTCGTCCTCCTGCTCGCCGTGCTCGTGCCGGTCGGCCTCGTGGTGGCCCGTCGGCCCCAGCTCGGCGTGCTCGGCGTGGCCGCACTCCTGCCGCTGCACGGCCTCCACTACATCCTGCCGTTCCCCGAGTTCGCGCAGGGGTGGAAGGAGGCCGCCGTCCTCGGCCTGTTCCTCGCCACCTTCGTGTGCCCGGCGGAGGCCCGCGCGCCGAAGGGGCGCCGGCTCCCGGGGTGGGCCCCGGCGGTCGCCGGTCTCATGGTGCTCGCCCTGGTCACGGTGCCGCTCGTGAGTCGCTCGAGCGCGGTGGTCGGCCTGCGCATCTCGTTCTTCAACGTGCTGCTCGCGATCGTGGTCTGGCGATGCCCACTCGACGCGACCGAACGCGACCGGCTCATCACCATCTTCATCACGATGGCGTTCGTGACCTCGTTGTTCGGCCTCTACCAGCAGCGGGTCGGGCACGAGGTCCTGAACTCGTGGGGCTACCCCTACAACGAGGTGATCCGGTTCACGAACGGGTTCCGCCTCCGCTCGTTCTCGACCTTCAACCAGCCGTTCCCGTTCGCGTTCTACCTCATGCTCACCGTGCTCCTCGCGGTGCCGCAGGTGATCGCGGATCCGCAGCGGCTCCGCAACCGGCTCTTCCTGCTCTCCACCCCGGTCCTGGCGCTGGCGCTCGTGTTCACCTACGTGCGGGGCGCGTTCCTCGGGCTCGCGATCGGTCTCCTGTACCTCGCCTTCCACCGGTACAAGGTGCTCGTGGCCCTCATCCCGCTCGCCCTCGTCGCCTTCCTGCTGCTGCCGCAGGGCTCGAACTTCACGAGTGCGGCGACCCAGAGCAACAGCCTGAACGTGCGCACGACCTCCTGGGTCGACCGCGCGGGCGACCTGATCACCCATCCGATCGGCACCGGCATCGGCACAATCGGCGCAGCGGCGGAGAAGGCGCAGTCCCTCGACGCCACGGATCCGAACGCACCGGCGACCTTCCAGTCCGACAACTCGTACCTCAAGGTCGGGTTCGAGCTCGGCATCATCGGCCTCTGGCTCTTCGTGGCACTGCTCGTCAGTGCGTTCCTCACGGGGCGTCACGTCGAGCGCCGGGTCGAGGGACTCGACCGTGAGTTCGCCGCGTCCTGGTGCGCCTCGGTGCTCGCCATCATGGGTGCGGCGCTGGTCGCCACCTACTTCGAGATGGTGCCCATGGACGCGCTCTTCTGGCTCGGGCTCGGGACGGTCTCCGCGATGGCCCCCCGTCGGCGCGACGCGCCGATCGTTGCCCCGTCGACGTCGGCGGCGGTCGGGACGGCCGGCCCGTGACCCTCCGGGTCGGGCTGATCGCCGAGACGCTCGATCGGCGGGACGGCATCGCGCGCGTCGCCCGGGAGATGCTCACCGTCCTCCGGCTCCGGCACGACGTCGAGGTCGTCGCCGCAGTACCCGAGGGCGGGATCCCCGTGGTCGAGGGGCTGGGTCTGCCCAACCTCGTGGCCACGGTGACGATCCCGGCGTCAGGCCAGATCGGGACCGCGTCCTGGGTCCGCTGGCGCGCCGCCCACGCGCTGGCCGCGCACCGGGTCGACGTGATCCATGCGGGCAAGCACGTCCTGCCGGTGACCGACCTGCCCGAGGTGCTCACGGTGCACGACCTCACGCTGCTCCACGACCCGGCGCAGTTCCGCCTCGCGAAGCGTTTCGTGCTGCCCCGGGAGTACCGCCGGGCGCTGCGTCGGGCCGATGTGCTCGTGACCCACACGCACGCGATCGTCGCGACCCTGCACGCCGCGGATCCGGCGTGGGGAGCCAAGGCCGAGCTCGTCGGGCTGCCGTTCGGGAGCGAGCTCTACGCGCGTCCGGCCGAGCCGGTGGATGCGCTCGGCAGCGTCCCGTTCGCGCTCGCCGTGGGCGACCTCTCGCCCCGCAAGAACCTCGTCGTGCTCATCGAGCAGTGGCCCGACATCCACCGGGACACCGGGCTCCACCTCGTGGTGGCGGGCAGCGGGGCGTGGCGCTCGGACGACCTCGTGGCCCGGCTCGACGACCTCGAGCGGGCGGGGACCGCGCACTGGCTGCGCGGGCTGCCGGATCCCGCGCTGCGCTGGCTCTACGAGCACACCACGGTCGTGCTGTACCCGTCGCGCGAGGAGGGGTTCGGGCTCCCCGTGGTCGAGGCACTCGCCGTGGGGACCCCGGTCGTCTCGTCAACCGACCCGGCTCTCGTGGAGGTCGGCGACGGGCGCACCACGGTGATCGATCCCGACGACCGCGCGGGTTGGCGGGAGGCGATCGTCCGGGCCGCGGCCGTCGAACCGACCCGGCACGCCCCGATCGCGCCCGACTGGCTCGCCACCCGCGCGGCGGTCGGGGCGCGCCTCGTGGAGGCCTACGAGTCGGCGGTCACCCGTCGGCGACCTCGCTGACGACCGTCCGCAGCCGCGCGGCGAACGCAGCCTCCGAGAACTCGCCCGACCGGGCGCGCAGCACGGCGGGATCCCAGCGCTCGTCGAGGACCCTCCGCAGCGCGGCGGCGACGGCGTCGGGGTCGGGGGTGGCGAACATCACGCCCGTCGCGCCGTCGACGACGGTGTCGAGGAACCCGCCGCCGGCGAGCACCGCGCTCGGGCGGCCGAAGGCGGCGGCCTCCAGTGGGGTGAGGCCGAAGTCCTCGTACGCGGCGGCGACGAGCGCATGGCAGTCGCGGTACAGCGCGCGCAGCTGCGCGTCGGGCACACCCTCGAGGAACGTCGTGGTCGCGGGCGCGGACGCTCGCAGACGGTCCGCCTCGGGGCCCCGCCCGACGACGACGAGCCGCGCGCCGACCCGACGGGCGGCCTCGATCACGACGTCGACGTTCTTGTACGGGAGGAGGCGTGCGACGCACAGCAGGTACCCGGGCTCGATGCCGTGCTCCTCGACGGGCCCCTCAGTACCGAAGATCGAGGGCGGCGCCAGCAGCTCCACGTCGACCCGGTAGATGTCCTCGAGGCGGCGTCGGATCACGGTCGAGAGGGCGAGGTGCCGCGAGACCCCGGCGACGGCGCGCCGGTCCCACGGACCGAGTGCGGGGGCGAGCGCCCGAGCGCCGAGCCGCATCACCCGCCGGCTCCCGGCGTACTGGTCCAACTGGTGGAGCCAGCGGGCGGGCGCGTACCAGTAGGCGACCTTCGGTCCGGTCGAGTGCACACCGTGCGACCACCCGGCGGTCGAGCACAGGGTCACGTCGGCATCGATCCGGGTCGCAGAGAACGAGGGTGCGAGCAACGGGAAGGCGACCCGGTGGTGCGCGCGCAGCAGCCCGATCCGATCGATGGGCATCGGGCGGACGTCGAGGTCCCCGAGCTCCGGGTAGGTGCGGGCCGGGTCGTAGAAGGAGGTGTGCACCGGACTGCCCGGCAGCGCCCGGGCCAACGCGAGCAGGACGCGCTCGGCCCCGCCGGTCTGGACGAGGTGATCGTGGACGATCGCGGTGCGGATGACGACCTGCCGGGGCTCGGAGCGGGGCGCGACTGCGCTCGGACCGGGTCTAGCCTAAGTGCGTCGTGCGTGTGCTCCTGCTGTCCTCCCTCTGGCCCCCGAACGTCCTCGGTGGCGCCGAACTGCACGCGGCGGCCCTGGCCGACCGACTGGCCGCCGCGGGCCACGACGTGGGGGTCGTGACGTACGGATCACCCGGTGCCCGCGTGATCGCACAGGTGCCGGCCCGTCCGTACCCGTTACAGGAGTTCGCCTCGCAACCCGGGTCGAAGCGCGCCGTGATGCACCTGCGCGACGTGTGGAACCCGGCGACCGCCGGCATCCTCGACGACGCGATCCGGACCTTCCGCCCCGACGTCGTGCACTCGCACACGGTGCAGGGCATGTCGGCGGTCGCGCTGGTACGACCCGGTCGCCTCGGCGTCCCGCACGTGCACACCCTCCACGACTACTGGATGCTGTGCCAACGAACGGCCATGGTCCGCCGCGACGGCACCGCCTGCGACTCGCCCTGCCGCGGCTGCTCGACGATCACGCGGGTGCGGGAACGCCAGGTGCGTGCCCACGCGCCCGAGCTGCTCCTCGCGGTGTCCGACGCGGTGGCCCGTGAGCACCGGCGGGTGCCGTGGGCCGCGGGCCGTACCCGGGTCCTGCACAACCCGGTCGAACCGGCGCCGGCGGACCGACCGGCCCGCTCGCACGCCGGGGGTGGCCCGGTCTTCGGGTACCTGGGACAGCTCGCGCCGCACAAGGGGGTGTCGACGCTGCTCGCCGCGTTCGGGCGCGCCGCGCTGCCCGGGGCGCGACTGCTCGTGGGCGGGCGGGGGCCGCTCGCCGATGCCGTGGCGACCGCGGGCGGCGGGGTGGAGGCGCTCGGCTGGCTCGACGGTGCGGCCAAGGAACAGGTGCTCGCGGACATCGACTGCCTCGTCGTGCCCTCGGAGTGGCGCGACCCCGCGCCGATCGTGCTCAACGAGGCGCGGGCCCGGGGGATCCCGGTGATCGGCACCCGCATGGGGGGCATCCCCGAACTCACCGCACCCGAGAGCGCGCCGCTGCTGGTCCCGGCCCGCGACGTCGGCGCGCTCACGGCGAGTCTCGAGGCGTTCGCCGCCGACCCCGAGCGGTACCGGGCGGCGCCGGCGCTCGCACCGTCGGATTGGACGAGCCACCTCGAGGGGCTGCTCGCGGCGTACTGCGACGCGGGGGCCTGACCGCGGGAGGACGCGACGGCCGGATCGGCCCCGGCCCGCGGCGGGGGCGGCGGTAGAGTCGCCGCGATGCGGTACCGACGGTCGTCGCCCGGGGTCTCCGAGACGGAGTTCCCCCGATGAGGGTGGCGTTCGGCGCGGACCACGCGGGCTTCGCCCTCAAGGAGCACCTGCGCGGGATGGTCGCCGCGGACGGCCACGAGGTCATCGATCTCGGCGCCTTCTCCACGGACTCCGTCGACTACCCCGACCTCGGCGCGGCCGTGGGGCGGGCGGTCCGGGACGGGCTCGCCGATCGCGGCGTCGTCGTGTGCGGCAGCGGCAACGGCATCGCGATCGCCGCCAACAAGATCGACGGTGTCCGATGCGCAGTGGTGCGCGACGTCACCTCGGCCCGACTCGCCGTCGAGCACAACGACGCCAACGTGTGCTCGCTGGGCGCGCGCTTCGTCGGCGAGCAGGTGGCCGAGGACGCCGTGCGCGCCTACCTCGCCGCGGAGTTCGAGGGCGGCCGACACGCCCGCCGCGTCGACAAGATCACCGACATCGAGCGCTCCGGCGCCGACTGAACCCCGACCCGACGAGACCCGAGGACCACGCACCCCATGACCGATCCCGCATTCGACGCCATCCGGGCGAGCGACCCGACGATCGCCGACATCCTGCAGCGTGAGGTGGAGCGGCAGAACACCACGCTGCAGCTCATTGCGTCGGAGAACTTCACGTCGCCCGCAGTGATGGCGGCCCAGGGTTCACCGCTCACGAACAAGTACTCCGAGGGCTACCCGGGCAAGCGGTACTACGGGGGCAACGCGGTGGTGGACGAGGCCGAGGACCTCGCCCGCGACCGCGTCAAGGCGCTGTTCGGTGCGGAGCACGCGAACGTGCAACCGCACTCGGGTGCGAACGCGAACATGGCGGTGTACCTCGGGCTGCTGCAGCCCGGCGACAAGGTGATGGGGCTGCGCCTCGACAAGGGCGGCCACCTGACCCACGGATCGCCGGTCAACTTCTCGGGTCGCATCTACGACTTCGTGGCCTACGGGGTGGACGCCGAGACCGAGACCATCGATCTCGACGTCGTGCGCGAGACGGCGCGGGCCGAGCGCCCGCGGATGATCATCGCCGGGGCCACCGCCTACCCGCGCGCCATCGACTTCGCCGCGTTCCGCGAGATCGCCGACGAGGTGGGTGCGCTCCTCATGGTCGACGCCGCCCACATCGCCGGCCTCATCGCGGGTGGCGCTCACCCGTCGCCGGTCCCGTACGCGGACGTCGTGACCTTCACGACCCACAAGACCCTGCGCGGCCCGCGCGCCGGGTGCATCCTGAGTCGGTCGGAGCACGCCGCGGCGATCGACAAGGCGGTCTTCCCGGGCCTGCAGGGCGGTCCGCTCATGCACGTGGTGGCGGCGAAGGCCGTGGCGTTCCTCGAGGCGTCCCGTCCCGAGTTCCGGGAGTACGCGGCCCAGATCGTGCGCAACGCCCGCGCCCTCTCCGAGACCCTCGCGGCGGCCGGGTTCCGCATCGTGTCGGGCGGTACCGACAACCACCTCGTCCTCGTCGACCTGCGACCGTTCGGGGTGACCGGCAAGGTCGCCCAGGAGGCCCTCGACCTCGCCGGGATCACCTGCAACAAGAACGCGATCCCGAACGACCCCGAGAAGCCGTTCGTCACGAGTGGCATCCGCCTCGGCACCGCCTCGGTCACGACCGCCGGGATGGCCGAGCCCGAGATGGCCGAGATCGCGCGGCTCATCGGCGTGGTGCTCGGGGCACCCGAGGACGAGGCGGTGCGCGCCGAGGTCCTCGACCAGGTGCACGCGCTCTGCTCGAAGTTCGTCCCGTACCCCGGCCTGTACGCCTGACGCCCTCGTCGTGGGTGGCTACGCCGTCGCATTCCTGGTCGCCGTCGGGGTGACCGCGGCGTGCATGCCCGTCGTGCGGCGGCTCGCGATCCGGGCCGGGGCGGTGGTCCCGCCCAACCCGCGCGGGGTGCACACGCGGCCGATGGTGTCGCTCGGCGGCGCAGCCATGTTCATCGGCTTCCTCGTGGCCATGGCGGTGGCCTGGCAGGTGCCGCAGTTCGACGAGATGTTCAACGGGTCGAGCGAGCCGCTCGGGGTGGTGCTTGCGGCCGCGGTGATGTTCGCAGTCGGCGCGCTCGACGACCTCCGGGACGTCTCGCCCCCGGCCAAGGTCGCCGGGATGGTGCTGGCCGGCGGCCTGCTGTCCCTCTTCGGCGTGCAGATGCTGTTCTTCCGGGTGCCGTTCTTCTCGGGCGACACCATCGTGCTCGCCGCCGACCTTGCGCCGATCGTCACCGTGCTCATGGTCGTGCTCTTCGCCAACGCCATCAACCTCATCGACGGACTCGACGGGCTGGCCGGCGGCATCGTGGCGATCGCCGGGACCGCACTGTTCCTCTACAGCGATCGGCTGTTCAAGAACGGCTTCCTCGAGGGGTCGAACGTCGCGCCGCTCATCGCGGTCATCGCGGTCGGGGTCTGCGTGGGCTTCCTGCCGTTCAACTGGCACCCCGCCCGCATCATGATGGGTGACGCCGGGGCGCTGTTCCTCGGCCTGCTCATGGCCGTGACGACGATCACGATCGGTGGCCGGGCCGACTACCAGTACAGCGGGGTCACCTACTTCTTCTTCGCCCCGCTGTTCATCCCGTTCGTGATCCTCGGGGTCCCGATCATCGACACGGCGTTCTCGTTCCTCCGGCGGGTCATGACGCGCCGGTCCTTCTCCGTGGCCGACAAGGAGCACCTCCACCACCGGCTCATGCGGCTCGGCCACGGCCCGCGCCGCACGGTGGCGATCCTGTGGCTGTGGACCGCGCTGCTCTCGGGGGTGGCGCTCATCCCGACCTACACGGACAAGGGCAACGCCCTCGTGCCGGTGGCGATCCTGGCGCTCGTGCTCCTCATCTACGGGTTCTTCTTCCCCCGGCGGGCGGACTGGGTGGGCGAGGTCGGCGTCATCGACAC
>JBJTWK010000029.1:0-58787 GCA_046081705.1 Actinomycetes bacterium | reverse complement strand
CGCGCATCGAGTTGTCGACGCCGGCGAGCACCGCGGGGGAGAGGTAGAAGCCGTTCGGATCGAGGGCGTCGGGGACCTCGCCGCCCGTGACCAGTTCGGCACCCGCGTCGAGGCCGAGTCCGATGTACTCCTGGGAGATCTCGCGCTGGCGGGCCGAGATCATCGGTCCGACTTCGGTGGTCTCCTGGAGCGGCGTGCCGATCGTGATGGCGCGTGTGGCGCCCGCGAACCGGTTCACGAAGTCGTCGTAGATCGACTGCTGCACGAGGATCCGGCTGCGGGCGCAGCAGTCCTGTCCGGTGTTGCCGAACACGGCCATGGTGGTCTCGTCGGCGGCACGCTCCCAGTCGGCGTCGGCGAACACCACGCTCGCGGACTTGCCGCCGAGTTCGAGCGACACGCGGGCGATGTTGTCGCTGGAGACCCGCAGGATGTGGGCGCCGGTCGCGGTCTCGCCGGTGAACGAGATCTTGTGCACCCGCGGGTCACCGGTGAGGCCGTCGCCGATGGTGCGCCCCGGGCCGGGGAGCACGGACACGGCGTCGCCGGGTACCCCCGCGTCGACGAGGACCTCGCCGAGGAGCAGCGCCGTCAGCGGGGTGAGGGACGCCGGCTTGATGACGATCGGATTGCCGGCGGCGAGCGCCGGGGCGGTCTTCCACGAGGTGATGAGCAGCGGGAAGTTCCAGGGCACGATGAGCGCGCAGACGCCGACCGGTTCGCGCAGCACCACGTCGAGACCGGGCTCGGACACCGGGATGACCTCGCCGAGGTGCTTGTTCGCTGCGCCGGCGAAGTACTCGAAGGTCGTCGCCGCCGCCTCGACCTCCCAGCGGGCGTCGCCGATGGGCTTGCCGGCGTTGCGGGCCTCCAGGACCGCGAACTCCTCGGCGCGGTCCCGGATGCCGGCGGCGACCCGACCGAGGACCCGACCCCGCTCCGTGGCGGGCGTCCTGGGCCAGGCACCGTCGAAGGCGCGGGTCGCCGCCTCGAGGGCCACATCGATGTCGGCCGCGCCCGCCTCGGCGACCTCGGCCAGCGGCGCCCCGGTGGCGGGCTCGAGCACCTCGAAGGTGCGCCCGGACGCTGCGGGCCGTCGGGTGCCGGCGATGAGGAGCGGTTCAACCATGGGCGCACCGTATCGCCCGCGCCGACGCCCGCACGCGGCGGCGGTGTGGGAGATTGCCCCGATGCGCATCCGTCGCCCCGCCGTCGCGCTCGTCGTGCTCGCACTCGTCGCGGGCGCCGCCGGCGTCGAGGTGCACCGGAGCGCGGTGCCGGCGAGCGCAGCGCCGTCGATCTCCTGGCGATCGTGCTCCGGTGGCCGGTGCGGCACCCTCGCAGTGCCGCTCGACCCGGCCGAGCGCGGCGGGCGCACGATCAGGCTCGCGCTGTTCCGTGCGGCGGCGACCTCGAAGCGGGACCGGAAGGGCGTGCTCCTCATCAACCCCGGCGGCCCGGGAGGCTCCGGCATCGACGCGGCCCGGTACCTCGCGTCGGCGCTGCCGCGCCGGGTGCGGCGGGCGTTCGATCTCGTCGGCTGGGACCCGCGGGGGACCGGTATCTCGACGGCGATCGACTGCGGCGCTCGACTCGACTACCTGTTCGCGCCGGACACCGCGCCCGACGACGCTGCCGAGCGCGCCGCGCTCGAGCAGGCTTCGGCGCGCTTCGCCCGCACCTGCGCCCGTCGATCCGGCGCGCTGCTCGACCACGTGTCGTCCCGGGACACGGTGGGGGACATGGAGCGCATCCGGGTCGCGCTCGGCGAGCGTCGGATCAACTTCCTCGGGTACTCGTACGGCACGCTGCTCGGAGCCCTCTACGCGAACCGGTACCCGGGCCGGGTCCGGGCGATGGTGCTCGACGGCGCGGTCGATCCGACCGTGGGCCCGGAGGCGTCGCTCATCCAGCAGGCCCAGGGCTTCGATGCGGGTCTGGCGCGCTTCTTCGACTGGTGCGACGGCCGCCGCACGTGCGAGTTCGGCGATGGCGACAGCGCCGCGGCGTACCGGCGCCTGCGCGCCTCGGTGGACGCCCGCCCGATCCGGGTCGACGGCCGGCGGTTCGGTCCGACCCAGATGGACCTCGGGGTCGGCTCGTTCCTGTACTCGGGCGAGGCGGGCTACCGGACGCTGGCCGAGGGCCTCGCGGCCCTCGTCGAGGGCGAGCCGGCGATCATCCAGGCCGCGTCCGACGAGTACGTGGGTCGACGGGACCGGGGTCGGTACGACCCGTCGTGGGGCGCCTTCATCGCGATCTCCTGCCTCGACGGACCCCGGATCGGCACGACCGCGGACCTCGCGGCGGCGTCGGAGCGTGCGGCCGCGGCGGCCCCCGAGTTCGGGGCGGCGAGCGTCGGGCTCGGGACCCCCTGCGCGACCTGGCCGACGCCCCCGGTGTTCCCGGACCCGGACCCGATCCGGGCGCCCGACGCGCCTCCGATCGTCGTCATCGGGACCCGGAACGACCCGGTGACCCCGCTGGCCTGGGCCGAGGGGCTCGCCGCCCAACTCGGGGTCGGCCGCCTCGTCGTCGCCCCGGGGGCCCAGCACACCGGGTACCCGCAGGGCGACGACTGCCTCGACCCGTTCGTCGAGGACTACCTCGTCGACCTCCGGGTGCCGCCGGAGGGCGCAGCCTGCGGGTGACCGGTCGTTCCGTCGGCGGGCGGTCCGGGGGCGTAATCTGACGATCCGTCAGATCACCCGCGGAGGAACCATGACGACGACCGCTCCGGACCCCACCCCGACCGTCACGACCGAGATCCCGATGATCGTCTCGGTCGACGACCACGTCGTCGAGCCGCCGCACCTGTGGCAGACCTGGCTCCCGGAGAAGTTCAAGGAGCGCGGCCCGCGCATCGAGCGCCACGGGCTCGCCGGTCTGAAGTTCCTCGGCGGCACGCAGTACGAGTACCAGCTCGACGACGACGCGCCGCCCTGCGACATCTGGTTCTACGAGGACGGCATGTACCCGCACAAGCGGCACGTGGCCGCGGTCGGGTTCCCCCGTGACGAGATGGGCCTCGTACCGATCACGTACGACGAGATGCGCCCGGGTTGCTACGACCCGAAGGCCCGCGTCGAGGACAACACGATGAACCACGTCGACGTGTCGCTCTCGTTCCCGACCTTCCCGCGCTTCTGTGGTCAGACGTTCCTCGAGGCCAAGGACCGCGAGCTCGCCGAGGCCTGCGTCTACGCCTACAACGACTGGATGGTCGAGGAGTGGTGCGGCGACTCGAACGGCGCGCTCGTGCCGCTGCCGATCATCCCGTTGTGGGACGCCGGACTGGCGGCCGCCGAGGTCCGACGCAACGCGGCGCGCGGGGCGCGCGCCGTGTGCTTCAGCGAGATCCCGCCGCACCTCGGCCTGCCGAGCATCCACTCGGGCGAGTGGAACCCGTTCTTCGAGGCGTGCCAGGAGACGAAGACGGTCGTGTGCATGCACATCGGATCCTCGTCCCGGATGCCGTCGACCTCGTCCGACGCGCCGGCGGCGGTCCAGGCGACGCTGTCGTTCGGCAACGCCATGTCCTCGATGACCGACTTCCTGTTCTCGGGCGTGCTCGTGAAGTACCCCGAGTTGAAGCTGGCGTACTCCGAGGGCCAGATCGGTTGGGTGCCCTACATCCTCGAGCGGGCGGACGACGTCTGGAGCGAGCACCGCGCGTGGGCCGGGGTGAAGGACACGATCCCGGAGCCGCCGTCGACCTACTACTACCGGCAGATCTACACCTGCTTCTTCCGGGACCGGCACGGGATCGACTCGCTCGACAAGGTCGGGATCGACAACGTCACCTTCGAGACCGACTACCCGCACACCGACTCGACCTGGCCGAACACCAAGGAGGTCGCGATCGACCTCATGGGGCACCTGACGCCGGAGCTGCAGTACAAGATCATTCGGGGCAACGCGATCCGCATGCTCGATCTCGACATCGTCTGACGGCACCGTGCACGCCCACCGTTGGGTCGACCTCGAGGGCCCGTCGAACTTCCGCGACCTCGGTGGGCTGCCGACGGCGGACGGCGGGCGGGTCCGTACGGGTCGACTGTTCCGCAGCGACTCGCTCGCGCTCCTCACCGAGCGCGACGTCGAGCGCCTCACGGACGGGATCGGACTGCGCCGTGTCGTCGACCTCCGGTCCGCGCCTGAGATCGGTCGTCACGGCCAGGCCGATCTCGGCGTCGTGGGGATCGAGATCGTGCACGCACCGATCGTCGACGAGACCCGGGGCGAGCAGCGCGACATCGAGGATCCGGCCCGACTCACGCTGGATCGGATCTACCTCTTCATGCTCGAGCGGTTCCGGGGCCGGTTCGGGGCGGCGGTGGCGGCGCTGGTCGATCCCGAGCACCAGCCCGCGGTCTTCCACTGCGCCGCCGGCAAGGACCGCACCGGCCTCATCGGCGCGCTGATCCTCGAGACCTGCGGGGTCGACCGCGAACTCGTGATCGACGACTTCCTGCTCACGAACGGTCGCATGGACACGATGATCGAGCGCCATCGGACGCACGCCGAGACTCGGGCGAAGGACCCCGAGATCGAGGTCCAGACGCTGTTCCCTACCGCCGAGAACATCGCGCTGACCATGCAGGGCATCGACGAGACCTGGGGGAGCAGCGCCGAGTACCTCGTCGGCGCCGGGATCGGTGCCGACGGCGTGGCCCGGTTGCGCGACGGACTCGTGGACCGTTCGTCGGGTGCGGCGTGAACCGCACCCATCCGTAGACTGCGGCGCTGATGGACCTCCGATACTCCGACACCGACGAGGCGTTCCGCGCCGGCCTGCGCGAGTGGCTGGCCGCCGAACTCCCGAACCTCGCCCCGCAGCCCTCCCGCGACGATTGGCGGGCCCGCCGGGTGTGGGACACCGACTGGCAGCGGCGCCTGTTCGACGCCGGGTACGCGGGCATCAACTGGCCCGAGGAGTACGGCGGGCAGGGCGCGACGCCCAGCCAGCACCTCGTGTTCCTCGAGGAGACCACGCGGGCACGCGCACCGTACGTCGGCGTGAACTTCGTCGGACTCCTCCACGCGGGGCCGACGATCATCGCCGAGGGCACCGACGAGCAGAAGGCGGCCCACCTCCCGCGCATCCTCCGGGGCGACGAGGTGTGGTGTCAGGGGTTCAGCGAACCGCAGGCCGGATCCGACCTCGCGTCGCTGCGCACCAGGGCGGTGCGGGACGGCGACCACTACGTCGTGACGGGCCAGAAGATCTGGTGCTCGTTCGGGCAGATCGGCGACTACGGCGAACTGTTGGTGCGGACCGACCCCGACGCGCCGAAGCACAAGGGCATCACCTGGCTCGCGCTGCCGATGGACCTCCCCGGGATCGAGGTGCGTCCACTGCGCACGATCCTCGGGTCGAGCGAGTTCGCCGAGTTGTTCCTCGACGAGGTGCGCGTGCCGGTCTCCTGCCGGATCGGCGAGGAGAACGACGGGTGGCGGGTCACGAACGTCACCCTCTCGTTCGAGCGGGGGACCGCGTTCGTCAGCGAGATGGTCGACGCCGTGCGTCTCGTCGACGACCTCGCACCCCACGTCACCGACCCGGCGTACCGGCGTGAGCTGGCGCACCTCGCCGCCGAGCTCGACGGGGTCTGGGCGCTCACGAAGCGCAACGTCACCCAGGCGGCCCGCACGGGGATGATGGGACCCGGCGCCATGATGATCAAGTACGCCTACTCCGAGTTGCGCCAGCGACTCGGCGAGTTGTCGCTGCGGGTCCTCGAACGCGACGCCCTCGCGGTCGACGTGGTCGGGGAGTTCGTCGAGGAGCGTCTCCGGACCCTCGCCCTCACCATCGCGGCCGGCACCTCCCAGATCCAGAAGAACATCATCGGCGAGCGCGTGCTCGGTCTGCCGAAGGAGCCGAACCGATGAACTTCGACCTCACCGACGATCAGATCGCACTGCGCGACGGCATCCGGAGCCTCCTCGAGGGACGGTTCCCGATGGAGCGGGTCCGTGAGGGCTTCGATCGCTCGATGTTCGACGAACTCGCCGAGGCCGGGGTCTTCTCGCTGCGCGCCGACGGGTTCACGTGGGCCGATGCGGTCATCGTGTTCGAGGAACTCGGGCGGGCGTGCGTGCCGGGACCGCTCGTCGACTCCTTCGGGGCCGACGTGCCGACGGGGGTCGTCGAGCCGCACCCCGGGCGCACGCTCTGGGTGGAGCACCTCGGGGCCATCGACCGGCTGCTCGTCTTCTCGCCCGAGGGGGTCGACGCCGTCGATCCGCGTGCACTCGACGGTTCCCCGGCCGAGTGGCCGCTCGACCCGCTCACGCCGGTCACCCCGGTCGACGGGCTGCCGGCGGGTGAGCGGGTGGGCGACGCGCAGCAGGCGTACCGGTGGTGGATGGAGGGCGCGCTGCTCACCGCGGCCCAGCAGGTGGGTCTCGCGGCCGCGCTCGTCGATCTCTCGGTGGCGTACGCGCAGGACCGCGAGCAGTTCGGGCGTCCGATCGGCGCGTTCCAGGCCGTGAAGCACATGTGTGCCGAGATGGCGGTCAAGGCCGAGGTCGCCCGAGCCGCGGTGCAGGCGGCGGCCTGCGTGCTGGACGATCCCGACACCGGTGACCTCTGGCGGGCGCTCCACGGGGCGAAGGTGCTGGCCGGTGAGGCCGCGATCGCCTGCGGGCGCCTCGCGACCCAGGTGCACGGCGGGATGGGATTCACCTGGGAGGTGGACGTCCACCTCTACCTCAAGCGGGCCTGGGTGCTCGACACCCGGTTCGGCAGCATCGACGCGCACGCCGACGCGATCGCTGCCGCGCTGCCCGCGCCGGCCTGAACCCGTCGCCATGGCGCGCGACGACTGGGCGCCGCTGCTCGACGATCTCGCGGCACGCCACGCCGTCGTCGAGGCGATGGGCGGCCCCGAACGGCTCGCCCAGTTGGCCGAGCGTCGGCGCCTCGACGTGCGCACCCGGATCGGATCGCTCGTCGACCCCGGGTCGTTCGTGGAGTACGGCGCGCTCGTCGGGTCGGTCTCCCGCGGCGCGCTGCCGATCGCGCCGGCCGATGCGTTCGTCATGGGGCACGGGACCATCGAGGGGCGTCCGGTGCTCGTCGGCGCCGCGGACCCGACGGTGATGGGCGGCTCGGTGGGCCCGGGCACCCTCGCGAAGCGACGACGGCTGCTCGCCCTCGCCAGGCTCGTTCGCCGCCCGGTCGTGCTCCTGCTCGACGGGCCGGGCCTGCGGACCCAGCATCCGAACGACGCCGTCCCGGGCGCGGTCGACGAACTCGCAGCGCTCGCCGCGCTGGCGACCGACACGCCGGTGGTGGCGGTCGCGCTCGGGCCGGTCGCCGGGCACGACGCCCTCGTCGCCGGGTGTGCGAACCACGTCGTCATGACCCGCACGGCGTCGATCTTCGGTGCCGGACCGCCGCTCGTGCACGCGCTCACCGGCCTCGAGGTCACGGCGAGCGAACTCGGCGGCGCCGCGGTGCACGCGTCGGGCCTCGCCGACGTCGTCGCCGACGACGAGGCGGACGCGTTGGCCCGGGCCCGGGCGCACATCGTCGCCGGGGTCGCACCGGAGCCGGCCCGGGATGTGCCGGCCGCCTCCGGCTCGGTGCTCCCGGCGGTGCTGCCCGCCGATCCGGACGCGACCTACGACCTCGCGGCCGTCGTGGCCGCGGTCGCCGATCCGGGGACCTGGGTCCCCGCCGAGGGGACGGGCGGCGGGCTCGTCGCCGGGACGATCCGGCTCGCGGGCATCGAGGTCCTCGTGCTCGCGAGCGACCCGTCCATCGACGACGGGCGGATCGACGCGGCGGCGGCGGACGACGCCCGCCGCGTGCTTGAGGGCGCCCCGGCGACCCCGGTGCTCGTGCTCGTCGACTCGCCGGGTCCCACCGTGGGGCCGGAGGCCGAGCGCGCGGGCGGCGTGCGGTCGCTGGCCCGACTCCTCGCCGCGTCGAACACCCATGCCGGACCGACGCTCGCGGTGATCCTGCGGCGCGCGCACGGCGACGTGCCGACGATCCTCGGGTTCGCGCGGCCCGAACGGCGACTGCTCTCGATCGCGCTCCCGGGGGCTCGCCTCGGCCCGCTGCCCGCGGAGACGGGGAGCGAGGCCGCCGGCCGTTCCGCCGACCTCCCCGCGCTCATCGAGCACACCGAGTTCGGTGGCGCCGTCGACGCGGCCGATCGGCTCCTCGTCGATCGGGTGGTCGAGCCGGCGCAGGTGCGCGACGACCTGATCGCCGCCCTCCGGCTGGTGGCCGCGGTCAGAGTCTGAGCGGCCGATCGAGGAGGGGCCCGATCTCCTCGGCCGGTGCCGGTACTGCCAGGAGGAACCCGCTGGCGTGGTCGCAGCCCACCGCCCGCAGCGCCGCGAGTTGGTCCTCGCGCTCGACCCCTTCGGCCACCACTTCGAGTTCGAGCATCTCGCCGAGGAGGCGCACCGCGGTGACGATCGCGGAGTCGTCACGGGTCGACCCGAGCCCGGCGATGAACGACCGGTCGATCTTGATCGTGTCGGCCGCGTACCGCCGGAGGTAGAGCAGCGACGAGTAGCCGGTGCCGAAGTCGTCGATGGCGATCGAGCACCCGAGCGCCCGGAGCCGTCCGAGCCGGGCGGCGAGTGCGGGTTGCGACTCGATGTTGGCGGTCTCGGTCACCTCGAGGCCCAGCGCCTCGGGGATGATGCCGGTCTCCCGGATCGCAACGGTGAACTCGTCGACGATCTCGGGCCGCACGAGTTGCCGCGGGGAGATGTTGACCCACATGCGCGCCGGACGGGTGGTCCCGAACCCCCAGGCCACCGCTTGGGCCGCGGCCGTGCGCAGGACCCACTCGCCGAGTTCGACGATGGCGCCGGAGTCCTCGGCGACCGGGATGAAGTCGCTCGGCGGCACGAGGCCGCGGTCCGGGTGCATCCAACGCACGAGCGCCTCGGTACCCACGATGTGACCCGTGGTGAGGTCGTACACGGGCTGGTAGTGCAGGCGGAGTTCGGACTCGTCGACCGCTCGGCGCAGATCGTTGCGGATGGCGAGGACCGAGAGTTCCCGATCCCGGACCGTCTGGTCGTAGACGGCGAGGCGGTCGCGCCCGTCCGCCTTGGCGACGTACATCGCGGCATCGGCCCGCTCGAGCAGTGCCTCGGCGTCCTGGCCGTCGTCGCCGATCGCGACCCCGATGCTCACGGAGGTCCGGAGCTCCCGCTCGCCGATGTGGAACGGCGTGGCGAGTTCGGTCCGGATCCGGTCGCCGAGCACGCGGACCTCGTCGAGGGATCCGATCTCGTCGGCGCAGACCACGAACTCGTCGCCGTGGAGTCGGGCGACGGTGTCGCCGGCCCGGACGACCTGCCCGAGGCGTCGGGCGATCTCGCGGAGCAACTCGTCGGCCGCCCGGTGGCCGATCGAGTCGTTCACGTTCTTGAAGTGGTCCATGTCGCAGTAGAAGACGGCGACCATCTCGCGGTCCCGCGCCGCGCGCCCGAGCGCGTTCTGCAGTCGGTCGACGAGGAGGGCCCGGTTCGGCAGGCCCGTGAGATCGTCGTGCAGTGCGCGACGGGCGAGTTCCTGCTCGGCGATGTGGCGGGCGGTGACGTCGTGGAAGTGGAGGATCACGCCGGCGATGAGGTGGTCCCCGGTCCGGTTGAGGAGCGTGGCGTCGAGCCACCGCCACGATCCATCGCGGTGGAGCGCACGCACCTCGATGCGATGGTTGGTGTCGGGTGTGGCGTAGGCCGCCCGCACCGCCTCGGTCCAGCGAGTCATGTGCTCGGGGTGGATCACCTCGGCCCACCGCATCTCGGCGGCCTGGTCGGCCGGCCAACCCATGACCCGCGTGACGGACGGGCTCACGTAACTCAGGCCGCTCCCGTCCCGCGGGAGCACGAACACGACGTCGGCGGCCTCGAGGAGGAGGGCGTTGAGGCGGGCCTCGGCGCGGTCGGCAGCCGCTCGGGCCTCCTCGCGGGCGCTGACGTCACGGAAGTGCAGGATCGTGCCCTCGATGCCGTCCTCGGGTTGCCACCATTCGGCCTCGAACGAACGCCAGGTCTGATCGGCGTGCCGGCCCCGGATGATGATGGGGCCGGCGTGACCGGTGACGGCCGCGGCCTCCCGGTGGGCGAGGACGGCCGGGACGTCGTCCTCGTGCACCCAGTCGCCGGCCATGCGCCCGACGAACGCATCGGGGTCCACGCCGAGCACGTCGGCGATGGCCGGGCTCGCGTAGACGACGCCGTGGGTCGGGTGGACCACGATCGCGGCGTCGGAGGAGTGGCGCAGGAGCGCGGTGAGGAAGGGCGCGTCGGGTCGGACCCCTCCGACGATGACGTCGGGGTCGGGCGGCAGCGTGCTCACGCTGCGAACCGGTGCATTCCGGACCTCACCGCCGCAAGGATACCGGCGGGCGGCGGCCCGGGATCCGGGGCCCGGGACCCCGGGCCGGTCGGGGCGCGTGGCAGGCTCGGGGCATGAACGAACCGCACAGCGAACTCGACGGCCGCATCGCTCTCGTCACCGGGGCCTCCCGGGGCCTCGGCGCGGCCACCGCCCGCGCCCTGGCCGCCCGGGGTGCCGACGTGATCCTCACCTACCGCAAGCGGGCGGAGGAGGCCGAGGTGGTCGCAGGGCAGGTCCGGGCCGCGGGCCGCCGGGCCTGGCTCGTGCAGTGCGAACTCGGCGAGGAGGCGTCGATCGCCTCGCTCATCGACACCGTGGCCGCCGACCCGGGACGGGTCGACATCCTCGTCGCGAACGCGGCCGCGACCTCGTTCCGACCGCTCATGCAGGCCGAGCGGCGCCACGTCGAGCGCACCTTCGCGATCTCGGTCTCCGGGTTCCTCCAGTTGGTGCAGGGCGTAGTTCCGCTCATGCCCGAGGGAGGCGGTCGCATCGTGGTGGTGAGCGGTGCCGACACGCGCACCTGGATCCCGGGGCACGGACTGCTCGCCGCGGCGAAGGCGGCGATGGAGAGCATGGTGGCCTACCTCGGGTGCGAACTCGGACCGCAGGGCACCACCGTCGTCGGTGTGTCGCCGGGCTGGCTCGACGGCGAGTCGATCGAGCAGATGCTCGGGCCGTTCTACGACACGGCGATGGTGGCCGAACGCGAGACGCACCCGATGCGCCGCACCGTGTCGCCGGACGAGGCCGCCGAGGTGCTGGCCCTGCTCTGCACGGATGCGGCACGGTTCCTCAACGGCTCGACCGTGGAGAGCGACGGCGCTGGGATCTTCGCCCTCCTGGGCCGCTACTCGGTGATGGGCGCGAAGGTGGCCCTCGCGAAGAAGCCCGATCTGGATCCGAAGGACGCGCCGGCGGTGCCGTTGTAGGGCTCTCGGAGCCGGTCGTGGCGCGAAGAAGCCCGATCTGGATCCGAAGGACGCGCCGGCGGTGCCGTTGTCGGCGGATCACCCACCCCACGCGACGACCGGACCGGCGGCGCGCAGGAGTTCGTCCGTGCGGGAGAGGTCGACGTCGTCGCCCCAGGGTTCGAACCGCACGGGCGCGTCGAGGCGATCCGCGATGCGGACGACCTCGACGGTGATCGGATCGAGCGGTTCGGGCATGACGGCCGTCGCGTGCCGACCGTGCAGCACCGCGGCGAGCGCCGTCGCCGCGGCCGCCCCGGGGCGCGACCACGCCGGCACGACCACCTGGCCCGGCGCGTCCGTGGGGAAGGTCCGGGCGAACCAGAGCCCCACCGGACCGGGTTCGGCCGTCACGATGCCGTTCGGAGGGACACCCCGCTTGGTGTCCATCACGGCCCGCGCGGGGTGGCGCGGTCGCTGCTCGCTCACGTAGCCGGGTCGCGCGACGGCCGCGATCGCCTCGAAGAACCGCGGTCGGGCGGGCGGCGTCAGGCGTGGCGTCACCTCGAGGTGCGTGAGGTGGTTCGGGTGCACGTGGACGACGGGGCGGCCGATGGCGTCGTCCGGCGACTCGGCGGGGTCGGTGCCGATCATGAGCACGACGTCGACCGCGTCGAGGTCCAGGAGTGCGAAGTCGTCGCGCTGGAGCCCGACGGTCCCGAGGTGGTGGGGGTCGTCCCACGGGTACAGGCCCTTGGCTCCCCAGGTGTTCGCGACCCCGATGCGGGCGCGCGCGGCGAAGGCGCGCACCGCGCCGACCTCGTGACGGGCGAGCACCTCCGGCCCGGCGATCGCGGCGACCGTCGCGTGCGGCGGGATGATCGGTGGGGCGGTGAGGTCGGGCCGCGGCAGGAGGTGCGAGAGATCGAGCGCGTGCACGAGGGCGCCCGGGATCGCGACGTCGTCGAACTCGGCGGCGAGATCGGCCGACGCCGCGCGCAGGAGTTCGCCGAGGGACGCCATCGGCCCATGTTCGCACGGCCGGTAGGGTTCGGGGTCATGGCGTCCCGGCCCGTCGTCCCCGAGCCCGCACCCGCGCCCGGCGAGGGGTTCGCCGACGTCGTCGCGCTCGACGGCCGTTCGGTGGGCCGTCGGGGGGCTGCGACCCGGCGACGCATCCTCGACACCACGGCGGCGGTCCTCGAGCGCACGGGACTGCGCGACCTCAAGGTCGTGGACATCACCCGCGAGGTCGGCTGTTCGCCCGCCACCTTCTACCAGTACTTCCGGGACGTGCCGTCGGCGGTGCTCGTGCTCGCCGAGGAGGCGGGGGAGGTCGCGCTCCCGTTCGACGATGCGTGGGCGGCGGCGTGGACGGGGCCGGCCGGCGTCGCCGCCGCGGAGCGTTTCGTCGACGGCTTCCTCGCGTACTGGGACGACCACCGGGCGGTGCTCCGGACCCGGAACCTCGCGGCGCAGGAGGGTGACGCACGTTTCCGCGACGTCCGGAACCAGTCCCTGCGGCCGCTCACCGAGGGGTTCGCCCGTCTGCTCGTCGACGCCGACGGCCGGCCCCGCCACGCCGGGGTCACGCCCTACGCGGCGGCGGCGGCGCTCGTCGCCATGCTCGAGCGCATGGCGGCGTTCCACACCGACCTCGAGGGGTACGGCGTGGCCCGGGACGAGGTCGTGTCGACGACCGCCCGCATCATCCACACCACCCTCGTGGGGTGAGGCGTCCGGGCCTCAGTGCCCGGACGGATGGGCGGTGAACTCGACCTCGCAGCCGAGTCGTTCCTCGAGCAGCGTCCGCTTGCGGCGCGCCCCCCACACCTCGAGTTCGGGATCGGCGTCGGTCGCGAGTCGGAGCAGCACGAGCGACGGCGCCGCCGAGACCGACAGGCCGGAGACGTTCTGGTGGCGGCTGCGGTCGAGTCCGTCGGCGATCCGCAGGATGGCGGTCAGCATCCGGCACCGGTCGAGCGCGGTGGCGTCGAGGGGCGCGTGCTTCGTGTCGCCCCGCACCTCGCCGCGCCGGTGCCAGCGCACCAGGGCTATGAGCATCGCGAGTTCGTCCTGGTCGAAACCCCGGAGACCGCCGTGCGCGACGAGGTACGCCGCGTGCTTCTCGTGGCCCTCGTGGGCGACGTGCTCGCCGACGTCGTGGAGCAGGGCGGCGTACTCGAGCAGTTCACGGTCCCGGTCGTCGAGTCCGTGGCGGTCCCGCAGTCCGTCGAAGATCGAGCCGGCGAGCATCGCGACGTGGCGGGAGTGCGCCTCCGGCCACGAGCACCGTCGGGCGAGCCCGAGGACGGACGCCCGACGGATCGCGAACGGGTCCTCGGACCAGTCGTCGGGGTCGTGCCGGGCGATGGCGTCGAGCACGATGCCCTCGCGCAGCGCCCAGTCGGACATCGTGAACTCGGCGCACCCGAACTCGTCGATGATGGTCCGCAGCACCACGGCGCCCGCCGCGATGAGATCGACGCGCTTGGCGTCCATGCCCGGGATGGCGCGACGCTCCGCACGGGTCCCGCGGGTGATGAGGCGGTAGAGCGGCAGGAAGTCGTCGGCGGCGAACGTGAACTGGTTGAGGGAGGCCGGTGCCTGGCCGTCCCGGGCGATCCCGACCATCGTCGCGATGGACTCGAACGTCCCGCTCGACAGGATCGCGAGACGCGGGGCGAGCGGCGCCGCGGCCTCCGCGATGGGACGCAGGGCGGCGGCCACGTGGTCCCGCATCGCACGGCGCTCCTCCCGGGCGAGCGGATCGGTGCGGACGTACGTCGCAGTGAGGCGACCGACACCGAGCCGTTCGCTCGCTGCGAGCGTGAGCGCGCCGGCGTCGCCGACCGCGATCTCGAGGCTGCCGCCGCCGAGATCGAAGCAGATCGCCGGGGCGGGCTCGAGGACCACGGCGGCGCGGACCGCGGTGAAGATGAGCCGGGCCTCCTCGAGCCCGTCGATGACGTCGACCTCGACCCCCGACTCGCGTTCGATGCGGTCGACGACGTCGTCGCCGTTGGCGGCCGTGCGCAGCGCGCTGGTCGCCCGAGCGTGGACCTCCGACGCGCCGGCGGCCTCGGCGAGCTTGCGCATGCGCCGCACCGCCGCGACCGCGGCATCGGCGGCGCGCTCGGTGATCTCGCCGGACGTGGTGACGATCTCGCCGAGCCGGAGCATCTCCTTCTCCCGGACGGTGGGTGTGAAGGTGCCGTCCGGGTGGACCTCGGCGACGACCAGGTGGAACGAGTTCGATCCGAGGTCGAGGGCCGCGATGCGCACGGGCCGACCGTACCGCCCCGACCACCGGCCGACCCGCCATCGGGACCCGTCGTCCGGGGGCGCGCCCGGCGCGTCGTAGGCTCGCCCCCATGGCGACCCTCATCCTCCTCCGGCACGGGCAGAGCGTCTGGAACCTCGAGAACCTCTTCACGGGCTGGGTCGACGTCGACCTGTCGGACCGTGGCGTCGACGAGGCGGGCCGGGCCGGCGTGCAACTCGCCGAGGCGGACCTGCGGCCGGACGTCCTGCACACCTCGTTGCAGAAGCGGGCGATCCGGACCGCCGAGTTGGCACTGCACGCGTGCGACCGGCAGTGGATCCCGGTGCGTCGGTCGTGGCGGCTCAACGAGCGGCACTACGGCGCGCTGCAGGGCAAGGACAAGAAGCAGACCGCCGACGAGTTCGGGATCGAGCAGGTGAAGGTGTGGCGTCGGGCCTACGCGGTGCCGCCGCCCCCGCTCGCCCTCGACGACCCGGGCCACCCGCGCTTCGACCCGCGGTACGCGGGCCTGCCCGCCGACGTCCTCCCGGCCTCGGAGTGCCTGGCCGACGTCGTCGCGCGGATGCTCCCGTACTGGTACGACGGGATCGTCCCGGATCTCGTGGCGGGCCACACGACCCTCGTCACCGCGCACGGCAACTCGCTCCGCGCGCTCGTGAAGCACCTGGACGGCATCTCCGACGACGAGATCGTGGACCTCAACATCCCGACCGGCCAGCCGCTCGTGTACGACCTCGCCGAGGATCTCACGGTGACCGGTCGCCGCTACCTCGACCCCGAAGCCGCGGCCGCCGAGGCGGAGCGAGTGGCGAAGCAGGCGGGCTGAGCGTCGCCTGCGCGCTCGTCGTCCGAGCGGAGCCTCGGTCGTGGTGGTGGCGGATCCGCAGCGGTGCTGTCGTCCGGGTCAATCCTTCGGCGGGCTGACGTTCACGACGAGCGTGAACACGCTGCGGACGACCGGCTCGCCGCTCGTGGCGTCCCGCCAGTCGGTGCTGGCCTCGTAGAACTCGAGGGCGCCGCCGTTGGACTTCGTCCGCTCGCGCACGTCGGTGATCACCGTCGTGCCGGTCAGGACGTCGCCCACCCGAGGCCAGCGCGTGTACTCGAAGGCCTGCTCGCCGTGCAGGATCGCCCGGCCCGGACCCCGCAGGCGATCGATCGGGAGGCCCGGGGTCAGTGCACCCTCGGTGGCGACGAGGCCCCAGTGGTGCATGACGAACGGATAGGTCGGCGGCACGGGCGCGGCGTCACCGTCGTACACCGGGTCCTCGTCGAGCAGTGCCCGGGCGAAGACCCGGACCGGGCCGCGCTCGATGCGCACGGTCTGGGTGCCCGTCTCGAGGCCCTTGAGTTCGTCGAGTGCCATCGTGCCCTCCGGATGATCGCCGCCGGCGGGCGCGGACGATACCCGCCGGGTCCCGCGCGCCCCGTCTCCGGCGGCCCCGTGGCCCCGGGTCGCAGTGGGCGTCTGGCAGGCTGCGGGGGTGCGCATCACGTTCACCGGCCACGTCGGGATGTCGATCGAGACCTCGGGCGGGTCGATCCTGTGCGACCCCTGGTTCACCCCGGCGTACTTCGCGTCGTGGTTCGTCTTCCCCCGGAACGACCGACTCGACGTCACGGCGCTGCTCGACCCCGACTACCTCTACATCTCGCACCTGCACCACGATCACTTCGACCCGGCGTTCCTCACCGAACGGGTGAGCAAGGACGCCACCGTGCTCCTGCCCGCGTTCCTCGTCGATCGCCTCGAGCAGGCCCTCCGGGACTGCGGGTTCACGCGGTTCATCCACACCGAGCACGGCGTGCCGGTGGACCTCGGCGGCGGGCTCGAGGTCACGATCCTTGCGATGACGGCGCCGGCCGACGGTCCGGCCGGCGACTCGCTCCTCGTCGTCGCGGATCCGACGGCCCGGGTCCTCAACCAGAACGACGCGCGTCCTCGCGATGTGGACGAACTCGCCGCGCTGGGACCGTTCGATGCGCACTTCACGCAGTTCTCGGGTGCGATCTGGTACCCGATGGTCTACGACTTCCCGCCCGAGGAGATGGAGCGACTCGGGCGTCGCAAACGGGAGGACCAGTCGAGCCGCGCCCTGGCCTACATCCGGGACGTCGGGGCACCCCACGTGTTCCCGTGCGCGGGTCCGCCGTGCTTCCTCGACGACGACCTCTGGCACCTCAACGACCTCGAGAGGGATCCGGCCAACATCTTCCCGGATCAGCCATTCTTCCTCGAACGCCTCGCGGCGGAGGGGGTGGCCGGGGGTGCGCTCGTCGTGCCGGGCACGGTCGTCACCCTCGACGGGGGCGCGTGCTCGGTCGAGCAGCCGGGGGGCGCGCTCGCACCCGAGGCGATCTTCGGCGACAAGCGGGCCCACCTCGAGGAGTACCGGGCCGACATGGCCGCGTACCTCGAGGCGACCCGCGCGTCGTGGCCCCGGCACGGGGTCGACGTGCTCGCGTCGTTGTCCGCCTGGTTCGACCCCCTTCTGGAGATGGCGCCGCTCACCCGGCGGGGGGTCGGGGGACCCGTGCTGCTGCGCCTCACCGACGAGCCCGCCGACCGGCCCGAGCCGATCGACGTCGTCATCGACTTCCCGGCGGGGCGGGTCCGGACGGTGGAGCCCGGGGACTCGTTCGCGTACACGCTCACGATGGATCGGGCGCTCGTCGAGTGGTGCATCGTCGAGCACGCCGAGGACTGGGTCAACGAGATCTTCCTGTCGGTACGGTTCGCGGCGCACCGTGACGGTCCGTACAACGAGTACATCTACACGTTCTTCAAGTGCCTCTCGGTCGAGCGCATGGCGTTCTGTGAGGGGTACTACGCCTCTCGCACCAGTGCGGACGAGTCGTTCCGATGTGGCGCCTACGAGGTCCAGCGACGATGTCCGCACCTGCGGGCCGACCTCGAGCGGTTCGGCACCCTGCGGGACGGGCACGTGCTGCACTGCAAGGTGCATGGCTGGGAGTTCGACCTCGACTCGGGTCGTTGCCTCAACGCCGATGCACCCGAGCATCGCATCCGCGCCCGGCGCGTCGACTGAGGTCGACGCCGTGCTCATCGATCTGCACGCGCACACGGCGCCCCGGTCGAACTGCTCCCGCACGACGCTCGAGGAACTCGTCGCGAGCGCCCGTCGCCGGGGGCTCGACGCGCTCTGCATCACGGAGCACGACGTGCGGTGGCCGGCCGACGAACTCGCCGATGCGAGCCGGTCGCTCGGATTCCCGCTCATCCCGGGGGTCGAGCTGTCCACCGACGTCGGGCACGTGCTCGTCTTCGGACCGCTCGAGCGTCCGCTGTGGCTCGGCTACACGCTCGAGCAACTCGTCGAGGAGACCGACCGGTCGGGGACGGCGCTCGTCCTCCCGCATCCGGTCCGGCGGGTGGCGGGCGAGCGGGCCCGGCGCGCCGGTCGGGTCCCGCCGTCCCCGGAGGAGGTGGCGGCCTGGCCGCAGTGGTCGGCCGTGCACGCGATCGAGGCGGCGAGCACCCAGACCGTGGAGGCCGAGCACGCGCTCACCGCCGCCACGCTCGCAGTCGCGCCGCGGCCCCGGGTCGCCGCGAGCGACGCCCACGGTCCGGACCTCGCGGGTCGCTACTGCACTCGCCTCGCGGTGGACGTGCACGACGCGAACGGATTGGCGGCCGAGATCCGGGCGGGGCACACCGACGCCGTCCTGCTCGGCCCGGACTGAGGGGCGACGCGCGGCCCGGAGGTACGATCCGCTGACCCGCCAGCGGGTCCCGGATCCCTCCTGAAAGGCTCCCACCATGGGTGACGCCGTCATCGTCTCCACCGCCCGCACCGCCATCGGCACCTCCCGGAAGGGCACGCTCGTCGACCTCGCCGCATCCGATCTGGCCGTGCACGCGGTCGGCGGCCTCGTCGAGCGCGCCGGCATCCCGGTCGAGGAGATCGACGACCTGCAGATGGGGGAGAGCCTCCAGGGCGGTGGCGATCTGGCCCGGTACGCCGCGGTCGAGCTCGGCCTGCTCGACGTGCCCGGGGTGGCGCTGAACCGGCACTGCGCCTCCGGGATGGCGGCGGTGCAGGGTGCGGCGGCGAGCATCCGGGCCGGGATGGACCGGGTCGTGATCGCCGCCGGCACCGAGTCGATCTCGACGACCCCGGGTTCGATGAAGCGGATCCTGCCGGGGGACGAGATGGGCCCGTGGATGTCGGCGAGTCACCGCGAGACCCCGGATGCGCCCGCGTTCGACATGTCGATCACGGTGGGCTGGAACACGGCCCAGCGGGCCGATGTGACCCGGGAGCAGATGGACGAGTGGGCGTACCACTCGCACATGCGCGCCGTGCGGGCGATCGACGAGGGTCGGTTCGAGGAGGAGATCGTCCCGATGGAGGTGACCCGCCGTGACGGCACGACGGTCACGTTCGCCGTCGACGAGCACCCGCGGCGCGAGACGACCCTCGAGAAGCTGGCGTCGCTCAAGCCGATCCACCCGGAGATCGAGGGGTTCAGCATCACCGCCGGGAACTCCTCCGGCCTCAACGACGCGGCGGCCGCGCTCATGATCGTCGACTCCGAGTACGCGGCGGCCCACGGTCTCGAACCGCTCGCGGTGATCCGGTCGTGGGCGAGCGCGGCGCTCGCCCCGCGCGACACGGGACTCGGTCCGGTCTACGCGGTGCCGAAGGCGCTCGACCGAGCGGGGCTGTCGATCGGCGACATCGACCTCGTCGAGATCAACGAGGCCTTCGCCTCGATGGCCGTCGCCAGCACCCGGCTGCTCGGCCTCGACCACGAGATCGTGAACGTCAACGGTTCGGGGTGCAGCCTCGGCCACCCGATCGCCTGCACCGGCGCGCGCATGGTGATCACGCTCGTCCACGAACTCCGGCGTCGGGGCGGCGGCCTCGGGGTGGCGAGCATGTGCGCAGCGGGCGGTATGGGGTCGGCCACCGTCCTCGAGGTCATGCCGGGCTGACCCGGCCGCAGCCGATGGACGCCGATCTCGCCTTCGCGCTCGAACTCGCGGACCTCGCCGACGCGGTGACGCTCGCGCGCTTCCGGGCGGAGGACCTCGAGGTCGAGCGCAAGCGCGACACCACCCACGTCACCGACGCCGATCGTGCCGCCGAGCGTGCGATCCGCACCGCGATCCTCGAGCGCTTCCCGCACGACGCGGTGGTCGGCGAGGAGTACGGCGCCGAGGGCGACTCGGGTCGCCGCTGGATCATCGACCCGATCGACGGCACCGCGAACTTCCTGCGCGGCATCCCGATCTGGGCGACCCTCATCGGGCTGGAGCGTGACGGGCGGGTGGAGGTGGGCGTCGTGTCGGCGCCGGCCCTGCCGCGCCGCTGGTGGGCGGCCCGGGGTGAGGGCGCGTACTGCGACGGTCGGCGGCTGCAGGTGTCCGACGTCGACGACCTCGCCGAGGCCCAGCTCTGCTACACCGACCTGCCGTGGTGGGAGGCCTTCGGGATGGGGGACCAGTTCCTCGCGCTCGTCCATGCGGTCTGGCGCACCCGGGGCTTCGGCGACTTCTGGCAGCACATGCTCGTCGCCGAGGGTGCGGCCGACATCGCGATCGAGCCGATCGTCAACCTCTGGGACCTCGCAGCCATCCAGCCGATCGTCGAGGAGGCGGGCGGTCGCTTCACCGACCACGCCGGCGTGGCGACCCCGGCCGGGGGCAACGCCGTCAGCACGAACGGGCGACTCCACGACGCCGTGCTCGGCTACCTCCGACCGAGCGCGGGCTAGCCTCGGCCACGGCACGAACGAGCAACCGGAGGCGACCATGGCACTCGAGATCACGATCGACCGAGAGGTCTGCATGGGGTCCGGCAACTGCTCGTTCTGGGCGCCGGGCGTCTTCGACCTCGACGACGACGGCGTGGCCGTGGTGACCGATCTCGACGGCGGCCCGGAGGACAAGATCATCCTCGCCGCACAGGGGTGCCCCACCCAGGCGATCGCCATCGTCAAGGACGGCGCGAAGATCGTCTGATCCTTCGGCCCGCTCGGGCCGGCAGGATCAGCGCCAGACGCAGGCCGCAGCGGCGTCGGCCCCGCAGGCCCGACACCGTGCCCCGCCGTCCTCGGCGGCCGCAAGGCAGCCCTCGACCGTGGCGGCGAGCACGTCGCCCATGAGCGGGTGCAACCCGATCGGAGCGGTCACCAACCACTCGACCCCCGGGTGGCGGCCGGCGGCCTCGGCGGTGAGTTCGGGGATGTCCCGGCGCCAGTGGTTGCCGGGCAGCAGGAAGAACGGGCAGACCACCACGGCGGTCGCGCCGCGCTCGACGCACCGGTCGAACGCCTCGCCGATGGTCGGCTCGGCGAGTTCCATGTGGGCGGCCTCGACGATCTCGTAGACCCCGCGAGCCGCGAACTCGGCGGCGAACGCCTCGAGGAGCGTGTTCGACTCGGCCCGTCGGGAGCCGTGGTCGACGATGACGAGACCGGTGCGCATGGACGGCATCGTCACCGATCCGCGCCAGTCCGCACGAACCGGCGCATCGCTCAGCGGGCCCCGCGCACGAGGGCACCCGGACGGGCGCCGGTCTCGACGCCCTCCCGCATCGTGACCTGCCCGCGCACGACCGTGGCGGTGTAGCCGGACGCCCGTTGCACGAACCGTCGGGCGTCCGCCGGGAGGTCGTGCACCATCACCGGAGCGTGGAGGCGCAGGTGGTCGTGGTCGATGACGTTGAGGTCGGCTCGCAGGCCCGGGAGCACACGACCGCGGTCGCCGAGGCCGTAGAGCGCGGCGGTGCGAGCGGTCATCTTCGCCACCACGACCTCGAGCGGGATGCCGTCGACCCGGTCCCGTGCCCAATGGGTGAGCATGGTGGTCGGGGTGGAAGCGTCGCAGGTGGTCCCGGCGTGGGCGCCCCCATCGCCGAGGCCCCAGGTGGTGGTCGGGTGCATGAGCATCTCGCGCACCGCATCGAGGTTGCCGTCGGTGAAGTTGAGCAGCGGTCGCATGACGAAGGCCCGACCGTCGTCGGCGATCACCGCGTCGTAGAAGACGTCCATGGGCTCCCGGCCCGAGCGCGCGGCGATCGCCGCGATGGAGTCGGAGGCCGCAGGCTCGTAGTCCGGCGGGTCGGTGAGCGGGAAGGCCCGGGCCGGGTCGAGGAACTGGCGCATCACCTCGTCGGGTTCCCGGGCCTCGGCGACGAGGGTCCGGCGCACCTCGGGATCGCGCATGCGGGCGACCCGGGCCTCGAGCGGCAGGATCCCGATGGGACCCCACGACGGGCAGTAGGCGAACGGGTGGAACGTCTGCAGTCCGAGGAGCAGGTTCACCGGTCGGCCGGCCACCTGCGGATGCACGGCGGCGCCGGCCCGGGCCGCATCGGTGGCGAGGTCGAGCATGCGCCGGTAGGCGATCGGGTCGTGGTCGTTCTGGGTCATCGCGAAGGAGATCGGCCGTCCGCACGCGGCGCCGAGCCGACGCATCCAGTCCATCTCCCGCTCGGGCGCGGCGAGATCCTCACCGAGCGCTCCGGCGGGTGCGAGCTCGAAGATCCCGCCGCCCGCCTCGGCCAGCGCACGACCGAGACCGAAGAGTTCGTCCTCGGCGGCGAAGGTCCCGGGGACCGGCTCGCCGTCGATCGCCATGTGGGCGATGGTGCGCGAGGTCGAGAACCCGAGGGCGCCCGCGGCGATGGCCTCGCGCACGATCGTCGCCATCCGCTCGATGTCCTCGGGCGTGGCCGGCTCGTTGCGGGCTCCCCGCTCGCCCATGACGTACGCCCGCACCGCGCCGTGGGGGATCTGCGTGCCGACGTCGAGGATCTTCGGGGCGCGATCGACGGCGTCGAGGTACTCGGGGAACGACTCCCACTCCCACCGGATGCCCTCGCTCAGTGCCGCGCCGGGGATGTCCTCGACGCCCTCCATGAGTTGGATGAGCCACTCGCGTCGGTCCGGGGCGGCGGGTGCGAACCCGACGCCGCAGTTGCCCATGACGACCGTGGTGACGCCGTGCCACGAGGACGGGGAGAGGAGCGGGTCCCAGGTGACCTGTCCGTCGTAGTGGGTGTGCACGTCGACGAAGCCGGGGGTCACGATGAGCCCGTCGGCCTCGATCGTCTCGCCCGCGAGCGTGCCGGCGAGCGACCCGGGCCCGGTGACCTCGGTGATGACGCCATCGGTGACCGCGACGTCGGCGCGACGCGGTGCGCCGCCGGTGCCGTCGACGAGCAGGCCGCCGGTGATCACGAGATCGGTCATGGGTCCTCCTCGACTCGACTCGACGCGCCGAGCCTAGGCGGCGCAGTGCCCCGGGGCGCCGGGTCGGCGAGGGCTAACGTCCGCGTCCGTGCAGCGCGGCGCGAACCGACGGTTCTGGTCCATCCTCGGCCTGATCCTCGTGCTCGCGGCCGGCGTGCGCGCGGCGTACGTGCTCGGCGTCGCGGACGGGTTCAACCGCACTCGGTTCTACGACGCCGCCTTCTACGAACTCGAGGCCCGCACCGTCGCCCAGGGCAAGGGGTTCGTCGATCCGTTCAACCTCCTGCCTGGCCGTAGCCAGGAACTCGTCCCGGCGGCGGACCACCCTCCGCTCACGGTGCTCGTCCTCGCCCCGGTCGCCGCCGTCTGGGACTCGCAACTCCCGATGCGGTGGGCGAGCGCGCTGGCGGGACTCGGCGTCGTGGCGCTCACGGCCCTGCTGGCCCGGCGGGTCGCGGGTGACGGCGCCGGGCTGGTCGCGGGCGGGATCGCCGCGGTGTACCCGTTCCTCTGGGTGAACGACGGGCTCATCATGAGCGAGTCCTTCACCGGGGTGTTCGTGGTCGCCACCCTCGTCGCGTCCTACGACGCGATGCGCGATCCGTCCCGGGGGTGGCGGTGGGTGCTCGCGGGGGTCCTCGGTGGGGTGGCCGCGCTCGGGCGCGCCGAACTCGTGCTCCTGGCGCCCCTCGTCGCCGGCGGGGTCGTCGTCACCCGGCGCGCCGGTGACCGCCGGACCCGGGTCGTCGCCGCAGCGTGGATGCTGCTCGGTCTCCTCGTGGCCCTCGCGCCCTGGTTCGCGTACAACCTCGCTCGCTTCGAACGGCCCGTGCTGCTCTCCACGAACGACGGGCTCGCGATGGTCGGTTCGAACTGCGGCCCGATGTACGCCGGACCCGGGATCGGTCTCACGAGCATCACCGGTCCGCCGTGCCTGCCCGACCCGCCGCCCGGCGACCAGTCGGTGGTGGCGGCGGAGTACCGGTCGACCGCGTTGCGGTACATGCGCGAGCACGCCGCGCGCGTGCCGGTGGTCGTCGCCGCCCGCGTCGGCCGCGACTGGGGTGTGTTCCGCCCGGGCGACATGCTGGAGTGGAACGAACGGGAGGGGCGCCCGGCGTGGGTCACGGTGCTCGGGTCGGTGATGTACTACCCGCTGCTCGTCGGGGCGATCTGCGGCGCCGTGATCCTCTGGCGACGCCGGGCCTGGCTGTGGCCGTTGCTCGTACCGCCCATCGCCGTGACCGCGGGTGCCGTGCTGTCCTACGGGCAGACCCGGTTCCGGGTGCCGGCCGAGCCGTGCCTCGTGGTGCTCGCGGCCGTGGCGGTCACCGCGATCCGGTCTCGTCGCGCCGACCCCGTCGCCGTGCCCGTCCCCGGCTGAGGGATCACGAACGCAGGAGCCGGCCCGGGTGCCCGGCGAGGGCGTCGGGGACGGGCTCGCCGTCGAGTCGGATCGCCGTCCCGTTCACGAGGGTGTGCACCATGCCGACCGGCGCGTCGGCGGTGAGCCGTTCGCCGTCGGCCGGGAAGTCCCGGATCCGGCGCAGCGGCCCCGGGGCGACGGTGGCGGGGTCGAAGACGGTGACGTCGGCCGCCATGCCCTCACGCAGGACCCCGCGGCCGCCGGGTCCGTCCAGCCCGAAGACCCGGGCGGGTTCGCCGGTCAGCTTCTCGACCGCACGCTCCAGCGGGATGACGCCCCGCTCGCGCACCCAGTTGCCGAGCAGGTCGGTCGGCATGCACGCGTCGCAGAGCTGGCTGACGTGTGCGCCCGAGTCCATGAGACCGAGCAGCACCCCCTCGCGGCCGAGCAGCCACGTGATGGCGTCCGGGTCGTCGTTCGCGAGCACGGAGTCGAAGCGCGTCCCGAGGCGATCGTCGATCGAGAGGTCGAGCATCACGTCGAGCGGTGACACGCCGCGCTCGGCCGCGAGGTCCACGACCGTGCGTCCCGCGAGTTCGGGGTGGTTCGGGCTCTCGGCGACGCTGAGCGACTCCCACTTCAGGCGGATCGCCGTCCGGTTCGTGACATCGTCGAGGGCGACCCGACGCCAGTCGGGATCCGCGTACCGATCGAGCCGCTCTGCGTCCGAGGCTCCCATGAGGTCGCGGAACGCCGGAGCCATGTTGAACGTGAACGGCTCGCGGAGGTTCATCTGGAACACGAGCGGGCGCACCGAGATCTGGGGCCACACCTCGCCGCCCTCGGCCCGGGCCGCGTCGTTGTCGGCGATGATGCGCTCGTGGTACGGGAAGCCCTTGACGGTGAGCAGGGCGGTCCAGGTCAGGGGGCGCCCGATGCGTCGCTGCAGGCCGTAGAGGTCGGCGTGCTTGATCCGCTCACCGGGCAGCAGGGCCACGACGCCCTTGCCACGGTCGTGCAGCGGGGCCAGCAGGGCCTCGAGTTCGGGGAGTGATGCGAGCCGCGAGGGGATGGGGCGACCCCCGTCGCCCGAGTGGGTCGCCGACGACGAGGATGCGAACCCCATGGCACCGGCGACCATCGCCTCGTCGACGATGCGGCACATGGCGAGCATCTCGTCGTCGGTCGGTTGCTCACGGTCGTAGCCGGATTCGCCCATCACGGCGATGCGTACCGCGGTGTGCCCGACGTAGCACCCGAAGTTGAGGGCGGCGCCCCGGCGCTCGACCGCGTCGAGGTACTCGGGGAAGGTCTCGAAGTCCCACGGGATGCCGGCCTCGAGGGTCGCGAGGTCCATGTCCTCGACGTGCTGGAGGGTCCGTCCGAGCAGGCCGCGGTGCTCGGGGCGGCACGGCGCGATGGAGAAGCCGCAGTTCCCGGCGATCACGGTGGTGACGCCGTGGTGGCTCGAGGGCGTGAGCGCCGGGTCCCAGAACACCTGGGCGTCGTAGTGGGTGTGGATGTCGATGAAGCCCGGGGCGACCACGAGGCCACCGGCGTCGAGTTCGCGTCGACCCCGCAGGCCCGGGCCGATCCCGCTCACCACCCCGTCGGTCACGGCGAGGTCGGCGGTGCGACCGGGGGTGCCGGTGCCGTCGACGATGAGGCCACCACGGATGACGAGGTCTGCGGTCATGGCCGCATTCCACCACGCGCGCCGTCCGCCGTGCGCTGTCGGCGGCGCCGGGTCCCCGGGGCCGATCGGTAGGCTCGCCGCCGCATGAGCCGGACCGAGTCGTCGCCGTCAGCCACCGCCGTGCCCGCTCGTCCCGTGATCCGGCGCGGCATCGCGCTCGGGGCGATCGTCGCGGTGGTGGCGATCGGGGTGGTGCTGCGCTTCGCCGTGCGCTCGGACCTCTGGCTCGACGAGGCGCTCACGGTGAACATCGCCCGGCTGCCGCTCGGCGAGATCCCGGGCGCGCTGAAGGTCGACGGCGCCCCGCCGCTCTACTACGTGCTCCTCCATCTCTGGATGCTCGTGTTCGGTGAGAGCGACGCCGCGGTCCGGGCGCTGCCCGCCCTGCTCGGGGTGGCGACGCTGCCGCTCGCGTACCTCGCCGGTCGCCGCATCGGCGGCCCGGAGAGCGCGCGGGCCCACCGGGTCGGCCTCGTCGCGCTCGTGCTGGTCGCCGCGTCGCCGTACGCGATCCGGTACTCGAGTGAGAACCGGATGTACATCCTCGTCATCGATCTCGTGCTCGTCGGGTACCTCGTGCTCCACCGAGCGCTCGAGCGGCCGACCGTCGGCCGGCTCGCCGCGGTGGCCGCCGTCGTCGCGGCGCTGCTCTACACCAACTACTGGTGCCTGTACGTGCTCGCCGTGGTCGGTGGGATCACCGTGTGGCGCGGCCTGCGGGCCCCGACCGGAGGCGAACCCGACGAACGGGCCACGGCGCGCCGGATCCTCGTGGCGATGATCGTCGGCGGCTTCTGCTTCGTGCCCTGGGTCCCGACGTTCCTGTTCCAGACGGCGAACACCGGGACGCCGTGGGGCGCCGCGCTCGCCCCGACCAGCGCCTTCGCCTTCACCGTCCTCGACTTCGGCGGATCGTCGTTCGCCGAGGGTTGGCCGCTGGCCCTGATCCTGTTCCTCCTCGCCGTGCTCGCCCTCTTCGGACGGGATCGGGACGCCCGCCACATCGACCTCGACCTCGCCACGGTGCCGGGGGCCCGGTGGGAGTGGGCGGTCGGGACGGGCGCGCTCGGCCTCGGCCTCGCGCTCGCGTACGTGTCCGGCACCGCCTTCCAGACCCGGTACGCGGCGATGAGCTTCCCGCTGTACGTGCTCGCGGTGGCGGTCGGGGTCATGTGCTTCCGGGACCTGCGGGTGCGGGCCGGGATCCTCGCGGTCGTCGTGGCCATCGGGTTCGTGTCGGGGTTCCGCAACGCCGTCACCGATCGGACGCAGGCGACCGAGGTGGCGACCGCGCTGCGTCGGGGGGCGGCGCCGGGCGACGTCGTCGGGTACTGCCCGGACCAGCTCGGTCCCGACGTCTCCCGGCTCCTGCCGGCGTCGCTCGGCCTGCGGCAGTTCGCCTACCCCGGGTTCGCCGCGCCGTACCGCATCGACTGGACGGACTACGCCGAACGCAACCGCCGCGCCGATCCGGTGCGCTTCGCCCGGGAGCTCGAGCGCCGGGCGGGGGACCGCACGGTGTGGTTCGTGTGGTCCGGCGGGTACCGGACCTACCGGCTCCAGTGCGAACGGGTCATCAGCGAGCTCGCGCGGCTGCGCGGCAACCGGACGATCGTGGTGAACGTGCGGCCGCGCGTGTTCGAGCACATGGGCCTCGACCGGTTCGCCCCGTGAGCGCGGTGCGTCGGTTCGCCCAGGCCCACCTCGCGCCCGCACTCGCGCCGTGGATCGTCTCCCGCACCATCGTGCTCGTGGCCCTCGCGGTCGCGCGCGACATCGGCGAGGAGCTGCGCCTCTCGCTCCGTGCGATCCCGCTGCGTCAGGGCCTGTTCGCGTGGGACGCCGCCTTCTACCGCGACATCGCGCAGGGCGGGTACGACGCGGTCGCCGACGCGGGCCTGCGCTTCTTCCCGGGGCTCCCGCTGCTGGCCCGCGCCCTCGCGTGGCCGATCGGGGGCCGGGTCGGGCCGGTGATCATCGTGCTCGTGAACCTGGCGGCGCTGCTGTACGCCGGAGCCCTCCATCGGCTCGTCGTCGACGAGACCGCCGACGAGGACCTCGCCCGACGCTCGATCTGGATCGCGCTGCTCGCCCCGCCCGCACTGTGCCTCGTCCTCGGGTACGCCGAGGCGGTCTTCGCGCTGCTCGCCGTGCTCGTGTTCATGGCCGCTCGGCGGCAGCGCTGGTGGTGGGCCGCGGTCGGCGCGTTCGCCGCTGCGCTCACGCGGCCGACCGGGGTCCTGCTCGCCGTGCCGATCGCGATCGAGGCGGTCACCGCAATCCGGAACCCCTCGGCCGGGTCGCGCCGGCCCCGTGACGTGGTCGCGCCCGCCGTGGCGGTCCTCGCACCGGGCCTCGGCCTGCTCTCGTTCCTCGCGTGGAGCTCGTCGACCGGACGCGGCTTCCTCACCCCGCTGCAGATCCAATCGTCGTCCCAACTGCGCGGCGGTTTCGTCGCGCCGTGGACGGCACTCCGGATGGCGGCCTCGAACCTCGGATCCGGCGACCGCCTCGGATCGGGGCTCCACCTGGTCTGGGCGATCGTGGTCATCGCCTGCCTCGTGGCCGTGGCCCGCAGGCTGCCGACCTCGTACTGGGTGTGGGCCGCACTCAGCGTGGCGGTCGCGCTCTCGGCGCCGAACCTCGATTCCTTCGAGCGGTACGCGGTCGCCACCTTCCCGGTCCTCATCGGGGCCGGGGTCCTCACGGCCCGGCCCCGGGACCTGTTCCCGGCGGTCCTCGCCGCATCGGGCGCCGGGCTGTTCGGCGCGACGTACCTCGTGTTCCAGGGGCGCCTCGTCCCGTGAAACCCCCGGAACGCGCGGCGTCGCACCGTGACGGACGCCATCGTCCGGTACCGGGGTCGTCGCCGGGATGACGGGTAACCTTCGGCCGCCCGCCCCGCCCCCGTGTACGAGGAACCGATGCCCGAAGCCCCGCAGTCATCCGACCACCGCGTCGTCGTCATCGGCGCCGGTCCGGCCGGTCTCACGGCCGCCTACCAACTGACCAAGCGCGGGGTGACCTCGCAGATCCTCGAGTCCGACACCGTGGTCGGCGGCATCAGTCGGACCGTCGTGGCCGACGGGTGGCGCTTCGACATCGGCGGCCACCGGTTCTTCACGAAGGTCAAGCCGGTCGACGACCTCTGGTTCGAGATCCTCGGGGAGGACGAGTTCCTGCAGCGACCCCGGATGAGCCGGATCTTCTACCGCGGCAAGCTGTACGACTACCCGATCAAGCCCATGAACGCGCTCACGAACCTCGGGTTCATCGAGGCGGTGCGCTGCGTCCTGTCCTACCTCTGGGTGCGGGTGCGTCCGCCGAAGGACCAGTCCTCGCTCGAGGGGTACATCGCGGCGAACTACGGCTGGCGGCTGTACCAGCACTTCTTCAAGACCTACAACGAGAAGGTCTGGGGGGTGCCGGCCTCGGAACTCTCCGCCGACTGGGGCGCCCAGCGCATCAAGGGCATGTCCCTGTGGTCTGCGGTCTGGGAGCCGATCCGAGCCCGCACCTTCGGCCGTCGGCGCTCGAAGGGCAAGGTCATCACCAGCCTCATCGAGGAGTTCAACTACCCGAAGTACGGGCCCGGGCAGATGTGGGAGCGCTGTGCCGAACTCGTCACCGAGGCCGGCTGCGAACTCACCTTCCGGTCCCGGGTCACCCGGATCACGCACGAGGGCGGACGGGCCACGGCGGTGACCGCGGTCACCGACGGCTCCGAGAGGACCCTCCCGTGCACCGAGGTCGTCTCCACCATGCCGATGGGCGCCCTCCTCAAGGCGATGGACCCGCCGCCGCCGGCCGAGGTGCTCGCAGCGGCCGACGGCCTCACGTACCGCGACTTCATGACGGTGGCACTCGTCGTCCCGCTCGAGTACTCGTTCCCCGACAACTGGATCTACATCCACGATCCCGGCGTCAAGGTCGGACGCGTCCAGAACTTCGGCTCGTGGTCGCCCTACCTCGTCAAGGAGGGTCGCACCTGTCTCGGGCTCGAGTTCTTCGTGAACGAGGGCGACGCCATGTGGACCAAGCCGGACGATGAACTCATCGAACAGGGCAAGCGCGAGCTGCAGCAGCTCGGGCTCGCCGACGCGTCGAAGGTCGAGGCCGGGTACGTGGTCCGGATGCCGAAGGCGTACCCCGTCTACGACGAGCACTACAAGACGAACGTCGACGTGCTGCGCGGGTGGCTCGAGGCCAACACGCCGAACGTCATGCCCGTGGGCCGCAACGGCATGCACCGGTACAACAACGCGGATCACTCGATGTACACGGCGATGCTCTCGGTGGAGAACATCTTCGGCGACCACCACGACGTGTGGTCGGTGAACGTCGAGGAGGAGTACCACGAGGAGGCGGGGCCCTCGGACCGGAGCGCCGGCACCGGCCGGGACGCACCGATCCTGCCCCGGGCCGCGATCGACGACGCGGCCCGCCAGCGCCAGGGTCCGTGATGCCGCGCGTCCTCATCATCACGCCGACCTTCCAGGAAGCCCTCAACATCGAGGAGTTCCTGCGACGGGCCCGCGCGGCGATGCCGGATGCCGACATCCTCGTCGTCGACGACAACAGTCCCGACGGCACAGCGGACCTCGCGGAGGCGATCGGGGCCGAGATCGGGCACGTGGAGGTGCTCAGGCGCCCGACCAAGGCCGGGCTCGGCAACGCCTACCGGGCCGCCTTCACGATCGGGCTGGCCCGGGGCTACGACGTGCTCGTGCAGATCGACGCGGACCTGTCCCACGATCCGACCGTCCTGCCCCAGCTCATGGCGGCACTCGACGACGGCGCGGACCTCGCCATCGGGTCCCGGTACGTGCCGGGCGGTTCGATCCCGCACTGGCCGTGGCACCGGCGGGCCCTCTCGAAGTACGGCAACGGGTACACCGGGCTCATGCTGCGCACCGGCGTGCGCGACGCGACGGCCGGCTACCGGGCCTACCCGGCGGAGACCCTGCGTCGCATCGACTACGCGACCACCCGGTCGAAGGGGTACGGCTTCCAGATCGAGACGGCCTACCGGGTGGCCCGGGCGGGTGGGCGGATCGTGGAGGTTCCGATCGCGTTCACCGACCGGGTGCGCGGCGCCTCGAAGATGTCGCTGGCCGTCATGACCGAGGAGATGGCCCTCGTGTCCTGGTGGGGTGTGCGCGACCGGATCCGACCCGAGGGCCGGGCCTAGGAGCCGGGGAGCCCCGGCGGCCGCGGGACTGTCGAACCCGGCGGACACCCGTCGGGCGGACGCGGGGTGTAGAGGTCGTAGATCCCCTCGCCGAACGAACCGATCCGGCAGAAGCGGGCGGCGAGGACCCGGCTCGACTCGAGCGATCCGTACCGCCGAGAGTCGTTCGGCTCCGACCAGTCCTTCCAGATCGAAGAGAGCACCACGACGTCGGCCGACGCGAGGTCGTCGGGCATCCGGGAGCCCTCGCGGTTGGCCATGCCCGGGTCCATCTCGACGAAGTACGTGGCGGGTCGGAGTTCCGGGAGCATGTAGTACAGGTACGCGTCCGAGTACGGCGTGCGCCGGAGGTCGCTGGTGCCGACGAAGAGTCGATCGCCCGGATCGGTGATCGCGTCGATGCGACCGAGGAGGGCCTCGGCGGCGCCCTGCACCTCGGCCCGGCCGTAGTAGAAGAGCCGGCCCTCGTGACGGATGGCGACGGCGGTGCGGCGGTACCCGAACGACTGCGCCGTGTAGTCGTAGTAGATGCGCGCCGTGAAGTGGGGCAGGACCGCGAGGATGAGGACCGCAGCGGCACCGGCGGCCACGGCCGCTCGCGATCCGAGTCGCATCGACGGCCGCACGATGCGGAGGAACTCGACGATCGCGACCGGGAGGAACGCCACGGGGATGCAGGAGACCCAGGCGAGGTGGGCCGAGTCGACGCGCTGCACGGCCTGGGGGAGGAGCCCGAGGCTCAGGGCGCCGACCGCCAGCAGCACGCGGCCCCGGAACCGGGTCGGCTCACGGCGGACCGCCCAGGCGCCGACCGCGAGCAGGAATCCGACGGTGGCGATGAGGAGCCAGAACCAGAGCGCGAGTTGGGCGGGGGTCGACAGCACCGAGGGCCAGCGGGGGAGCGCCTCCACCCCGACCCGCTGGAGCACCGAGTCGAGCCGGTCCCACGGCGGGGGGACGGGGAGGCGGCGGCCGCCGCGGAGGTGCACGACCGGGTCGAGCACCATGCCCCGGAGGACGGTGACGGGACCGGCGGTCGCCAGGTGGACCAGGTACGGGGAGACCCCGATCGCCGCACCCAGTGCGAGACGGCCCCACGTCCGGCGCCCGAGGCCCCACGTGGCGGTCACCCCGGCGAGCGTCGCCGCAACGACGAGGTCGAGCCGGAAGGTGAGGCCGAGGCCGAGCAGGATCCCGCCCGTGACCACCCAGCCGAGCGCCGCGCGCTCGCCGTCGTCGGTGGGGTCCGCCCGCCGTCGGCCCTCGAGTACGCAGACGAGGCCGAGGCCGACGAGGGCGACGCCGCCGTCCCAGGCGAGCGCCGTGAGGCCGATCGGCGGCATGACGAGGACGAGGCACACGAGTCCGCACGTGAGCGCGACCGTGCGGCCCCAGAACCGGGCGAGCAGGACGATCGAGGCGATGATGCCGATCTGCTGCAGCAGGCCGAACCACCGTTCCGTCGCGAGCGACACGCCGAACACCTTGAACGTGCCCGCGAGGGCCCACAGGCTGCCCGGTCCGTAGAGGTGGAGGAAGTCACGGTTCGGGACGAGGCCGTTGAGCACGAACTCCGGGAAGGCGAGCATGAAGCCCTCCTCCATCGGGGGTCCCTGGGCGCGCAGGAGGCCCCGGAGCGGGAGGGCGACGCCGATCCCGAGCGCGACGACGACGAGGGCCCAGCCGAAGCGCCCGCGACGGGGGGAGTCGGTGGCGGGCGCCGCGACCGGTGCGGTCATCGACGCGGTCGTCGCGCGATCGCGAACAGCACCGGCGTGGCGTCGTCGATCGAGTCCGAGATCGAGAGGTGCGTGTGGTCGATGCCGGAGCCGACCCCGCTCACCGACGAGCCGAGGACGCGGTACACGAGGGGCAGCAGTCGCTCGTAGGCCCACACGTAGGTCCGGTGGGGGAGACGACGGCGCAGGTTGAGCACGTCGTAGCGCAGGAGGCGTTCGCCGCTCGCGCGGCGGGTCGCGAAGTCCTGCCGGAAGACCTCATCGCCCTCGAGGCCGAGGACCTCGACCTCCTCGAAGAAGAGGCGGAGCATCGAGGTCAGCTGATCGGCCTCGAACATGTAGACGTGGAAGGGGTTCTCGAAGTCGGCGGGCCGGTTCGGCGTGAGCACGAACACGGTGCCGTCGTCGGCGCACACCCGGGCGATCTCGGCGACGTGGCGCTCCGGATCGTGGAAGTGCTCGATGATGTGGGACGAGCACACGGTGTCGAAGGCGGCATCGGCGAAGCCGAGGCGACCGCCGTCCATGCAGGCGGTGTCGATGCGGTGGCCCCGGGGGCTCGTGCGACCCCAGGTCCGCGCCGCGAGGACGGCGGTGTCGGCGGAGTAGTCGATGCCGATGAGGCGCCGGCCCTCGCCGGCGAGCGTGACGCTCTCGTCCCCGACCCCGCACCCGACGTCGAGGACGAGTCCGGGACCGATGCGGGCCGCGACCTCGCGGTACCCCGCCTCGTGCAGCGCCAGCAGCGAATCGGGGGTCTGCCCCTCCATCGGGCGTTCACCGGTGAGCTGCACGGTCCGTCCCTCTCCTCGTCGTCGATCGGGCCCGAGCGGTGCGGCGCGGGAACCGGGTCCATCGGTGCCGTCGACCCGGTGGGGGCCTCGGGGGCGGCCGTACACTACAAGTCCGCGCCTGCGCGATCGGGGCGCCCGGCGGTGCGCGCCGGACCGGACCGTGCGACGAGCCGCACATCGCCACGAGGGGACCCATGACCACGTCGAGCCACGGGGACGCGGTCGCCCGGCTGCGCGAGATCGCCGGCCCGGCCGGGCTCGAACGGGTGAGCATCCTCGCCTGGCGGGACCTCGACGACCCGGAGGCGGGCGGCTCCGAGGTGCACGCGGCCAACGTCGCCGAACGCTGGGCGGCGGCGGGTATCGACGTCACGATGCGGACGTCGTTCGCGGCCGGGCACCCGCAGGTTTCGCACCGTGACGGGTACCGCGTCATCCGCAAGGCCGGTCGCTACATGGTGTTCCCCCGGGCCGCGTTCACCGAGATGATGGGCTGGCACGGTGGTCGCGACGGTCTCGTCGAGATCTGGAACGGCATGCCGTTCTTCTCGCCGCTCTGGTCCCGCACCCCGCACGTCACCTGGTTCCACCACGTCCACGCCGAGATGTGGAACATGACGCTCCCGCCCCGGCTGGCCACCGCCGGTCGCCTGCTCGAGGCCCGGATCGCACCGAAGTGCTACCGCCGCACCCCGATCGTCACCCTGTCCGAGTCGTCGAAGCGCGATCTCGTGCATGATCTCGGGTTCGCCGAGCGGATGGTGCGGGTCGTCCCGCCGGGCATCGATCCGCGGTTCACGCCCGGCGGTGCACCGTCGCCACGACCCCTCGTCGTGGCCGTCGGCCGCCTGGTGCCCGTCAAGCGCTTCGAGGTGCTCGTCCCGATCCTCGTGGAACTGCGGCGCCGGGTGCCGGACCTCGAGGCCGTCATCGTGGGTGAGGGCTACCGCCGCGAGGAGCTCGAGGCCCAGGTCCGTGAGGCCGGCGCGCAGGAGTGGTTGACCCTGCCCGGCCGGATCGGCGACGACGCGCTCGTCGATCTCTACCGACGCGCCTGGGTGCTCGCCAGCGTGAGCAGCGGCGAGGGGTGGGGGATGACGATCACCGAGGCCGCGGCGTGCGGGACCCCGGCGGTCGCGACCCGCATCACCGGTCACGTCGACGCGATCGACGAGGGGGTCACCGGGCTCCTCGGCGACGGTCCGGACCAGGTCACGCACGCGATCGAGCGGATCGTGCGGGACCCGGACCTCCGGGCGCGTCTCTCGGACGCCGCCCGCCGGCACGCCGAGCGCTTCACCTGGGAGGCGACCGCCGAGGGGACCCTGCGTGCCCTCGCCGACGACGCGCGGCGACGCCGGGGCGCACCCCACCCCCACTGAACCGGTCCTGACCCGGTTCCGGTACCGGCCACGGGTAGGGTCGGCGGCCGTGGCGACGGCGCTCGACAGCGATGCCGGAGCGGGCCGAGCCGGGGCGGGCGGTGGCTCCGACGGTCCCCTGCACCGGTCGACGCGCGGCGTCCGGGCCCTCGGGTACGCGGTCCTCGCACTGCTGGCGTACGTACCGGTCCTCCGGTCGGACCCGGGCCGGGTGGCCGCCGACACGAAGTCCTACCTGACCCTCGACCCGAGCCGGGTGCTCGGCCGGGGGTGGAGCATGTGGGACCCGAACATCGGGCTCGGGACGGTCACGCACCAGAACATCGGGTACCTCTTCCCGATGGGCCCGTACTACTGGCTCATGGAGGCCGTCGCCGTCCCCGACTGGGTCACCCAGCGCCTCTGGCTCGGCTCGGTGCTGCTCGCGGCCGGTCTCGGCATGCTCTTCCTGTTCCGCACGCTCGGCGTGCGCGGGGCCGGGGCGGTGGTCGGTGCGCTGGCGTTCATGCTGAGCCCGTACCTGCTCGACTACGCGGCCCGGATCTCGGTGATCCTGCTGCCCTGGGCCGGGCTCCCGTGGATGCTCGCCTTCGTCATCCGGGCGCTGCGGCGCGGCGGGTGGCGGTATCCGGCCCTGTTCGCGCTCACCGTCCAGATCGTCGGCGGGGTGAACGCCACCTCGCTCGTATTCGCCGGGCTCGCACCCCTGCTCTGGATGCCGTACGCCGTGTGGGGCTCACGCGAGGTCGACGTGCGTCGGATGCTCGCCACGGTCGCCCGCGTCGGCGTCCTCACGCTGCTCGCCTCGACGTGGTGGATGGCCGGCCTCTGGGCCCAGGGTGGGTACGGGATCGACATCCTCCGGTTCACCGAGACGATCCGCACCGTGGCCCGCACGTCGACCGCGCCCGAGGTCGTGCGCGGCCTCGGCTACTGGTTCTTCTACGGCCAGGACAAGATCGGGCCGTGGATCGAGGCGGCGCTCTCGTACACCCAGAGCCTGCCCCACATCGCGGCCTCGTTCGCGCTGCCGGCCCTCGCGCTCCTCGCGGCCGGGTTCACCCGGTGGCGGCACCGCGCCTACTTCGCGCTCCTCGCGCTCGTCGGCGCGACGGTCGCGGTGGGGGCCTACCCGTTCGAGGACCCATCGCCGTTCGGATCGATCCTCAAGGGCTTCGCCGAGTCCTCGACCGCGGGGCTCGCGCTGCGCAGCACGGGCCGCGCGACCCCCCTCGTCGTGCTCTCGTCGTCGGTGTTCCTCGCCGTCGGCGTCTCGGCCCTCGTCGACCGACTCGATGCGCGGGGTCGGCGCCCCCTGTCCTTCGTCGCGGTCGGAATGGTCGGCGTGCTCGTGCTCTTCAACCTCCCCGCACTGTGGAACGGGACCTTCTACGGGAAGAACCTGCAGCGGGACGAGACGGTGCCGGCGTACTGGCGGTCGGCGGTCGCCGACATCTCGGCCGGGGATCGGACGAGTCGGGTCCTCGAGCTGCCGGGAGCCGATTTCGCGTCGTATCGCTGGGGCAACACGGTGGACCCGATCACCCCCGGACTCACGGATCGCGCATACGTCGCACGGGAGTTGATCCCGTACGGCAGTCCGCCCTCGGCGGACCTGCTCAACGCGTACGACCGACGACTCCAGGAGGGGACCTACGAGTCGCAGGTGACCGCGCCGCTCATGCGCTACCTCGGGGTCGGCGAGATCGTGGTGCGCAACGACCTCCAGACCGATCGGTACAACCTCGTCCGGCCCCGCCAGGTCTGGCGGGACTTCGCCGCACCGCAGGGCGGTCTCGGTGCGCCGCGGCCCCACGGGAGCGCCATCCCGGGTGCGCCCGTGTACCCCCAGATCGACGAGCAGGCCCTGGCCTTCCCGCCGGGCGAGGGGGATCCGCCCCCGGTGGCGGTCGTGCCGGTGACCCGTCCGGGGTCGCTCGTCCGGGCCCGGAGCACCGAGGGGACCGTGCTCATCGCGGGTGACGGCGACGGCCTCATCGATGCGGCGGCGTCGGGCCTCGTCGACGGTCGTCAGCTCGTCCGGTACTCGGCCTCGATGACGCCCGCGGAGATCCGGGCCGCCGTACGCGAGGGCGCCACGCTCGTGGTGACGGACACGAACCGCCGCCGCGGGCGCCGTTGGAGCACCGTGCGCGACACGATGGGGGCCACGGAGGCGGCGGGGGAGCGGCCGCTGGTGCGCGACGAGTCCGACGCCCGCCTCGAGGTCTTCCCCGGGACCACCGACGCGGCCGCAACCGTCACCGAGCCGCGGGGCGTGCGACGGGTCCAGGCCACCGCCTACGGGAACCCGGTCACCTACACCCCGGAGGATCGCGCGAGCCGCGCCATCGACGGCGACGTGCGCACGGCGTGGCGGGTCGGTGCGTTCTCCCCGGTGGTCGGGGAGCGGCTGCTCGTCGAGGCCGAGCGGGCGATCCGGACCGATCGGGTCACGCTCGTCCAGCCGGTCACCGGTCCGCGCAACCGCTGGATCTCCGAGGTGCGGCTGCGATTCGACGGCGGTGGTGCGGTCACCCGCACCCTCGACGACACCTCGCGCACCGAGGCGGGTCAGGTGCTCACCTTCCCCGTCCGGCGGTTCCGCACGCTCGAGATCGAGGTGCTCGCCGACAACGTCGGTCGGCGGTTCAACTACGAGGGGTTGAGCGGGGTCGGGCTCGCCGAGGTCGGACTGGTCGACGCGGCACCGGGTGCGGCGCCAGTGCGCGTCGACGAGGTGGTGCGCCTGCCCGTCGACCTGCTCGCCGCCGCGGGGCGGGGGTCGGCGGCCCGGGATCTCGTCCTCGTCATGACGCGGGAGCGCAACACGCCCGTCCCGCCGCGCACCGGGGACGTCGAGCCGTGGATGGCCCGCTCGTTCACGCTCCCGACGGACCGGACCTTCACCGTCGGTGGCACGGCACGACTCAGCCCGGTGGCGTCCGGTGCGACCACCGATCGGCTGCTCGGGGCCTCCCGGGTCGTCGCAACGGACAGCGAGCACCTGGCCGGCGACGTCCGGTTCCGGGCGTCCTCCGCCATCGACGGGGATCCGGCGACCGCATGGAACACGCCGTTCGTCGCCCCGACGGGTCAGTGGATGGAGTTCGTCGGTCCGAGTCCCGTCTCCTTCGATCGGCTCGACCTGCAGGTCGTGGCGGACGGTCGCCACTCCGTCCCGACCCGGCTCACCCTCGCCGTCGACGGCTCGGCGATCCCGCTCGTCGTGCCGCCCATCGCCGATCGACGCACGGAGAACGCGACGACGACCGTGGGGATCCCGTTGCCACGCGTCGTGCGGGGTCGCACGGTCCGGATCACCGTCGACGAGGTGCGCGAGGTGCGGACCCGGGACTTCTACGGCAACGGGGACGTCGTCATGCCGGCGGGGATCGCCGAACTCGGGGTGCCCGGACTCTCGGCGTCCGGGGTGGCGCCCGGGGACCCGGATGCACGCTTCACCACGCCGTGCCGGGAGGATCTGCTCACGATCGACGGCACACCGGTCGCGATCTCGCTCGTGGGCACCCGCGGGGACGCCACGAGCCGGGGCGGGCTCCAGGTGTTCGGGTGCGGCGCCACCGAACTGGCGGCCGGACCCCACACCCTGCGGGCCGCCGCGGGGGCCGGCACGGGCATCGACATCGATCGGCTCGACCTGCGCTCCCTCGTCTCCGGATCCGACGCGCTCGCGGCCCGGCCGGCGCCCGGCCGGGCGGCCCGCCTGGCGGGTGACCGCACCGATGGCCCGGAGGTCGGGCCGGTCCCGACCGTGCGGGTCGTGGACGAGGGCCGCGACCGTTCGACGGTCCGGGTCGAGGGGGCGACCCCGGGGGTCCCCTTCTGGCTCGTGCTCGGTCAGAGCCACAACCGTGGCTGGCGAGCGAGTGCGGCCGGGCGCGACCTCGGCGGTCCGACCCTCGTCGACGGGTACGCGAACGGTTGGCTCGTCGCGCCCCCATCGGCGTCGTTCGAGGTGGCCATGCGTTGGGCCCCTCAGCGGACCGTGGACGTCGCACTCCTCCTCTCGGCCCTCGCCGCCGTCGGTTGCCTCGCACTCGTCGTGGTCGACCCGCGTCGGCGCAGCGTGGAGCCCGCCGTCGACGACGGTGTCGCCACGCTCGAGATGCCGGGTCGGTCGTCCGTGCCGCTCGGCGCGGCCCGGAGCGTCGGCGCGACCCTCGGCGTGCTCGGCGTGGGCACGCTGCTCGCCGGACCGGTGGTCGGCGGTCTCGCCGCCGTGGTCACCCTCGCGGCGACCCGGTGGCCCCGCGCCCGGATCCTGCTCGCGATCGGACCGTCCGTCGCCGTCCTCCTGGCGGGCGGTTACGTGACCTGGCGGCAGTGGCGGGTCGCCGTCCCGCCGACCTTCGAGTGGCCGCTCGGGTTCACCCGCGCCCACCTGCTCGGGTGGGTCGCGTTCATCCTGCTCGCGGCGACGGGTCTCCTCGACCTGCTCGATCGGCGACGCGACGACTGATCCTCGCCGCCCGCCGTGTGCCGGTGGCTCCGTCGGGTCAGTCGCCGGTCCCGATGATCATGCCCGCGCCGACGGTCTCGTTCGTCGACTCGTCGATGAGGATGAACGATCCCGTGGTCTGGTTCCGTCGGTACTCGTCGACGAACAGCGGCGCGGTCACCCGCAACTGCACCCGACCGATGTCGTTCATGTGCAGTTGGGTCGCCGCGTCGTCGCGCGACAGGGTGTTGATGTCGAGCCGGTACTGGAGATCACGGACCTGGCACCGAGCGCTGTTCGTCGTGTGCTTGATGCCGTAGGTGACCCGCTCCGCCATGGGGCGCTCGTGGAACCAGCAGACCATGGCGTCGAGGTCCTGGGTCGCCGACGGGGCGTTGCGGGTGCGGCAGATCATGTCGCCCCGACTCACGTCGAGGTTGTCGGCGAGACGGATCGTCACCGACATCGGCGGGAAGGCCTCGTCGATCGATCCGTCGAACGTGTCGATGGCGGCGATGGTGGTGGTGAGCCCTGACGGGAGCACCATCACCTCGTCACCCGGCCGGAACACGCCGCCCGCGACCTGGCCGGCGTACCCGCGGTAGTCGTGGTGCCGGTCGGACATCGGCCGGATCACGTACTGCACCGGGAACCGCGGATCGATGAGGTTGCGGTCGGACGCGATGTAGAGGTGCTCGAGGTGGTAGAGGAGCGTCGGGCCACCGAACCACGGCATGTGCTCGGAGTGGGTCGTGACGTTGTCGCCGTTCAGGGCCGAGATCGGGATGAACGTGAGGTCCGGGATGTCGAGCTTCGCCGCGAACTCGGTGAATTCGGCGCAGATGTCCTCGAACACCTGCTGATCCCAGTCGACGAGGTCCATCTTGTTGACGCAGAGCACCAGGTGGGGCACCCGCAGGAGGGACGCGATGACGGCGTGCCGGCGGGACTGCTCGACGATCCCCTTCCGGGCGTCGATGAGGACGAGTGCGAGATCCGCGGTCGACGCGCCGGTCACCATGTTGCGGGTGTACTGCACGTGGCCCGGCGTGTCGGCGATGATGAACTTGCGCTGCGGGGTGGCGAAGTAGCGGTACGCGACGTCGATCGTGATGCCCTGCTCCCGCTCCGAGCGGAGTCCGTCGGTGAGCAGGGCGAGGTTCGTGTAGTCGAAGCCCTTCTCGCGGCTGGTCCGTTCGACCGCCTCGAGCTGGTCCTCGAAGATCTGCTTGCTGTCGAGCAGGAGGCGACCGATGAGCGTCGACTTCCCGTCGTCGACCGAGCCCGCGGTGGCGAAGCGCAGCATCTCCACTAGAAGTACCCCTCCCGCTTGCGGTCCTCCATGCCGGCCTCGCTGATGCGATCGTCGGCGCGGGTGGCGCCGCGTTCGGTGATCCGGGACGCCGCCACCTCGACGATGACCTCGGCGGCGGTGGCGGCCGGGGACTCGACGGCCCCGGTGCAGGTCGCGTCACCGACGGTGCGGAACCGGACCAGCAGTTCCTCGGGCTGCTCCTCGGGGAGCAGGGTCAGGTACGGCGTCACGGCGAGGAGCATGCCGTCGCGCCGGACGATCTCGCGCCGGTGCGCGTAGTAGATCGACGGGATCTCGATGCCCTCCCGCTCGATGTACTGCCAGACGTCCATCTCGGTCCAGTTCGAGATCGGGAAGACCCGGATGTGTTCGCCGCGGCGGTGTCGGCCGTTGTAGAGGCTCCACAGCTCGGGGCGCTGGTTCTTGGGGTCCCACTGCCCGAACTCGTCCCGGAACGAGTAGATGCGTTCCTTGGCTCGGGCCTTCTCCTCGTCCCGGCGACCACCGCCGAAGGCCGCGTCGAACCCGCCGTCGTTGAGCCCGTCGAGCAGGGCCACGGTCTGCAACTTGTTCCGGCTCGCCCGGGGACCGGTCTCCTCGACGACGCGACCGGCGTCGATCGCAGCCTGGACCGAGGCCACGACGAGGTGCACCCCGAGTTCGGCGATGCGACGATCGCGGTAGTCGATCACCTCGTCGAAGTTGTGGCCGGTGTCCACGTGCATGACGGGGAACGGGATGCGGGCGGGGTGGAACGCCTTCTCGGCGAGCCGCAGCATCACGATGGAGTCCTTGCCGCCGGAGAAGAGCATGACGTGCCGCTCGAACTCCGCCGCGACCTCGCGGATGATGTGGATGGATTCGGCCTCGAGCGCGTCGAGGTGCGGAACCTGAGCCGCCTTCACCGGGATGTCCCTCCGGGTCGGATGTCGGTCTTTGGGGACCTCGAGGTCGAGGTGTGCGTGCGTGCCGCATGCTGCCCGGCTGCGGGACGCATGAGTGTACCGGCGACCCGTGCGGACCCGGACCGATCCGCAGCCCCGCGGCTCATGCCCCGCTCCGGTCGCGGATGACCTCGAGGGCCGGCCCCGCGAGTTCGGGGCGGCAGATCAACAGGTCCGGCAGCGATGCGTCGGCCCCGTTGTAGAAGAGCGGGGAGCCGTCCAGTCGGGTGGCGTGCAGGCCGGCGGCGAGGGCCACGGCGACGGGCGCGCAGTTGTCCCACTGGTACTGCCCGCCCTCGTGGGCGTACAGATCCGCCTCCCCGCGCACGATCGCCATGGCCTTCGCCCCCGCCGACCCCATCGGCACCACCTCGGCACCGAGGGCGCGCCGCAGGGGCTCCGTGATCGGGACGTCGCGGGTGCGGCTCACGATGAGTCGCGGGGGACCGCCGGTCGCCGGGGCGAGGGTCGGTGACGGTTCGGTGGCCAGCACCAGGCCGAGGGCGGGCAGCGCGACCGCACCCACCGCAGGTGCGCCGTCGATGGCCAGTGCGACGTGCACCGCCCAGTCGGTGCGGCCCTCGCGGTACTCCCGCGTGCCGTCGAGCGGATCGACGATCCAGACCCGCGCCGCGTCGAGCCTCGACCGATCATCGGCCGACTCCTCCGAGAGGATGGCGTCCGCCGGGCGGGCCTCGGCGAGCGCGGCGAGGATGAGGTCGTTCGCGTCCCGGTCACCCTGATCGCCGAGCGCGCGATCCCCGGCATCGCCGGAGAAGCCGGCCCGGATCTCGAGCAGCAGTCGCCCGGCCCGTTCTGCGATCGAGGCGGCGAGCTCGTGATCGTTCATCGGGCCCCCTCCGCTCGCGTCCGCTCGCTCACCTCCGACTCGGGGGGTTCGGGTCGTCTGCGGGTCGCTCGCGTCCGCTCGCTCACCTCCGACTCCATGCCCCGGGGTCCTCGAGGAGGGCGCTCACGTGGGACGGGAGTTCGTGGGCGACGAGGTCGGCGAGCATGGTGCGTTCGAGCACCTCACGCAGTGCCGCCCGCACGGCGATCCAGATCCTCGGCACCTCGGCGGCCGCACCCGGGTAGGTCTGGTCCTCGGGGGCCTCGCCCCGCACCGCGGCGAGGGGGCCGTCGACGGCCCGGATCACGTCGGCGAGGCTCACGGCGGCCGGGTCGCGGGCGAGCAGGTACCCGCCCTCGGCCCCGCGTTGCGAGCGCACGATCCCGGCGTTGCGGAGCGCGGCGAGGATGTTCTCGAGGAAGTTCACCGGGATCCCCTGGGCGTTGGCCAGCGCCTCGGCCTTCACCGGCCGACCGGGTTCGGCCGCCGCGAGTTCGACGGCGGCCCGGACGGCGTAATCGGACTTGGCGGAGATCTTCACGTCGGCGTCCTCGTGGGGCCTCGGGGCACGGTGGCGCCCGCCGTGCCGGACGCCCAAGACCACAAGTCCGGTCGGGATGGTCGTCCGGCCCGCATGGTATCCGGGCCCGGAGGGGGCCCGACCGTTCCGCCCTCAGGCGAGCAGTCCTGCCTCCCGTAGTACCGCTGCGCTCGGCACGCCCCAGCCGGGCTCGTAGCGATGGCGTTCGGCGAGGGACGAGAGGCGACCCGAGCCGTCGCGCTCCTCGACCATCGTCGGGTCGACCAGCGCAGGGTGACCGACGCCCGTCGCGCGGGTGAGCCGCAGCAGATCGCGGCGCAGGCCCTCGACGTACGAGGCGCAGCGGACCGACTTGCGGGTCGGGTCGACCCCGCGCTGGAGCCAGCGGGATGAGGTCGCCACGCCGGTCGGGCACCGGCCCGTGTGGCAGCGCTGGGCCTGGATGCACCCGATCGAGAGCATCGCCTCCCGGCCGGTGTTCACCGCGTCGACCCCGAGGGCGAACGCGGCGAGGGCCCGGACCGGCAGACCGAGTCGGCCCGATCCGATGAGCACCACGTCGTCGACGACGCCGGCCTCGGCGAGCGCTCGGTACACCCGCGGGAACCCGTCGAGGAACGCGAGCGCGACGTTGTCGGCAAAGGGGAGGGGCGCGGCGCCGGTCCCGCCCTCGCCGCCGTCGACCGTGATGTGGTCGACCCCGCGCCCCGTCGTCGCCATGAGGTGGGCGAGTTCGTCCCAGAACCCCGGCTCGCCGACGGCGCTCTTGATTCCCACGGGCAGGCCGGTCTCGGCGGCGATGAGTTCCACGAAGTCGAGCATGGAGTCGACGTCGCCGAACGCGCGGTGCCGGGCCGGGCTGTGGCAGGTCTCGCCGACGGGAATCCCGCGCATCGCTGCGACCTCAGGGGTGACCTTCGCGCCGGGCAGCACTCCACCGAGACCCGGCTTGGCCCCCTGGGACAACTTGATCTCGATGGCGCGCACCGGCGCGCCGGCCACCGCGTCGACGAGTCGGGCGAGGTCGAACCGACCCTGCGCGTCGCGACACCCGAAGTACCCGGTACCGATCTGCCAGATGAGGTCGCCACCCTCGCGGTGGAACGGGCTGATGCCTCCCTCGCCCGTGCCCTGCCAGCACCCGGCGAGCACCGCACCCCGGTTGAGCGATTCGATCGCCCGGGGTCCGAGCGATCCGTACGACATCGACGAGAGGTTCACCACCGACGCGGGTCGGAACGCGTGACGTCGACCGCGGGGACCGCCGAGCACCTTCGCGCAGGGGAGCGGGTGCCCCGCGTCGGACTCGGTCGGATCGGCGTCGACCGGGAAGGCCGCGTGGTGCACGAACAGGTAATTCGGCGCGCCGTCGAGGTCGTTGTCGGTGCCGAACCCGGCCACGCCGGCGCCGCCGCCCGCGGCCTCGTACACCCACCGACGCTCGTCCCGGCTGAAGGGCCGTTCCGCGTCGTTGTCGGTGACGATGTACTGACGCAGTTCCGGACCGATGCTCTCCAGCCCGTACCGGAGGTGGCCGACGACCGGGAAGTTGCGCAGGATCGTGTGACGGCGTTGGGTCAGGTCGTGGACCGCGAGCGCTGCGGTGAGGATGAGGAGCACGACGAGGATCCACGCCCAGACCGGCATCGTCCGAGCCTCGCGCGTCGGCGGCCGGGGCGCATAGGGTTCCGACGTGCGCATCCCGCTCCGCCGTCTCGACCCGGACCTCCCGGTCCCGACCGCCCAGCACCCCGGGGACGCCGGCTACGACCTCCACGCGCGCACGGAGGTCGTCCTGCCGGCCGGGGGTGGGCGGGCGCTCGTGCCGACCGGCCTGGCGGTGGCGATCCCTGACGGCTGCGCCGGGTTCATCCAGCCCCGATCGGGCCTCGCCCTGCGCCACGGGGTCACGGTCCTCAACTCCCCGGGCCTCATCGACGCCGGCTACCGGGACGAACTCAAGGTGCTGCTCGTCAACACCGACCCGACGGTCGACTACCCGGTCCGCCGCGGTGATCGCATCGCCCAACTCGTCATCCAGCGCTTCGAGGTGGTGGAGTGGAATATCGTCGACGACCTCGGCGATTCCCGCCGCAGCACCGAGGGCTGGGGCTCGACCGGACGCTGACGCGTCCGCTTCCGGAGGCACGATGACCCACCCGTTCCGTTTCGGCGTGCAGATCGGCGGCGAACTCGGCGCCCGGGAGTTCGCGGACCTCGCCCGCCGGATCGAGGGCCTGGGCTACTCGACCCTGTACATGCCTGACCACTTCGTCGACACCGACCTCGCGCCCATGGTCGGCCTCTCGGTGGCCGCGGCGGTCACGACCGAACTGCGGGTCTCCGCGCTCGTGTTCGCGAACGACTACAAGCATCCGGCGGTCCTCGCCAAGGAGATCGCCACGCTCGACGTCCTCTCCGGGGGTCGGGTCGATCTCGGGATCGGCGCCGGCTGGATGCAGGTCGACTACGACCAGCTCGGGATGCCCTACGACCGGCCCGGTGTGCGGATCGATCGGCTCGAGGAGGCCCTCAAGGTCATCCGGGGCTGCTGGACCGCACAACCCTTCTCGTTCGACGGCACGCACTACCGGATCACCGACCACTCGGCCACCCCGGCACCGCTCCAGCGGCCCGGGCCCCCGATCCTCATCGGCGGTGGCGGACCTCGCATCCTGCGCCTCGCGGGCGCCCACGCCGACATCGTCGGCATCAACCCCAACCTCCGGGCCGGTGCGATCACGACCGATGCGGCCAAGGACGCACTCGCCGCGCAGACGCTGCAGAAGGTCGAGTGGATCCGCGAGGGTGCCGGCGAGCGGTTCGACGCGATCGAGCTGCAGATCCGCTACTTCTTCGCGCAGGTGACCGACGACGCCGCGGGGCTCGCCGCGACCATTGCGCCGATGTTCGACGTGTCGGCGGCCGACGCCCTCGAATCCGGGGTGTTCCTCGCGGGGACCGTCGACGAGGTCTGCGACACGCTCGTCGAACGGCGGGAGACGTGGGGCGTGTCGAACGTGGTGTTCGGCAACGACAACTTCGAGATGCTCGCCCCGGTCGTCGCCCGCCTCGCCGGGACCTGATCGCCCCCGGTTCGGCGCGCCCCGGTCAGAGCAGGGCGCGCAGTGCGTCGCGGGTGCGCCGCACCTCGTCGGCGCTCTGTGCGAACTCGGCCGCCGCGAAGTCGGTGACCCCGACGTCGGCGAGCGCGCGGATCTGTCGGGCCACCGACTCCTCGTCACCGACGATCGCGACATCGGCCGGTCCGCCCGCGCCCTCGCGGTCGAGCATCGCCCGGTAGGAGGGCAGGTGCCCGTAGACCTCGAAGATCTGGGCTGCCCGGGCCCGGGCGTCGGCCGGGTCGTCGGTCACGCAGACCGGGAGCCCGACGGCGACCCGCGGCGCCGGACGGCCGGCCTCGGCGGCCGCCGCGGTGAGCGTCGGCACGGTGAACGAGTCGAGCGTGCGCGGCCCGGTCATCCAGGTGATGGTGCCGTCGGTCCGCTCGGCGGCGAGGCGCAGCATCGCCGGGCCGAGCGCGGCGACGACGAGCGACGGCGCCGTTGCGTCGGGGACGGCGATCTGGGCGTGCGCCGACAGGGTGACGCCGTCCACATCCGCGGACTCGCCGTGGAGCAGCGGCACGAGGGCGTCGAGGTACTCGCGCATGTGCCGGGCCGGCTTCTCGAACGAGTACCCGAACATCGCTTCGATGACGAACTGGTGCGAGAGCCCGACGCCGAGGGTGAGTCGCCCGGCGGAGGCCGCCTGCACGGTGAGGGCCTGGGCCGCGAGGGTGATCGGGTGCCGGGGATAGGTCGGCACGACGGCGGTGCCGAGCTCGATGCGTGGGGTCTCGGCGCCGACGAGGGTGAGTGCGGCGAGCGCGTCGAGCCCGAAGATCTGCGGCAGCCAGAATGCGGCGAATCCCTCGGCCTCGGCGGTCGCGGCGGCCCGGCGCACGGCCCCGAGCCCCTGGTCGACGGCCGCGCCGCCGAAGATCCCGATCCGCATGGTGCCTCCTCGTCGTCGGGTGCCGGACCATGGCGCCGTTCGGTCCCGACCCTAGAGCGTGCGTGCCCGACGGGCCGGGGAGCCTTGCTACAGTGGAGGCCCTACGCGGACGTGGCTCAGCTGGTAGAGCATCACCTTGCCAAGGTGAGGGTCGCGGGTTCGAATCCCGTCGTCCGCTCCAACGTCGAAGGCCCCGGGTTCCTGCTCGGGGTCTTCGACGTTCCGGGTGTGTCGGGGTTCGGGAGGAGGGCTGCTCTTCGGGTGGCCCGACGGTTCCCGTCGTCCGCTCCGGACGGTTGCAGGACCCCGCTGCCGTACGGTCCGATGTGGTCCCGGGCCGCCCGGCGCTCCGGTACGATGAAGTCGTGCGGGGCCGCAGTGGGTGGTCACCGGGATCCCACGGGGAGAATCAGATGCACCTCGCCTACCTCGACGGCACCAGCGCCGGCATGATCGGGAGTGCCATCGCCGCCGGGTTCGCCGGTGTCGCGGTGTTCGTGAAGATGCGGTGGCACCAGATCACCGGGGTGTTCCGCAAGAGCGAGCAGCAGTCCGCGGAGTCGGCCTCGGCACCGTTGGACAAGGACTGACCCGCCGCCCGGCACCGCGATGAGCCCTATCCACTCCGATCCGGGGTCCTTCCGCGACCCGGCCAGCACCGTGCTGCGCGACGGCGATCGCGTCCTGCGCGGGCTCGGCGCCGAGGCGACTGCCGCCTTCGAGGCGACCGGCGCAACGACGGCCTACCGGGAGGCGGTGGCGGCCGGCCGGATCGTCGGCACCCGGCGCCTCGACCCCGGTGAGGTCCCCGCCGAGTTGGCCGGCCGGTTCGAGGCGGTCCTCGAGCACGAGGCCATCCCGTTCATCTCGTACCCGTATGAGTGGTCGTTCTCGATGCTCCAGGACGCGGGTGCACTGCACCTCGAACTCCTGCTCGCCTCACTCGAGGAGGGCATCACGATGAAGGACGGGTACTCCTTCAACCTCCAGTTCCGGGGCGCCGAGCCGACCTTCATCGATGTGGGGTCGTTCGAACCGGTGCGTCCCGGGCCCTGGATCGGGTACCGCCAGTACTGCCAGACGTTCCTGTACCCGCTCATGCTCGAGGCCCACCTCGGGGTCCCGTTCCAGCGGACGCTGCTCGGCCACCTCGACGGCATCCCGCCGCAGGAGATGGCCAAGCTCCTGCGGGGGACCAAGAAGTACCGCAAGGGTGTCTTCCGCAACGTCACCGTGCAGGCCGCTGCCGACCGCCGGTTCGACCGGGGCGGCCGCAAGACCCAGGAGGACCTCGCCGCCTCCGGATTCGGGGCCGAACTCAACAAGGCGCTCACCAAGAAGCTCCTGAGGACGACGACCGCGCTGCGCAGCGAGCGCTCCGAGTCCGCGTGGGTCGCCTACCGCAACACCTGCTCCTACTCCGACGCCGACCGGGAGGCCAAGGAGCGGTTCATCCGCGAGGTGGTCGCCGACCGTCGGCCGCAGACGGCGTGGGACCTCGGTGCCAATGACGGCGTGTACGCGCGCATCGTCGCCGAGCGCTCGGAGCAGGTGCTCGCCGTCGACTATGACGATGTGACGGTCGACGCGATGTATCGGTCGTTCAAGGCCGACGGGGTCCGCAACATCCTCCCGTTGGTGATGAACCTCGTCGATCCGTCCCCGGCCCGCGGCTGGCGCAACGGTGAGCGGCGTGCGTTCACCGAGCGGGGTCGCCCGGATCTCGTGCTGGCCCTTGCGCTGATCCACCATCTCGCCCTCGCCGCCAACGTGCCGCTCCCGCAGATCGTCGAGTGGTTCGCCGAGATCGGTGGGACCCTCGTCGTGGAGTTCGTCGAGCCCGGCGACCCGATGGCCGATCGCCTGCTCGGGAACAAGGCGGCCGGGCTCTTCCCGGACTACCGGATCGAGGAGTTCGAGCGCCTGCTCGGCGAGCGGTACCAGGTCACCTCGCACCTCCGGCTGCCGTCGGGCGGCCGCACGCTGTACGTCGCCGAACCCCGCGGCTGATCTGCGGGCCCGGCCGGCGGCCCGGAGCGGTGGATCAGCCCGCCGGGTGCCACAATGGCGGCGGTGGCCCGGGATCGGGTCCGTCCCGAGGAGTGAGTGTGAGTCGATTCCCCTTCCCGCACCCGTACGGCTGGTTCCAGGTCGCCTACCCGGACGAGCTCGAGCCCGGCGGGGTGAAGGCACTCCGGTTCTGGAGCACCGACCTCGTGCTGTGGCGGGACGAGGCGGGGGAGTACCACCTGCAGGACGCGTTCTGCCCCCACCTCGGCGCGCACCTCGGCGTCGGCGGCCACGTACAGGACGGCGCCATCACCTGTCCGTTCCACGGCTGGCGGTTCGACGGTTCGGGTTCCTGCCTCGAGATCCCGTACTCCGAGAAGATCAACCGCAAGGCCCGGCTGCGAACCTACCCGGTCGCGTCGCGCAACGGGTTCGTCCTTGCCTGGCGGCACCCCGACGAGACGGTCGCGCCGATGTGGGACGTCGACGAGATCCCCGAGTACGGCGACGACGGCTGGTCCACGTATTACACGTCGGAGTACGTCATCCGGACGATCCCGCAGGAGATGATGGAGAACTCGGCCGATCCGGCGCACTTCCTGTTCGTGCACGGCACCGAGACGGTGGCCGAGGTCGAGGAGTACAACACCGACGGTCCGTGCTCGGTCATGCTCTCGAAGCAGAGCTACGTGACCCCCCGCGGTACCACCTGGGGTCGGATCGACGTCTACAACTTCGGGCCGGGCTACTCGAAGGTCTGGTTCTCCGGGATCGTCGACGCGATCAACATCGCGACGACGACGCCGATCGACGACGAGTCCTGCGTCGTCCGGTTCAACTTCATGGTCCGCAAGTTCGAGGACGAACGGCTCACGTCGACGGTCGCCGAGGCGTTCGTCAAGGAGATCAACAAGCAGATCGTCGAGGACAAGCCGATCTGGGAGAACAAGACCTTCCTCCCGGTCCCGGCGCTCGCCGACACCGACGGTCCGATCCTGAAGTTCCGGAAGTGGTACTCGCAGTTCTACGCGGAGGGCGTGCCGGCCGGGGCGTGACGCCGGGCGGTCACTGCTCGTAGAGCACGTCGTCGACCAGCTTCTCCCCGAGGAACGAACCGTCGGGGTCGAAACGGTACGACGAGAAGTCCTTCCTGAACTCGAGGTGCATGTCGGCGGGGCCGCTGCGGTTCTTCTCGATGCTCATGACGACCTGCCGCTGGAACTGGTCCGAACGGGCGGTGTTGTAGGCGAGCGCCACCTTCGAGACCGCGCGGGCCTTCTCGTTGAGCGTGATGGCCACATCGCACTCGTGGGCGAGCGCGGCCGAGCCCCGCAGGTCGCCGAGTCGCAGCCGTCGTGCTTCGATGCCGGCGTGATCGCCGGCGGCGGTCGCGACGACGGCGACGTTGTGGCGCAGCGCGATGTCCTTGAGCCCCTCTGCGGCGGCGAGCGACCGCTCGTCGTCGGTGGTGTGGTCGCCCGTGAGCGGCACCTTCTGGAGGTAGTCGACGATCACGACCCCGCCGGAGCCGATCTCCTCGGCGATCCGTTCGATGGCCTCGAGGTCGGTCGCCCGGCCGGAGCCGCCGGCGATGCGCAGGTTGGCCCCCCAGTGGGTCGCCCGCCGGATCGCCTCGTCGGCGAGGGGATGCTCGGCGGCCGTTCCGATCGGCTCGCCGGCGAGGATCACCCGGCGGACGAGGTCGCGGGCGGCGTCGATCAGCACCTGTTCGTCGTCCCGGGCCGACATCCGGACCTCGATCGCCAGGAGGCGTTCGGTCACCTCCCGGGGCGGGTGCTCGTAGCAGACGACGGCCGTCGGGACGCCGGCGAGTGCGAAGCGCCGAGCCCACTGCAGGACGAGGATGGTCTTGCCGATGCCGGGTCGTCCGCCCACGAGGGTGAGCTGGCCGGTCCGCACGCCCCCCATGAGGACCTGGTCGAGCGGCGTGAACCCGGTCGGGATGGCGACGTCCGGCGCGCCGAGCGAGCCGGCGTCGACGCCCTCGAGGAGCGCGCGGAGGCTGTCGCCCGACGAGGTGCTCACGTGGCGGAGAACGACTCGGCGACGCGGATCGCGGCAGGGCCGGCGACCACGACGAACAGTGCGGGCAGGATGCAGAGCACGACCGGGAAGACGAGCTTGACCGGCAGCTTGAGCGCCCGTTCCTCGGCCCGCTGTCGGCGCTTCGTCCGGATCTCGGTGGACTGCACCCGGAGGATCTGAGCGATCGGGATGCCGTACTTCTCGGCCTGGTTGAATGCGTGGACGAACGACCGGAGATCCGACACGTCGGTCCGTTCGAGGAGACGCTCGAGCGCCGCTGAACGGGTCATGCCGAGTTGGACGTCCTGGAGGGTGCGACCGAGTTCCTCGGGGAGCGGCCCGGATCCCCGAGCCACTCGGAGCACGGCGTTGTCGAACGACAGGCCCGCCTCGACGCAGACGGTCACCTGGTCGAGCACGTCGGCCAGTTGGTTCTCGATGAGTTGCTGGCGGTCGGCGCCCTTCGACTGGAGCCGCACGTCGGGCAGGAAGAACAGCAGCGCGGTGATCGCCACGCCGATCACGAGCGTCCTGAGGCTCGGGCTTCCGAGCAGGAGCAGCACGGTGACCGCCGCGCCCGCGAGACCGAGCACGGCCTTGGTGGCGAACACACGGTCGGGGGTCCAGTCGTCGCCGAGCCCGGCGAGTTGGATGCGCTGCTCGATGGAGTCGCGGAGGCCGCTCGGGGTCCAACTGCGCGCCCGGCCGGCGAGGCCCTGCATCATCGGCGAGAGGACCCGGTCCTGCGCCGACTCGGCGAGGCGGGTCTCGCGCAGGTTCGTGGTCGAGGGCGCGCCCATCCGGAGGTTCGAGGTCGCTTGGGCGCGCGGGCTGCGCGGCCCCGAGAGCGCCCACCATGCGAGCGGGATCGAGCAGCCGAGGGCGAGGGCGCCGATGAGGACGATCGGGGACACGGTGGCTCCTAGTAATCGAGGCGCAGCATGCGCTTCATCCAGAGCCCGCCGGTGGCGAGCAGGCTGAGGCCGACGAGGATCATGATCCACCCCACGGCCGATTGCGTGAGGGTGCCGAGGTAGCCGGGGTTCGCCAACTGGATGAAGAGCGCGGTGCCGAACGGCATGACGAAGAGCACGATCGCCGACAGCTTGCCCTCGCCGGCGAGGGCTTTGATCTGCCGGCGGACGCCGTTGCGGTCCCGGATGGTGGCGTAGACGTTGTCGAGCACCTCGGCGAGGTCGCCACCGACCATCCGGTGGATCTCGATCGCTTGGACCACCCATCGGAAGTCGTCGCTCTCAGCCCGTTCGGCGAGTGCGCTGAGCGCCTCGTCGGTGTCACGGCCGAGGCGGGTCTCGACGACCACGCGGCGGAACTCCGAGGCCGTCGGCTCGTCGGACTCCCGGGCGATCGCGTCGATGGCCTGGGTCACGCTGAAGCCGGCCCGGAGGGATCCGGCCATGAACGGCAGCGTCTGTTCGAGCTGGTCGGCGAAGGCCTCCTGCCGGCGTCGCACCCTGCGCTGGACGTAGAGGTAGGCGAGGATCAGCGTGACCGCGGCGAACGCGATCCCGACCACGATCCCGGCGAGCACGAGTCCGAGCAGGAACCCGGCCGCCGCGATGCCGCCGATGACGAGGATGAACTCGGCGGGCCGCATGTCCATGCCGGCGCGCTCGAGGGTGCGGTCGAGCCCGGCCTCGCGCGCGCCCCGGTCCAGGTTCCGGTCGATGAGGTCGGTCGCGCCTCGACGGAGGTCGGCGAGTGCCGAGCCGGCGCCCCGTCCGGCGCCGGAGAGTTGGCTCCGCCGCGCCTGCGGCTTGAAGATGACCCAGCCCAACGCTCCGAGCCCGATCGCAGCGAGGGCGACGCCGATCCACAGGACCGCCGTCGACTGCAGGAATCCGTCGGACTCGATGGTCGTGCCCGCCGGGATCGTCGGCGTGGGGAGGGCGTCGTCGGCGCCCGCCGCGGTCGCGTCGGCGGGCAGGCTGAACCGGGTCGAGCCCGACACCGTGCCGCTGGGCGTGCGGACCCGGACGACGAATCCGGTCGAACCCGAGCCGGTCGCCGTGAATCGCAACTGGTACTGGGACGCGATCTGGGAGCCGATCGAGTCGTAGATGTCATCGAGGGCCGCCGGGTTCGCGGCCTCGGCCACGCTGCCGCCCGACGGGGTCGCGATGGCCCGCAACGCCGCCGGATCGGATTCCGAGGTCGCGAGTCCGACGCCGTACACGCTGGCGTTCGCCGAGGTCGCGGCATCGGCGGCCTGGGTGGTCGTGGCCCCGCTCACCGTGTCGCGGCCGTCGGTGAGCACCACCATCGTCCGCCGCGGCTGGGTGAAGGATCGGGCGGCCTGGACCACTGCGTCGTTGAGTGCCGTCTCGCCGTTCGCCCGGAGCGAGGAGATCGCCAGACGGGTCAGGCTGCGATCGGTCGTGAACGGGCTGGCCAGGTAGGGACGATCCCCGAACCCGATGAGACCCACCGAGGCGCCGTCGGGCAGCTGGTCGAGGAGCGTGTTCGCCGCAGATTTCGCGCCGGCGAGCGCCGAGCCGGCCATGCTGCCGGAGGTGTCGAGCACGAGGATGACCTGCAGGGGGTCGCTCGGCACGCCGACCACGGTGGCGGGTCGGCGGCGTCCGGTCTCGAGCACCGTGAACGCGGAGGCGGGCAGCGGGTCGGTCGGTGAGGTTCCCGGGACGGAGACCGTCATGGTGACCCGGGGCGCGGCCGACGTGTCGGCGTTCGTGACCGTGACCGTGTCCGCCGCCCGGGCCGGAGCGGCGAGTGCCGCGACCGACAGCGCGGCGAACACGAACGCCGACGACGAGCGGAGCAGGTTCGACCGCCTCACCGGTCGAACACCCCGGCGGAGGTGAAGACGGCGTCCGGGACGGTGATGCCCTGGTTGGTGAGGCGCTGCAGGAACCGCGGACGGAGCCCAGTCGGCATCGCAGTGCCGCGGAACCGACCCTCTTCATCGATGCCCGCGCCGAAGTCGAAGGAGTACAGGTCGGTCAGCGTGACGGTGTCGCCCTCCATGCCGGCGACCTCGACCACCTGGGTGACCCGGCGGGTGCCGTCGCGGAGTCGGCTGATGTGCACGATGACGTCGATGGCGGATGTGGCCTGCTCCCGGATCGCTCGGATGGGGAGTTCCACCCCGGCCATCAGCGTCATCGTCTCGAGACGGGAGAGCGCGTCGCGCGGGGAGTTCGCATGCAGCGTCGACAACGAACCCTCGTGGCCGGTATTCATGGCTTGGAGCATGTCGAGGGCCTCGGCCCCACGGACCTCGCCCACGATGATGCGGTCGGGCCGCATGCGGAGTGCGTTGCGCACGAGATCCCGGATCGTGACCTCGCCGCGGCCCTCGATGTTCGGCGGTCGGCTCTCGAGCCGGATCACGTGGGGCTGGGAGAGTCGGAGTTCCGCAGCGTCCTCGACCGTGACGAGCCGCTCGTCGTCGGGGATGCACCCGGACAGCGCGTTGAGGAGCGTCGTCTTCCCCGTGCCCGTCCCGCCGGACACGAGGATGTTGAGGCGGCCCTCGACGCAGGCCCCGATGAGTTCGACGAGCGTGGGCGTCACCGTGTCGAGCCCGACGAGGTCCCGAAGCGAGAGCGCCCGCTGCGAGAACTTCCGGATGGTCAGCACCGGGCCGTCGATGGAGAGCGGGGGGATGATCGCGTTGACTCGGCTGCCGTCGGGCAGGCGGGCGTCGACCATGGGTGAGGACTCATCGATGCGACGGCCCACCCGGGACACGATGCGCTCGATGACCTGCCGGAGGTGGTCGTCGGAGAGGTACCGCTCCGAGGTCCGGTGCAGGCGCCCGTTGCGCTCCACGAAGATCGCATCGAGGGAGTTCACCATGACCTCGGTGACCTCGGGGTCGGCGAGGTGCTTCTCGATCGCTCCGTACCCGAGGACGTCGTCCATCAGCCCGGCGACGATCCGGGCGCGCTCGGCGGGCGTGAGCGGCACCTGCTCCTGGTCGATCACCTTCGAGAGTTCCTGCAGTACGTACGCGTCGAGCTGCTGCTCGTCCATGGACGAGTCGTAGAGACGCGAGCCGAGGCGGGCGAAGAGAGCGTCCTGCGCTCGCCGCTTGATCGCGGCGAACGGATCGACCGGGGCCGGCGCGGCCGTCGCCGGATCCCGGAGCGCGGTGAGGCGCGACGGCTCGGAGGCCGTCACCTCGGCGGTCGGCGTCGCGCCGGCGTTCTCGGCGGCCGGATCGGACTGGCGGAGGCGGTCACGGAGGCTCATCGGAGTTCCTTGCGGCGACGGAAGCGGGCGACGTTCTGGGCGGTCGACTGGGGCGCCTCGACCGGCGGCCCGCCGGCGTTGAGGAAGCGGTTCACGAGTTCGCCGTACGCCCGCGCGACCGGGGAGCGGGGCTGGGACTCGAGGATCGGCGAACCCTGGTTCATGCTGAGCGGCACGGTCCGCGACGATGGGATCTGCACGTCGACCTCGAGCCCGACGGTGCCCTCGATGTCCCGGATCTCGAGGCCGACCCGGGCGTCGGCCCGGTTCAGTGCGAAGTGACGGCGCTGGGTCGTGAGGCCGATCTGCTCGAAGGCCTCGACCTCCTTGCGCATGGATCGGGTGCTCGCCACATCGGTGCCGCACACGAGAATGAGGTCGGTCGCGCTCTCCATGGCGGTGAGGGTGATCTCGTCGAGGCCGGCCGGGGTGTCCAGGATCACGTACTCGAACTCGCGGGCGAGGATCTCGATGATCCGGGTGATCTGGTTCGGTCGGACGTCCTCGGCCTCCGCCGGGGACTCCGGGGCGGAGAGCACGAACAGTCCACTCGGATGGTTCGTGAGGGACGCCTTCACGACGGCCGGATCGGGGTCGCCGCCCTGAGCGACGATGTCGGTCAACGTGTGCTCGGGCAGGAGTCGGAGCGCATGCCCGACGTCGCCGAACTGCACGTCGAGGTCGACGACGACCACCCGCCCCGGACGCTGCATCGCGAGGCCGACCCCCAGATTGGTGGAGATCGCCGTCTTGCCGGCCCCACCCTTGGCCGAGACCACTGCGATCACCTTGGTCGGCGCAGATTGCGCGGCGGCGGTCGCGGCCACGTTCGCCCGTCGACGGTTCGCAGTACCCCGGGCACGATCGACGGCATCGCGGATCTCGGCCAGAGGTGCTTCGGGGTCGATGATGTCGCGGACTCCCGCCCGCAGCGCCCGCTGGAACAGGTCGCCGTCCGGCGTGGCCACGAGGAGGACGCAGACCTCGGGGTGGGCCTCGTCGATCCGGGCACAGAGCGCGAGCGCGGTCGATTCGTCGAGGTCGGGACCGACCGCCACCACGCCCACGCCGAGTGCGCCGATCTCGCGCACGACGCCGTCGAGGTCGGCTCCGTGGGACGCGAAGGCCCACGAGCCGATCTCGCCGGGGAACGTGCCGGCGAAGGCGTCGCGGACGCGTTGCTCCCAGGCCGCGTCCGCCGTCGCGAGGTACAACTCACTCATCGGTAGATGCCGTTGCGCACGACCGCCCCGCCCGGCGCGTCGGGAGCATTGCGCGGATCGGTCGACAGCCAGATCGTGCCGTGCTCGGCCGCGTAGACGAGGCGCGTCACCTGATCGGCCGGCAGGGCGAGGGTGACCAGGAGCGCGCCCTGCGGCGAGGCGCCGGGTCGGCTGGCGTCGGTCGTCGTGTCGGTGGTCTCGGCCGTGTTCGGGTCGGCAACCTGGACGTTCGTGACGAGCACCTTCTGGAGGATGATCCCGGACTGGGCCGGGCCCCCGTCGCCGCCCGCGAACGATGCGCTCACGGCCACCGTGACCCCTGGGGAGAGGACACCACCGATCGCTCGCTGCGGCTCGAGGGAGATGGTGGTGGTCAGGAAGCCGTCCGGGATCGACACGCCGCTCCCGGACGCCTGGAACGCCGAGGGCGAGGTGAACCGGGCGCGCACGAGCTGCTCGCCGGGGACGAGCAGGGCACCGGCGACGAGGCCCTTGATCTGCTTGAGATTCGTGATCGCGCCCTCGGCCACCGCCTTCTTCGGGAGGTCCGTACGTCCGACCCGGTCGCCGAGGTCGGCGGTGGGGGTGCCCGCTGGGATGTCGTTCCGCACCGTGTACACCGACACGACCTTGGTCCCGGACTCCGCCCGCTCGTCCGCGCCGTTGGCGTACGCGATGACGAGCACCGCGCCGATGAGCGCGAGTACGACCGCACCGATGATGCCGCCGGTCCTTCGGTTCACGTGGGATTCCTTCCGATCGGGTGGGTGGAGGGGCTCGTCACCCGCAGCGCGGGGGCGCTGCGGCGAGGGAGGTGGTGCTCAGGTTCACGTCGCAGATCTGGTAGGTCGGGAACACCGACGTCGAGTTGTAGACGGTGCCGGTTCCGATGAGCCTGTCGTAGAAGGTCATGGTGAGCCGCCGGAACTGGCTGCTCGGCGACGTCGAGGTCGTGGTCGGCGGGAGGGTCGTGGTCGTCGTCGACGACGTGGTCGTCGTGGTGGGCGAGGTGGTGGTGGTGGTGGTCGGGGCGACGATGGTGATCGTGCGCGAGGTCGTGTTGTCGGTCGGGTTCGAATCGTTGGTCGACGCGCTAGAGACCGTCGCGGTGACGGTGACCGGGCCAAGCGTCGACGTTGGCAGGGTGAAGGACTGGGTCTCCGTCTTGTTCTTCGCCGTGTTCTTCAGCAGACAGTCGAAGACGCTCCCGACCGGGAACGTGAGGTCGACCGCCGCGGTGCATCCGGTCGGGACGGTCGTCGTCTCGGTGACCTTGAACCTGACGTTGAGATCTCTGAGGTTCGAATCGGTTTCGTTCGTGACGGTCACCGTCAGCGTGACGACCTGCCCCTGGGTGGCCGTCGTCGGCCACGCGGGGTCGCCTTGCGCGATCGACACGTTGCCCACGGCGTCGCTCTTCCGGGCCACGACCGGGACCGACCGGAGGGCACGGACCGGGCGCGGACCGTGGGGACCGGCGGCGTACCCGAGGGCGCCGCACCGGTTGTTGCCCTGGACGTCCGTGTAGTCGTCGACCGTCACGAGCGCGACGCCCTTCACCCGCACGATCCACTGCTTGACCGGGGCGTTGTTGAAGTCGGCATCGTCGACCACGAGCACGGCGACCTGGCGGCCACGGGCGCGGCAGATGGCCCGATCGACGGAGGCCCCGTAGGTCTGGCCGACCCGCCCGCAGAAGTACTGACCGTTCGCCACCGCCCCGGTGTAGCCGTTGTCGATCCAACCGACGAGGGCGCCCGGCAACGTGGTCGTCTGGTAGGTGATGTCGGCGTTCGTCTGGGACGCCTTGCAGGCGTTGAAGTCATCATCGTCGGTCGGCCGGCTGTCGAAGTCGACCATGCCGTACGCGCCCGAACTGCCCGCCGAGCAGAGCGTCGAGGCTGCCGAACCGCTCCATTGTTGGATGAACTGCGTCGGCGAGGTCGGGGAGTCGATCCAGCCGGAGACCCCGTTGTTGCCCCGCACGGCACAGGCGATGAAGGGGAGCAGGGGTGCCGTGCCCCACTGCACGGTCGAGGAGGAGCGCACCTGGGCCGAGTCGAGGCCGAAGATACGGGCGAAGGAGAAGTTCGCGGTCGTCGTGCCGCGCACCGTCACGAGGCCAGCAGGTCGCCGTGCTCGTGGTCGACGGCGTCAACTTCGAACGGAAG